>CAJULZ010000068.1 GCA_910587205.1 uncultured Oscillospiraceae bacterium
GATCTACACTCTTTCCCTACACGACGCTCTTCCGATCTTGGTAGTAGACCATGTCCACGCCGTCCAGCGCCACCTTGCCCTGCCAGTAGTTGTCGTTGCGGTCAAAGATCCAGCTCACGTCCGGGTTGAACTCGGCCTCCACGAACGGGCCGGTGCCCACGGGGTTTTCGGCCAGCCACTCCGCGCCGTTCTCGTCAAAGGCCTTTTTAGAGGCGATGAGCGCCGTGCGGCACAGGGAGTAGTCAAACAGGGCGTCCCACTCGGTGAAGTGGCAGACCACGGTCTTGCTGTCGGTGGCCTCGGCGTGGTCGTAGAACTTGAAGAAGGAGTCCTTCAGCACGCCGTTCTCCTTGTAGTAGTCCAGGTTCCAGGCCACGGCCTCGGCATCGCAGGGGCTGCCGTCGGAGAACTGGATGCCGTCCCGCAGCACGATGGTCCAGGTCAGCGCGTCCGCGTCCGGGGTGATGCTCTCGGCCAGGAAGGGCTCGGGGCTGCCGTCGGAGCCGTACCGGGCCAGCGGCTCGTAGATATAGCCGAACATGGCGATGGCCATGATGCCGCGCACGTCATACCAGGCACGGGTGGTGGGGGTGGCCGCGGAAATGGTCAGGCGGCCGCCCTCCTTCTTCTCAGGAGCGGCGGGGCCGGGATCATTGCTGTCGCTCTGGGCGGGCGGCGTGCTGTTGTCCGCCGGGGGGGTGCTGTTGTTCCCGGAGGGGCTGCCGCACGCAGCCAGGGACGTCAAGAGCAGGGACAACGCCAAGAGAACGGATAACGCCTTTTTCATGTCATTTTTCCTCCTTATTTTGCGGTTTGTCTCATATTCCAACGCCGGCGGGGCGGCGGGCCTCCCGCCCCGCGCGGACATGGCTTTCGTCATATGCCGCAGCCGGGCTTACCCCTCGATCTTGCCCAGATAGGGGTGCTCCAGGCCCTTCCAGTATTTCGCCTCGCGGTCAAACCACTGCTTGTCGTGCGCCATCTGGAACATATCCAGATGGGCGGCCTCCTCCTCGGTGATACCCATGTCGTGCTCGTCGTGGAACACCGTGGATTTATCCTCCAGCACCCGCTTGCCCCAGGACGTCATGCCATAGCTGGCGCCCTTGGTGATACAGTGGGCGGTGACATAGTTGAAGCCCAGCTTTTCGATGTCCTCAAAATTCACGTCGGGCACGCCGCCGGGGGCCATCACGTCGGGCCACATCTTCCAGCCCTTCACATGCTTGGCTACCTCCGTGCCTTCCTCCAGGGTGCGCAGGCCGATGACCAGCGTCATCTCCGCCCCCAGCTCCTCGGCGCGGATACAGCGCTCGATGGCCTCCTCCAGGCCGTACTGAAGGGCAGTCTCCGTCCGGGCGATGAGCATACACTCCGAACCGGAGCAGGCATCCAGCGCCGCCCGCGTCTTGGCCAGGAACACGTCCCGGGACACGGCGGGATGGGGGATGGTGCCGAAGGGGTCGCCGTCCCGCAGGGCCTTGGCCCAGCGGCCGTAGCCGCGGGTGCCGGTGGTGTCGTCCAGCGTCAGGGCCATGGCCCCCGCATCCGCCAGGCGCTTGGTGGTGCGGTAGGCGTGCAGCGGCGTCTCGCCGTAGCCGTCGTCCGCGTCAATGCAGCAGGGCAGCGGGGACGCGCTGCACACGTTGCCCGTGATGCGCACCAGGTCGTCCGCCGTGATGAGGCCCACATCGGGGGTGGCGCAGTTCCCCGCCACCACGCCGCCGGACAGCAGCGTTGCCTCAAAGCCCGCGATCTCAGCGCACTTGGCGGACATGACGTCCCAGACAATGGGGGCAAAGATCTGCTTTTGGGCGACCAGCTCACGCAAAGATTTTCTTTCCATATATTCTGAACTCCTTATCTCGCATTTTTGTAAGTATTCTGCCAATCAACCCTCGCCCGGCAGATCCTTCCAGAAACCCGGTTCTTTCGACATGTAGCGGTCGGGCTTCATGGGCTTGTTCTTCGCCTGCATCCCCACGATGCCCTGCTCCACCTCCTCAGGCTTCAGGCCCATGGTGTGGGTGTCGTGGTAAACCAAGCTCTTTTCCTGGCAGGCGTGCTTGCCGAAGTCGATCATGCCCCACATGGCCGCCTTCTCCAAAATGTGCATGGTGACGAAGTTGAAGCCCAGCGGTTCGATGTCCTCCAGCCTCACGTCGGGCACGCCGTTGCGGGAGGCCACGTCGGGCCACATCTTCCAGCCCTTCACATGCTTGGCAACCTTCTCGGCCTCCTCCTGGTTCATCAGGCCGATGATCAGCGTCATCTCCGCGCCCAGCTCCTCGGCCAGCAGGCAGCGCTCAATGGCCTCGTCCAAGCCGTATTGCAGCTTGCTTTCCGTGCGGGCGATGGGCATACAGTCCGTGCCGGAGCTGGCCTCCAGACACGCTTTCATCTTGGCCAGCCACACCTTACGGGACACCGCGGGATGGGTCATAGTGCCGTCCTCGGCCCCGCCGCGCAGCTGCGCCCCCCAGCGGTTATATCCCCGGTAGCCGGTGGTGTCGTCCAGGGTGAGGGACATGGCCCCCGCATCCACCAGCCGCTGGGTCAGGCGGTAGGCGTGCAGCGGCGTTTCGCCGTAGCCGTCGTCCGCGTCCACACAGCAGGGGATTCCCGACTCCGCGGTGATATACTCCGTCGCGCGGACCAGGTCGTCCGCCGTGATCAGCCCGATATCCGGCAGGCCGCACACCCATTCCGCCAGGGCCCCCCCGGACAGCAGCGTCGCTTCGTACCCGGCCTGCTCCGCCGCCCGGGCGGACATCAGATCCCAGACGCACGGCGCGAAAATCTGCTTCTCCGCCACAAGCTCCCGCAGGCTTTTCGTTTTCTCCATCAGTGAATCCTCCTGTTTCGAATAGATTTCATATGTCACATATCCAAGCCCTCACGGGCGGACGCCTTAGCGCCTGTTTCATATCTCGAAAAGTGCCGGTTGACGAGGAAGTTCTCCGCCAGGCAAGGTGGGATTTCGCAAAAATCATTGCGTTTATTTTCAAGAAATCACAACAAAGCATGGCGGGAACAGACCCGCAAACGGCCTTTGAGAGATACTAAGCAGGCACTTAGAACCCAGGCAGGCCCTCAATGGCGTATACCCGCACCGGGCACGAATCCAGCCCCTTGATGGGCAGCGGGGCAAAGGAGATAAAGAAGGTCTCGCTCTGGAGCAGCTCCAGGTTTTTGAGCACCTCCAGGAAGGTGATGTTCTCAGCCATACATACATCGTGGAAAGGCTTGACATCCTCGTTGCAGTTCTCAATGGACACGCCGTCCCCAAAGCCCACGGACTTCACCTTGTGCTCCACCATCCAACGGCCGGTCTCCCCGTTGACAAGCAGGCGCTTGTCCTCCTCCGTGTTGGTCTTGGGGGTGAAGGGAGTCAGCTTATAGGGGGAGTCCAGGATAACCACGTCGCCCTCCCGGATCTTATCCCCCAGCGCCTTGTCCAGCACTTCCGCCGTGATGTAGCCGTTGGGCGGCACATCCTTCAGCTCCACGTAAATCCCCCGGCCCATGAAGCCCGTCAGGGGCAGGGAAGCCACGTCCGGCCAGTTGTCGTCGTGGTGGTAGGGGCACTCGCAATGGGTCCCCAGGTGGCTGGTCAGGTCCATAATCGTGTGGAAGTCGGGGATGGGCCCGCCCGTGTTGAAGCGGTACATATGGCACCGGCGGGATTCCGTAGCCGGGTCAAGCAGCTTCGTCAGATCCACCACGCGCAGGCCACCTAATTGATATACGTTCATATTTTTTCCTCCTGTCTGGTTTTATATGCCGCCTTGTTCTCCAAAGCATGGATCATCTTCACTACCATCTCGTGGTACGGCACGGACAGGCCCAGGGCCCTTGCCGCCTCCAGCACGCTGCCGCTGATGGTGTCCACCTCGGTGCGGCGGCCGTCCCGAATGTCGGCGTAAATGGAAGTGTAGCCATCCTTCGCGTTCCGGCACACCGCCTCCACGCCCTGGATTACCTCCGCCTCGTCGAACTGCGCGGCCCCCTCCGCATTGGCCACCGCCACCGCCTCCCGGCACAGCTCCCCCATCAGGGCCCGGGCATGGGGGTCGTCGTACAGGAAGCCCAGGGGCACCTGGAGCACTGCCGTCAAGGCGCTGGCCGCCGTGTTGGTGAACAGTTTTGTCCAGATCTGGCGCTTCACGTCCCCGCTGGTGACGCAGGGAAATCCACAGGCGGTAAAGCTCGCCGCAATGTGGGCCACGGCCTCAGATTCTCCGTCCAGCAGGCCGATCGAGGTGATGCCGGTCCCGCCATGGTAGGTGCGCCCGTTTTCCAGCACGGAAGCGTTGTGCTGGGTGGAGCCGATAACCACATGTTCCCGGTCGGCGAACCGCAGGAGCTTGGCCTCATGCCCCGCACCATTTTGGAGGGTCATCAGGTAGGTGTCCGGCCCGATCAGGGCCCGGTTCTTTTCCAGCGCGTCCACGGTAAACATGGATTTGACAAACACCAGCACCAGATCCATCACCGGCAGGCCCGCCGGACCTGTCACCGCGGAGGGGCAGAACCTCCGGTCCCTCCCGTCTTTCTCCCGCACGGTCACACCATCCGCGTTAATCTTATCCACCCGGCCCTGGTCCACATCCAGCAGCCAGACCGAGTTTTCCTGGGACAGATAGCCGCCGAACAGCATCCCCATCGCCCCAGCCCCGAGAATCAAAATTTTCATAGTTATCCAGTCTCTCTCATCTGTCAGTTTTTGGCGTGTTTCAGTCCTGTTCGATATAAACCAGTTTATAATATCGATTGCAAAGTTATTATAACGCCCAAAAACAAGTTTTGCAATAGATTTCATTGATTAAAAAAATTGCCCAAATTATCCTCTGGCAAAATCACGATACCGCCCCGCCAACGTCCGCCCGGCATAATCCGTCAAAATTAGATGGATTATCTCGATCTTTTCATGGAGAATCATGATCTTTTTCGCCACTTCCCCCTCGGCGTTTTGTCCGCAAAGACGGCAATCGATCTCAAAAAATTGTGCAACATCACAAGTGCCGCAGGCGTAAAAACCGGGGACCCCAATAGGGCCCCCGATCCCACAAAACCGCGCTGATTTTTGCCGCGCCAGCCTCACCCATAGATGATCAGTGCGATCAGCTCCAAAGGCTCGTCGCCCACACATTTGATCCCGTGGCCGCATCCCGAGGGCGTAAATGTCACATCCCCCGGTCCCACCGCAGTCAGTTCGCCGTTGTCGTTGTACTCCCCCCGGCCGCTGTACACGTAATAAATCTCCGTGTCCCCGGTATGGATATGGTAGCCAATGCCGCTGCCCGGCTGAATCGTGGTGTGGGCAAAGACGCGGCCGCTTCCGTTCAGCTCCTCATCGCTGTTTATCAGGCTGCGCACCGTGATGAAGCCGTCCGCCTCGAACTTGTGCTCGTGCCGTTCTACGGTCTTTTCGCTGCTCCTACGTATCATGGTCTCCCCTCCTTCTGGGTTTCCCCTGTTTCTAAATCCATTTTACCACAATCACGGCGTGTGTCAATCTAATTTTTGCAATCGATTTCATTTTTATCCACCCCTTCCCTGCCTTGACATTCCCGGACAGAATGTATAAAATAAAGGTAACTCGATAGCGGCGGCGTCCGCGGCCCGTACCTGGGCGTGCGGTTTCCCTGGGTGAGTCCTCGTTCCCTACAAAAAAATTGTATTGGGGGTGGATTTGTGCGGCGGGAAGTTACGATTTATGATATCGCTAAAATTGCAGATGTGTCGCCCAGCACGGTCTCCCGTGTCATCAATAACCGCCCCAATGTAAAGACGGCCACCCGCAGGCGCATCATGGCCCTGTTGGAGCAGTATGACTACACACCCAACGAGACTGCCAGGAGCCTTGTCACGCAATCCTCCCGGATGATCGGCATTCTCATCTCCGATATCCGCACCACCCACCACACGGACGGCATCTTCTATCTCCAGCGGGCGCTGTCGGAGCAGGGCTACTCCTGTCTGATTTACAACACCGGCATGGACCCAACGGAGCAGACCCGGTACATCCAGGCCATTGAGCAGCGCAAGGTAGACGCCGCGGTGCTCATGGGCTCTATCTATCAAACCGACCATATGAAGGAGGCCATTTGCCGCTATCTCCCCTCCACCCCTATATTCATCTGTAACGGGTATCTGGACCTGCCCAACGTTTACGGCATCATCGCTGATGAGCGAGACGGGGTGGCGGACTGTGTCAAGCTGCTGGCCGGCAAGGGCCGGCAGAACACCGCTTTCATCGTGGACCGCCCCACCCCAAGCAACCAGCTCAAGCAGGCCGGCTATGAGGAGGGAGTCGCCGCCTGCTGCGGCGGGCGGGCCCCTGTGGTCATCCATTCCGGTCCCGCCACCGGGGATATCTATCATGCCACCCAGGAGCTGTTGCGCACCCATCCGGACACCAACAGCATCATCTATTCCGAGGATCTGCTGGCCGTCATCGGCATCCGGGCGCTGCTGGAGATGGGCGTGTGCATTCCGGACGATGTGGCCGTCATCGGCATCAACAATTCCCGGTACACGGAGCTGTGCACCCCCACCCTGACCTCGCTGGACAATATGCTGTACGACCTGAGCCTCACCATTGTGGAGGACGTGAGCAGCGTGCTTCAGGGAAAATACATCAGCAAAAAGGTCATGATTTACTCCAAAATTGTGGAGCGGCAATCCACCTGACTTCGGAGCAAAAAACGATGCAGGCCGCGGCGTGTGCCGCGGCCTGCATCGTTTCTTCTGCGCCCCCGGCATAGGATCCGGCGGACATTCATATCCCCGTCTTGTCGCTGAGCAGGGCAAGAAGGAAATCGCTGTTATATTGGAATTCGCTGTAAATCATTTTGGCGCCGCGGTCCAGGTGCGCCTTCAGGTACTTCTGGAAATACTCGTCATCATCGATATGGCGCCCCTCAAACAGCTCCACCAGGCATTTGTACAGGATGTCCCACTCGCCGGTAATCGTCTGCCGGTTCAGTTCCAGGCCAAGGGAATCCGTCTCATAATCCGCGCCTTGCAGCGGCTTCCCGCTTTTCAGCGACATGGATATGGCCAGCTTTGAAAGGGTAAACGGGGCATAATTGATGCTGGCATTCATTTTATTGAAAATATCCGCCGTCTTCTGGGACGTTCTGATTTTAAAAACCATGCGGCACCTCAAAATAGGAATTTTTTATCACGGCCGTCCGCTTGTTGTCCACGCTCTCCAGAAGGTAGACCGACGCGATCCGGTCCTCCAGGAGCCGCACGTGGTCGGAGTCAATCTCCTCGTCGGTTGACAGGATAAAAACCTGTCCCTCCAGCTTCCTGAAAAAATGCTGGGAGATATTCTGCCGGTGCTCCGTATCGATCCGCGCAAACGGCGTGTCGATAATAAACGGGATCTCATGTCCGCATAGCTGCACCAGGGCGTAATAGAGGGCCATGATAAAAATCTGCTTTTCCCCATTGGACAGGGAATTCTTGTCAATCTCCACCGGCAGCGTCAGCGTAGCGTCCCCCTGGGCCCGGCAATAAGCGGCCACGCCCTCCGGGCCGTCCGCGTCCGCGAGCCCGCGCAGCCATTCCATTGCCGCGTCCCCGCGCAGCCGCTCCATGGCCGCGTCCCCCAGGAGCCCGCGCATCTCCTCCTCTGAATTGGCCTCCAGCGCCTCCGCCAAGGTCCCCGCGCTCAGATCCTCCATCCGGTAAATATGGACGTTGAACTGCCCGTCGATCCGGATATCGTCAATGAAGTGCTTTTTGCGCATCAGGGCGTTGACCTCCCGGCGGAACGCCGCCTCCACCTGCTCCATCTGGCGGCGGTACAGGACCTTTTGCAGCTTATCCAGCATCACAATGGCGCGGGCGGATATGTCGTTGATGGACGCCCTTTTCAGCTCGTCCTCCAGCCTGGCCTTCTTGCGGGCCAGCTCCTCGTCCGCCTGCTTGGACACCTCCTTCTGCACCGGGAGCTGCCGCTCCAACTGCGACTGCCGCTCCAACAAGCGGCTCTTGTTCTCAAACAGCTGTGCCCTCCGGCCCATGTACTCCTGCACGGCGGACACGCTGCTGTTCTCCAGCTCCTGCCGAATGGCCGCGCTTACGTCCAGGGAGCGCTTGATCGAGCGCTTGCAGTTGGAAACCTCCTGTATGTCAAAATCGGCCACCTGCTTGATCTGCCCCAGCACCGCCGCGCTCTGCTCCAGCGAGAGGTTGAGCAGCGGCTGGCCGCCGCTCCCAAACTGCCCGCGGGCGATCTCCTTCAGCGCCGGCGCCTGCCCCCCGACCAGCCGGCTGATTTCGGGCGTATCCAGCACTTCGCAGAAATCCCGGTATTTTTGGTCGCCGGTCTCCGCCTCGATCTGCTTTTTTACCGACAGCACCTGGTCCCGAACCATCAAAAATGGGATCAGGTCGTTTGCCCACTTTTTCAGCAGCCCGTTCCACCTATCCCGCTTTTTGTCCTCCTCCTTTTGCGCCAGCAGCTTTTCCGCCCACTCATCCTGGGTCATCCCGCCCTTCTCGTGGTAGTCCCGCTCCAGCGCGGCAATCTCCCCCTCGCAACTTTCCAGCTCGCCGGCACATATCCTCAGCTGCTCGGAAAGCCCCTGGCACACTGCCTGGGCCTGCTCCGCCCACTCCTCCGCCTGGAGGTATTCCTCCAGGTCCGGCAGGGACTTGGAGCTGTTGGCGTGCAGCCTCCTGAAATTTTTGCGCATGATATCAAAGACGTCGTAGCCGCACAGGGTGAGGAACGCCCCCTTGATCCGGGCGCTGCCCCCTTCGTCCAGGAAAAAATCAGCGATTTTTTCCCCGTCAAAGAAGTAGAGGTCGAATAGCTCCGGCGGGATGAGGGAGCGCAGATATTTCTCAAAATCCGCCCTCTCGCCCTCCCCCAGGGCGGCCTCGTTTTTCTCCACCTCAAACGTCTCTGAAAGGGCATTTCCCAGCACCCACGCCCGGGTCAGCACATACCGGTCCAGTTCCCGGCCGTTGTTGATGCAGATCTCCATCTGGACATGCGCTTTGGTGGGCCGCGTCAATTTCGCACTGCTGTTCAAAAACTTGGACACCGCGCGGGTATAGTACGCGCCCTGGTTTTTATAGCCCATCCCCATGTATCCATATAAGCACACGCGCATGGCGGTAAACAGCGTCGTCTTTCCCGCGCCGTTTTTCCCGCCCACGAGGATGATGTTCCGCTCCTTGTCCGTCCGCGTGTCAAACACGGCCTCCCCTTCATAGGAGCCAAAATTATATAGGGCTATCCTCTCAATCCTCATGCTTCAAACCTTTCTCAATGCTCTCAAAATGAAGCCAGCCCTGGTTCATGATGCGGTCAAAGGCTTTCGCTACCATGGCGCTCCTGGTATAATTTTTATTGGCGTTGATCTCAATAATCAGCTTGGATATCAGCTCAAATTCGACCTGATTCTCCTCGCACAGCCGCCGGATTTCCTCCACGGTCTCCTCCGGGAACAGCGGGACCTTATACTGATCCCACGGGAGCCTGTTCCCCGTCACCTCCGCGTACAGCTCCACCAGGCCCCTGCGCGTCAGATCCCCCTCCCGGTCCCACAGCAGGTCGATCTGCTTCAGCTCCTCCGTGGTAATGAGGGTCCGCTTCGTCTCTTTTTCAAGCAGCAGCAGCTTGCGCAGGATTTTCTTCCTGCTCTCCATCGTGAACGGCCCCTCCCCCAGCTCTCCGTTCTGCTTGCGGTACATCACGCCGTTCCGGCGTTTGTACTCCCTCGCGCCCGGCGTTGTGCGGAATTTTAAGAGCCAGTCCCGGTACTCCCGGAGCGGTTTGAGCCATTCCTCTCCCCGGTTGATAAAGGCGTTCAGGGATTTGTCCTCCTTGACCATCGTGCAGATCCAGCAGCCGAACCTGGAGTTCCCGGTGACGGGGATCTTTTCCTCGCTGATCTCCCCGATCACGCTCTGCTCCTCGCCCAAATTCTCCCCCTGGTACAAGGAAAACAGGTATTTGTTGTCCGACCCCCACGGGGATTTCGCGTCCCCCCGCAGCAGATACCGCCAGACCGCCTCGTTGGGGAGCTCGGTCATCGGGTTATATACGTAGGCGTTCGCAATGTCGCTGTGGGGCACCAGCACCTTGCCCTCAATTTCCCGCTCCCTAATGTTGTTCGCCCGGTAGGTGCTCTCAGCCTTCCGCACGCCCAGCAGCAGCACCACTTCCCCGTTGTTCTTGATCGTATCCAAGATATAGCTGTTCATGGGGCGGATTTTCAGGCGGTCCGTACACCAGCGGAACCCCGGGGCCTCCGGCGTCGGGTAGCCCAGGCCGATGACCCGGCACCAGAAGGAGTCCTCCACCTTTGGGTAGATGATGTCCGACTTGATGTTCAGCTCCGCGCCCCTCTCCCCGATCATTGCCGACATCCTGTGCATATAATCCCGCACAATGGGGTTCTCCACCATGGTGTCCGAGGAGATAATATACACCGTCTTGCGCGGTTGCCCGGCGGGCAGCCGGTTCAGCATCTCGAAAACCAGGCAGCACAGCAGCGTGGAGTCTTTGCCCCCGCTGAACCCGATCATCCACGGGCGGCTGTCATGCCGGTAGACCATGGACATTTCCTCGATAATATCCTCAAACGCCTGGAATTCATTTGAATTATTCATATATTTTTTCTCCGTCAGCCATCTTTCTTTCCGCCGCCTGCCCCTGGGCCGGGGCCCAAGGCCCGCCATACGCTGAACCCCCCTGATTTCCGCAGAGATCAGGGGGGCTTCTCCCTATCCACTTTCCCGGGGGTTCGGGGCTCCCTCCCGGGCCTCTTACTTTGTGCCGAAAATGCGGTCGCCCGCGTCCCCAAGTCCGGGGACGATGTAGCTGTGCTCGTTCAGGCCCTGGTCCACCGCGCCGCAGTAGATCTCCACATCGGGATGCTTGCCGGTCACAACCTCAATGCCCTTGGGCGCGGCCACCAACACCATCAGCTTGATGTTCTTGCAGCCGTAGCCCTTCATAATCTGGATGGCGGCGTCGGCGCTGCCGCCGGTGGCCAGCATGGGATCCACAATCAGCACGTCACGCTCGGCAATGTCCCGGGGCATCTTGCAGAAGTACTGAACCGGCTCCATGGTCTCCTCATTGCGGTACATCCCCAGGTGCCCCACCCGGGCGGCGGGCACCATGCGCAGCACGCCGTCCACCAAACCCAACCCGGCCCGGAGTATAGGCACCACGGCGAATTTCTTCCCCTTGAGGGTGGGAGCTTCCATCTTGCAGATGGGCGTTTCAATCTCCTTGGTGGTCAGCGGCAGATCCCGGGTGGCCTCATAGGTGAGCAGCATCCCGATCTCGGACACGATCTCCCGGAAATCCTTGGTGGCGGTGTCCTTGTCCCGGAGGATGGTCAGCTTGTGGGCGACGAGGGGGTGGTTTACCACATGTACTTTGTCATTCATAGTCGGCAGCTCCTTTGTTCATCTGGTCGGGTCGTGCGTCTTGGGACATTATACCACGAACCCCCCCGCCCTGCCAATGGGAAATCAGAAATTTTTGTGCTTATCTCCTCCGGCGCCGCGCCTCCGCCACGATACCCGCCGCAACAATAGCGATCGAGATCACCAGCATGATCTGGAAGATCAGCGGGTTCACCCAGGACGGGTCCCCGGCGGCCCGCCGCTCCAGCATATCCCCCACGGAGAAGTACTTCCAAAACCGGGGCCCGCCCGTGTCCTCCAGCAGCAGATCGCACAGCCCGTTGAACACCGGCGTGCCGAAGCTGGCCAGCAGGGCGATCACCCCCGCCTTCAACCACGGTCCCCCGGGCACCCAGTACACCGCCGCGAACCCGGCCCACAAAAAGCCGCACCCCGCCAGCGCCAGCGGAAAGGCCACCGGAACCAGCCACTCTCCGCCCGTGAAGGCCCAAATCACCGCCAGCAGCCCGAACACCCAAACCGTCAGCACGGCCATACACAGCGGCGGCACATGCTTTCCGTAAAACCGCCACACGGCCCACCAGTCCCAGGGCAGGGCCAGGCACGCCGCGGCAATGCACATGCCGCCCAGGATCCACCAGCCCCCCACGTTTATCCAGCAGGCCAGCAGCAGCAAAATCAGGCACCCGGACGCCGATCCCAGGCAGATGGCCGGCCGGTTCCCCCGGAACAAAAACGGCAGGTTGGTGAAGCAGAACGCCAGGGCGCAGGCTGCCAGCACGATCCAGAACCAGTCCAAGGTGTGGAACACCGCCAGATTGCAGATGAAGCACACCACGACGGCGACGGCGTAGCCCGCGGCGAAAAACCGGCGGGTCCCCTTGGTGATCCCCCGCCAGATCGCCGCCTGCCGCTCCCGGGTGTGGGCCTGGTCGTCGTCGCAGGCGGTGAAAAACTCGTGCTCGGTGATGCCCAGGGCGGCGCAGATAGGCACCACCATGGACACGTCCGGGTAGGACAGCCCCCGCTCCCACTTGCTGACGGTGGACTCGGTGACAAACAGCCGCCCCGCCAGCTCCTTTTGGGTCATCCCCGCCTCCAACCGCTTCTTCCGGATGTATTCCCCAAAAAACTTTCTCTCAACGGTCTCGCCCATAGGCGCTCCCTCCTTCGCGTCGGATATGCCCTTTATCCTACCCCGCCGCTGGGTAAAAGTCAAGGCTTTCTGACGGAAACCCAACTCGACTGTCAGGAAAGTCGGCCTGTATCAACGGTTTGCGGGCCTGAAAAAAGCATCCGGCATGGAACCGGATGCCGGATGCGGATCATCTTTTTTCAAACTCATGACCTGTAATCAGGTAATCGATGGAGACGTCAAAATACTCCGACAGCTTGACCAGCATGGCCAGCGAGGGGTCCCTCCTCCCATTTTCATAGTGGGACAGGGCTTCCCGCGTGATATTCAGATCCAGCGCCACCCGCTGCTGGTTCAGCTTTTTCTTTTTCCGAATCTCACGCAGCCCGACCATCGAATTCCCCCTTGACATCACAGTAACATATTGTTACAATCAGAACGTTACAATATGTAACATTTTGAAAAAGGAGGGTATTTTATGGCAGAACCAAACACTACCCCGGCAGAGCTGTCACACCGACCGGAATTGCAGTCCCAGCAGCCTCCACAGGGCGAGGTAAAGTTTTGCAAACACTGCGGCAAACAGATTTCAAAGGAAGCTGTATTATGTGTCCATTGTGGACGCCAAGTCGAAGATCTGAATGGCGCCACGCCCGCGCAGCCGCCCAACATCGTCATCAACAACAGCAATGTCAATCAAAACACCAATACTGCCGGCGTCTCAATCGAAGCCTTAAAAAAAGAGAAAAACAAATGGGTTGCGGTTCTCCTGTGCCTATTTTTAGGGGTTTTTGGCGGGCACAAGTTCTATGAGGGCAAAATTGGCATGGGCATCCTGTACATTTTGACCCTTGGCCTGTTCGGAATCGGCGCAATCATCGACCTGATTGTCCTGCTGTTCAAACCTAACCCTTATTATGTGTAGCATAGGGCAAAAAAAGAGGGGCGACCGGCCGCAGCCGGTCGCCCCTGAGACTGTCGAGAAACACGCTTCTTTTTCGAGAACGGGAAGGAAGATAGTGTGAAAGAAACCCAGGAGGGGTGTCTTTCACGTTCAATCAACGGCTTTTTTGAACGTCCTTGGTTCAAAAAAGCCGCGCTCAGCGTGGCGAAAAGACTTTTTCGCCACGCTGAGGGGCGGCTGGCCGCAGCCGGTCGCCCCCTTCTTATTGTCACTGTCCCAAATCAATCCGCACGTCCTGGTAGAGCGGGTTATCTGCCAGTTCCGGGCTGTCCCCGGTAAAGGCTTTGGCCGCCTCCCCGTCACCCTGGAGCCGCCACATGAACCAGGCCGTCACGTAGCCGTCGGCCTGGTACAGCATCCCGCCGTGCTCGCTGCCCCTCCGCCGGGCCATGGCCTTGGGCACGTCCATCCGCCCATACATTTTTTCCATCTGGGCCGGGGGGATCACCAGCTCCGTCTCAAACTCCCCCTCTGTCCCCGCCAGCATCAGGGTGGGAATGTCCAGCTTAGCCAGGTCGTAGGTCATGTTCAGCGCCGCCGCTGTCTCCTCGTTGGTGGGGGACAGTGCCGCCGCGGCCTGATACAGGGCGCTGTGTTCGTTGGCGGTCACCGCGTTGAACACCCCCGCGCCCCCCTGGGAGTGGCCTGATATGCCGATCCGCCCCACATCTACCTTCTGATAAAACACGCTGTCCGGGTTATCATTCCCCTCCAGCAGCCAGGTCAGGGTGGCGTCGGCGGACGCCCCGGTGCAGGTGCTGGGGTCTTCGTTGCCCAGCACAATGAACCCCCAGGAGGCCAGATGCCGAAACGGCGCCTTGTATTTGGACGCCTTCACCCCGGTGCCGTTGACGAACACCACCACGGGGTACTTTCCCTCCCCCTGTTCCAGCGCCGCGGGGTAGTAGGCTCGGAATTCCCCCCATTCCCCCGGGGCCTCCGCCTGCGTATTCTTCACCTCACAGCCGCCCATCGCCAGGTATTTCGCCTCGATCTCCCCGCCTGTCTCCACGGTTTTCGTGTAGTCGTTGGGCACAAAGGGCGTCAGCATGGCCTTGACCAGCACAAAAGCCACCAGCCCCACCAGAACCAGCAAAATGATCCCTGCGATTATCAATATCTTAAGGGCGATTTTCACAGCGCTCCCTCCCAGGCAAATGATGGGACAAGTATATCACCGCCGTGTTAAAAACGCAAGAATTTCGCCGTTTATGGGCAAAAAATGGCACAAAATGCGGGATATATATCGGTAAAAGGGCGCCCGGCCGGCGGCCGGGCGCCCCTATTCCCCTCAGCGGTTCCACAGGATAGTTTCCACCGTACGCATTTTCCCCCTCCCGGCGGAACGTCCTGGCGGCCAGCCGGGTAAACCCCAGCTTTTCCTGCAATTTTGCCGACGGCAGGTTGAAGTCGAAATGCCCGCGGTGGAGATAGTCCAGCCCCTCCGCCTGGAACAGCTCGTGGATGACGGCCCGCAGGGCCTCCTTCATCAACCCCTGCCGTTGGTACCGGCGGGAGAGGGAAACGGCCAGCGACGCGCCCCGTTTGCCCGCCAGCTCCCCCCGGCTCATCATGCGGCGCATCTCCGGGTCGGCGGCATACTCGTAGAAATCCTCAAAATCCTCCCCCCAGAACCTCCGCAGGGAGCAGCCGCTCCGTCCCCAAAAACGCCTTCAGCCCCCCAGCTTCTCCAGA
>CAJULZ010000069.1 GCA_910587205.1 uncultured Oscillospiraceae bacterium
GAACAGGGACATGTTGGTGTGCATCCCCGAGCCGTTGATGCCGAAGATGGGCTTTGGCATGAAGGTGGCGTGGAGTCCGTTTTTCTGAGCCAGGGTCTTCACCGCCAGCTTGAAGGTCATGATCTTGTCGGCGCACTGGAGGGCGGGGGCGTACTTGAAGTCGATCTCGTGCTGGCCCTGAGCCACCTCGTGGTGGCTGGCCTCGATCTCATAGCCCATCTCCTCCAGCGCCAGGCAGATCTCCCGCCGGGTGGACTCCCCATGATCCAGGGGGCCCAGGTCGAAATAGCCCGCCTCATCGTTGGTGCGGGTGGTGGGCTTGCCCTCCTCGTCGGTCTGGAACAGGAAGAACTCCGCCTCGGGGCCCACGTTGAAGGTGTCGTAGCCCATGGCCCTCGCTTTCTCCAGCACCCGCTCCAGTACGCCCCGGGGATCGCCCACGAAGGGAGTGCCGTCCGGGTTGTGCACGTCGCAGATGAGCCGGGCCACCTTGCCGTGCTGGGGCCGCCAGGGGAAGATGACAAAGCTGTCCAGGTCGGGCCAGAGATACTGGTCGGACTCGTTGATGCGGACAAACCCCTCAATGGAGGAGCCGTCGATCATGATCTGGTTGTCCACGGCCTTCTCGATCTGGGAGGCGGTGATGGCCACGTTTTTCAGCTGGCCAAAGATGTCGGTGAACTGCATTCGGATGAACTTTACATCCTCCTCTTTCACCATTCGAATGATATCCTCTCTGCTGTAGCCCATGATGGAATCCCCTTTCTTTTTCCCGCGGAAAATCAAAATGGCGTACCTCCCCCGCGGGGGCGGAACGCCGTTGTTCACGCCTGAACTACGGATAGTATAGCCGGTAGAAGCAGGAAAGTCAAGACAATATTTGCAATGAAAACATATTTTATTGCATATTACAAGGATAAAGTACAACATTGGCGCCTTTATATGCAAGTTTAATATTCTAATCTTGCAATTTTGAAGGCAAACCAATTGACAGTGGAGCACGATGGGAATATAATGAAGCACAACAGCTTCGACGGGGGGAGTACATATCATGTGCGGAATCGTAGGCTTTACCGGGCGGCGGCAGGCCGCCCCCATTTTGCTGGACGGGCTGGCCAAGCTGGAATACCGGGGCTATGACTCGGCGGGCCTGGCCGTCCGGGACGGTGATGAGCCGGCCCAGGTGGTGAAGGCCGTGGGCAAGCTGCGCAATCTGGCTGAAAAAACAGACGGCGGCGCGGCCCTGGCCGGCTGCTGCGGCATTGGACACACCCGCTGGGCCACCCATGGCGCTCCCAGCCTCATCAACGCCCACCCCCACGTCAGCGGCAGCGGTGTGAGCTCCGGCTCCGACGCGGTGGAGTCTCAGGTGGTGGGGGTCCACAACGGGATCATCGAGAACTGCTCCGAGCTGAAAGCCAAGCTGGAACGCCACGGCTACACCTTCTATTCAGACACCGACACCGAAACGGCGGTGAAACTGGTGGACTACTACTACAAAAAATACAAGCTGGGCCCTGTGGACGCCCTCACCCGGGCCATGGTGCGCATACAGGGGTCCTATGCCCTGGCGCTGATGTTTCAGGACTATCCCGGCGAGATCTTCGCCGCCCGGAAGGACTCTCCCATGATCCTCGGCGTGGCGGAGGGGGGGACCTATCTGGCCTCTGATGTGCCCGCCATCCTGAACGACACGCGAGATGTGTACTACATCGGCAATCAGCAGGCGGCAAGACTCAGCCCAGGGGAGATTCATTTTTACGACCTCAATGGAGACGAGGTGGAGCTTCCCCTGACCGAGGTCACCTGGGATGCCCAGGCGGCGGAAAAGGGCGGATACCAGCACTTCATGCTCAAAGAGATCCATGAGCAGCCCGCCGCCGTGCGGGACACCCTGAACAGTCTGCTGAAGGACGGGTGGATCGACCTGTCCGGGGCGGGGCTGACAGAGGAGGTCCTCCAGTCCGTCTCTTCCATCCACATCGCGGCCTGCGGCTCCGCCTGGCATGTGGGGGTGGCTGCCCAGTACGTCCTGGAAGAGATGGCGGAGATCCCCGTCCGGGTGGAGCTGGCCTCCGAGTTTCGCTACCGCAGGCTGCTGCTGGACGAGAACGCCTTAGTCATCGTTATCTCCCAGTCCGGGGAGACAGCGGACACGTTGGCCGCCCTGCGGGAGGCGAAGCGGCAGGGGGCGCGGACACTGGCGGTGGTGAACGTGGTAGGCTCCACCATCGCCCGGGAGGCGGACAATGTGCTCTACACCCTGGCGGGGCCTGAGATCGCCGTGGCCACCACCAAGGCCTACAGTGCCCAGCTCATGGCCATGTACGCCCTGGCGGTGCAGCTGGCCCTGGTGCGGGGGAAACTCACGGAGGATGAGTATACAGGATACATTGAGGAGCTGGCCACCCTGCCGGACAAGATCGCCCGCGTGCTGGAGGACAAGGGCCGTATCCAGTGGTTCGCCGCCAAGTTTGCCAACGCCCGGGACATCTTCTTCCTGGGCCGGGGGGCGGACTACGCCGCCAGCCTGGAGGGCAGCCTGAAAATGAAGGAGATCAGCTATATCCACAGCGAGGCCTACGCCGCGGGGGAGCTGAAGCACGGCACCATCAGCCTGGTGGAGGACAACACCCTGGTGATCGGCGTGCTTACCCAGAGCAATCTGTACGAGAAAACCATCAGCAATATGGCGGAGTGTAAAGCCCGGGGGGCGTACCTTATGGGGCTGACCTGTTATGGGCACTACAGCATAGAGGACACGGCGGACTTCACCGTCTACATCCCTAAAACGGCTCCTTGCTTCACCGGACTGCTGGCGATAGTCCCCCTCCAGCTGCTGGGGTATTACACCAGCGTGGCCCGGGGATTGGACGTGGATAAGCCCAGGAATCTGGCGAAAAGCGTCACGGTAGAGTAGGCCGATGGAGAGTGGCCATAACGCATTGGGCTGAAACCCCATGATTCTGTTTGGGCAAAGCTGTTCAACCAACTCAAAATCAATGCAATGGATATAACGGATATTTTTTTGTTTTGAGAATACTCATCTTTTGCAAAAAAGTTATCTGTCTCTCCCCCAGAAAAACAGAAGCGTCAGAAGAAAGCACTTTCTTCTGACGCTTCTGTTTTCGTTTGGCCCGTACTGTCTTGCTGCCCCCGGTTCACTTTGTATCCTTGTGGGGTGCAGCCGTTTTGGTTGCCGCATTTTGTTATGCTCTGGACGGTGATTTTGTTGTTGTCCTTATGCGGGGCAGCCCTTGCGCCGTGGGCCTTTTAATATGGTTTAAGGGAGGAGCCGCGATTTACCGTTTTGCGTTCTGCCCGTCAGCAGCTTCAATACCCTGGATTCTCCACCTTGGTATAGGTTTTGGCCTGTTCCTCGCCCCGGAGCACCCGCAGGCCGCCCAGGGCCAGGGACAGCATCTCGTCCTCGCCGGGATAGACCACCACGGGGGCGATGAATTCCACCCGCTCCCGGATGTAATTGGTGAAGTACTGGGAATAGGCGATGCCGCCGGTGAGCAGGATGGCGTCCACCCTGCCGCACACGCCGGGGGCGCACTTGGCGATATTTTTGGCCACGTTCAAGGCCATGGCACCGTAGATAAGCTTGGCGTGCTCGTCGCCATCCTGGATCATCTTTTCCGCCTCGCGGCTGTCGGTGGTGCCCAGATGGGCCATAAGGCCGCCCTTGCGCTTCACCATGGTCATCATGGAGTGGTAGCTCTGCCCCTGGTCATAGCACATCTTGATGACGTCGAACATGGGCAGGCCGCCGGAGCGTTCGGGGGAGAAGGGGCCCTCCTCGTCGTTGATAAAGTCCTCGATTTTGCCGTTGTGGTGGAGGTTGACGGAGATGCCGCCCCCCAGGTGGGCCACGATGACGGTGATATCCTGGTAAGCCTTGCCCTGCTCCCGGGCGTAGCGCATGGCGGCGGCCCGGGTGTTCAGGTTGTGGCCCATCCCCTTGCGGCGGAGCATGGGCACGCCGGTGATTTTGTTGATGGGCAGCAGCTCGTCTACGGTGATGCCGTCGTAGATGAAGGCGGGGATGCCGTACTCCACGCTGAGGGCCCGGGCGATCATGGCCCCCACGTTGGAGGCGTGCTCATTCTGGGGCCTGTTCTTGAGCTGCCACACCATGTCGTCGTTGACCTCGTAGGCCCCCGCCTCAATGGGGGTGAGCAGACCGCCCCGGGACACGATGCCGGACAGGCTGGCCAGGGCCACGCCGTGGCGTTCCAGCGTCTTGACCACCAGCTCCTTGCGGAACTCGTACTGGTCGGCCACATGGTCGAAGGGGGCCAGCTCCTCGGGGGAGTGGACGATGGATTCGGTAAACAGAGGGGTTTCGTCCTGGAAGACGGCGATTTTAGTGGAGGTGGAGCCGGGGTTCAGGATGAGCAGTTTTTCCATAGCGCACTCCTTTCTCAGCGGGCCGCGGCGGCGGAGATGACGATGGACAGGTACTTCTCCAGCGGCGTGGAGCCCCGGCTGGTCATAACGATGGGGCACTTGGCGCCCACGATGAACCCGGCCATCTTGGCCCCGCAGGTGACGGTGAGCATCTTGCCCATCAGGTTGCCGGCGTGGATGTTGGGGGCCACCAGCACGTCGCAGTCCCCGGCGCAGGGGCTCTCAAAGCCCTTGAAGGCGGCGATCTCCTTGCTGACGGCGCAGTCGTAGGAGATGGGGCCCTCCACGATGCAGCCGGTGATCTCGCCCCGCAGGTTCATCTGTTTCAGGGCGTCGCCCTCCACGGTCTCGGGCATCTTGGGGTTGAGCTTCTCCACGCAGGCCACCACGCCCACCTTGGGGCACTCGTAGCCCATGGCGTGGAGGGCGCCCACGGTATTCTCAATGATGTGCTTTTTCTGCTCCAGGGTGGGATAAGTCACCATGCCGCCGTCCACGGGGACCAGCAGCTTGTGGTAGGAGGGCACCTCAAAGGCGGTGAAATGGCTCATGACGCCCCCTTTGCCCAGGCCGTTTTCCTTGTCCACCACCGCTTTGAGGAGGACGGAGGTATCCAGCTTGCCTTTCATGAGGAAGTCGGCCTTGCCCTCCCGGACCAGACCCACGGCGTACCGGGCGGACTCGGCCAGGCCGGGCACGTCGTAGATGTCCGCGGGATCCACCGTTTCGCCCAGATGGGCCAGGGCTTCGTCGATGGCGGCCTTGTCGCCCACTAAGATGGGGTGGACGATGCCTTCCTTGCGGGCGTGGAGGGCGGCCTCGATGGTGTGCTCGTCGCCGGCGGCGGCGATGGCCATGCGGGACATGGAGGGATGGCCTTTTTGATGCTCAATGAGTTGGTCAAACGTTTTGAAAACCATGGCGGTACATCCTTTCCTTCTTTGTGTTCGGCGGGCGTGAAGCGGCGCCCTGGGAAATTCCCCCTTGCAATTTGGAGGGAATTAGGTATAATATACTTTGCAAGATATAAAATTTAGGAATGCGGAAATGGGGCATTTACCATATGGCACGGATCAAAAAAGCGTCCCTGGTGGATCAGATTTACACAAAGCTGCGGGAGGATATCATCACCCTGAAAATCCCCATGGGGACGCGCCTCAACGTCAACGAGCTCCAGGAGGACCTGGGTGTGAGCTGCACTCCCATCCGGGAGGCGGTGAACCGCCTCCAGCAGGAGGAGCTGGTGATTTACGAGAACAACGTGGGGGCCAGGGTGCTCACCCTGGATAAGCACGACGTGCGGGAGATTCACGAGCTGGCCCTCACGCTCCAGCAGGCGGCGGTGCGTTTGTCCATGCAAAACGGCGATACCGACGAGATGCTGGACGCGATTGAGGAACAGGTGGAGCGTTATGAGGCCGCACGCAGCCCGCGGGAGAGCGTGAAGGCGGTGCACAACCTCATTGGGGTGTTCTACCACCACTGCGGGAACCAGCGTCTGGACCGCAGCATGATTGCCATCCAGGGCCAGGTGCTGCTGCTGCGGCATATCTATGCCGAGTGCCCCGGCTGGAACAGCCATATGGACGACCTGCTGAACATCCGCGACGGCGTGCAGGGCGGGAATCCGGAGGACGTCTGCGATGCGCTGCGCTCCTATGTAGAGCGCTCTGGCCCCGCCATCCTGGAGTGGCTGGAAAACCACCAATAAGAGCTTTCGGACGGAAGGGCCGGTTCGCGGTGCGAACCGGCCCTTTTCCATGTCTTGGGCCTTGCCGCCTGGGGCTATTTCTGCGCCCTACCCAGCTCCAGGCCCTTCTCGAAGGCGGCCTTGTTCAGAGGCAGCAGCTTGGGCTTGGAGCCCAGCTTATGTTCGATGGTCTCCCACACCACCTCGGGGGGGACGACCTCGGTGTAGCCCACATATACGCCCAGCATGATGACGTTGAGCACCTTCGCGTTGCCCATCTCCAGGGCCAGCTCGGTGACGGGGGCCTTGACCACCTTCACATCGTCCCGGTCCACGTCCTTCTCGTCCACGATGGAGCTGTTGATGAACAGGGCGCCGCCGGGCTTGAGGGTTTTCAGGAACTTGACCAGAGAGGGGCCGTTCATCACGATCAGGTCGTCCATTACATCCCCTAGAGGGGCGCCAATGGCCCCGTCGGAGATGACCACAAAGCAGTTGGCGGTGCCTCCGCGCTGCTCCGCGCCGTAGGAGGGGAAGAAAGTGACGTTTTTGTCGGTGGCGTCACAGGTGGCGGACGCCAGGAATTTGCCCAGGGTCATGACACCCTGGCCGCCGAAGCCGGCTACGCACAGGTTGGTTTCCATAGTTCCATACCCCCCTTATCTGTCGCGGATAACGCCCAGCGGGAACTCGGGCAGCATCTTCTGTTCGATGAAGTCCAGGGCGTCCAGCGGGTCCAGGCCCCAGTTGGTGGGGCAGCTGGTGACGATCTCCACCATGGAGAAGCCCTTGCCCTCCAGCTGGTTTTGAAATGCTTTCTTAATGGCGTTCTTGGTCTTGATCACGTTCTGGGGCGTGTTGCAGCTGGTGCGCTCCAGATAGCGGGGCGCGGTGAGCTGGTTCAAAATCTCGCACATGTGCATGGGATAGCCGTGTTCCTCGGCGATGCGGCCGCGGGGGGCGGTGGAGGCCTTCATTTCCAGCAGGGTGGTGGGGGCCATCTGGCCGCCGGTCATGCCGTAGATGCCGTTGTTGATGAAGATGACGGTGATGTTTTCCCCCCGGTTGGCGGCGGAGATGGACTCGCCCAGGCCGATAGAGGCAAAGTCGCCGTCCCCCTGGTAGGTGAAAATCAGGCTGTCCGGACTGGTGCGCTTCATGCCGGTGGCCACGGCGGTGGCCCGGCCGTGGGGGGCGGTGATGGTGTCGTAGGCGATGTAGTCCATGTGCAGGCCGCAGCAGCCGATGCCGGTGACCATGACGGCCTTTTCAACCAGAGCCAACTCGTCCAGCACCTCGCCGATGAGCTTGACCACTGTGGAGTGCATACAGCCGGGGCAGAACCCGGAGACCTTATCCTCCTGGATGGTGGTGGTACGGGAATAAATCTTTTCCATGTCTCTTGTTCCCCCTTACTTGGCCAGGATGGCGTCCACGGCCCTGAGGACGGCCTCCCGGCTCATAATGTTGCCGCCGGAGCACAGGCAGGTTTCAATGGGGCAGCGGTCTTTCACGCCCATGCGCACGTCCTGCACGAACTGGGCGGGGATGGACATCTCCACGTCCAGCACTGCCTTGCACACGCCGTAGTCGATGTGGTCGAAGGCGGCATAGGGGAAGGGATGGACGGTAATGGGGCGGATGAGGCCCACCTTCTTCCCCGCGGCGCGGCAAAGGTCCACCACCGAGCGGCCGATGCGGGCGGACACGCCGTAGGCGGCGATGACCACCTCCGCGTCGTCCACCATGTACTCCTCCACCTGCACGTCCTTCTCCCAGGAGGCGTACAGCGCGGCGGCCTTTTCATTTTCCTGCTGCATGATCTGGGTGTTCCACTGACCCGGCTGGATCCAGGCGCGGTTGGCGTAGTCCAGCTCATGCCCGGTGCACGCCCACTTGGCCTTGGAAGCCTTGATGGCGGCGATCTCCTCATCGGTCTTCATGGGGGGCAGTTCCACCGGCTCCATCATGGTGCCGATGACGCCGTCCGCCAGGATGAGCACCGGGTTGCGGTCCCGGTCGGCGTAGTCAAAGGCGGTGTAGGTCAGGTCCACAGCCTCCTGCACGGTGGAGGGGGCCAGCACCAGCATCTCAAAGCCGCCGTTGCCGCTGGCACGGGTAGCCTGGAAGTAGTCCTGCTGGGCGGGCTGGATGGCGCCCACGCCGGGGCCGCCCCGGGAGATGTTGGCGTATACGATGGGGATGCGGGCGGCGGCGCAGTAGGAGATGCCCTCACTCTTCAAGGCGATGCCGGGGGAGGAGGAGGAGGTCATGCTCCGGGTCCCGGCAGAGGCCGCGCCGTACACCATGTTCACGGACGCCACTTCGCTCTCGCCCTGGACAAAAGAGCCGCCCACCTCGGGCATACGGCGGGCAAAATATTCGGGGATTTCGTTCTGCGGGGTGATGGGATAGCCGGCGAAGAAACGACAGCCGGCGCGGACGGCTGCTTCGGCGATGGCCTCGCAGCCCTTCATCAGAATTCTTGCCATGTTCGTTCCTCTCCTTTACTTGTAGACTTCAATGGCGCCGTCGGGACAGATGCGGGCGCACATACAGCAGGCGATGCACGCGTCCTGATTCACCGGCTCCACATACTCATAGCCTTTGGAATTGACGTGCTTGCCCACCGCCAGCACCTGTTTGGGGCAGTACTTGACGCAGTATCCGCAGCTTTTGCAGCGCTCTGCGATTACTTTGATCATAGCCATGGAAAGCCCTCCTTTCTCGTTTCTTGATGAACCATGGGGCCGGGCGGCCCCTTAGTTTACCCAGGGATAGGTCAGCGCCAGCCGCAGGGGGAACACCGGGATGGGGAGCCGCTTGGCGGCCTCGCCGGCCAGCTCCTCCCGGGCGCAGGCAAAGGACAGGGGGAGGTATTCCCCCACAAGGGAATCGGTTTTATGATAGCCGTCCACCACCTCGTCCAAGGTGGTGGACGGGCCGTTATTGGGGTTGGCCACCAGGGATAGCTGGGTGAGGTTCACGTGGGACATGCCCAAAATTTTGCCCAACGTCCCATCGATATGCTCGATGGTGTCCGACCAGGGGCGATAGGCGTTGATGACGTAGAACACCGCGGTGGAGGGCCGGTTGAGCTGGGGGGCAAAGCCGCCGATGGAGCGCGCGCCGATGTGGTCGCCCCCCACGTCCAGCACTACCAGGCTGTTTTCGTCCCGGAGCATGGGGGACACGCCCCCCACCAGGGTGGGGGCGTCCATGAACTGCTCCTGGTAGTGGACGGTGACGCCCGCCTGTTCCAGCTCTGCCCCCGCGTCCCGGGAGCGGAACAGGGGCTTGGTCATGTCCAGGTCGAAGAAGTGGACGGGCCGTCCGCCGTGCCGTGCCAGGATCTGGGCAAAATTGATGGCGATCTCGCTTTTGCCGCTGCCCGCCTCGCCCAGAAAGACGAAGTTGTTCCGTATGCCGTCCAGCCCCAGGACGCTGGGCAGGCTGTTTTTCCCATCCATCTGACCGCCCCCTTATCACTGGATCCAGTATACTATGCCCGAAGGGGAATTGCAAGAGGAAATCGTATATTTTATAAAAAATATTTTGCATCTTGCAAGATTTTTCGGGCGGTATGGAGATCGTGGGGGAATATGGGCCGGGGGGGTGGACAAACGAGAAAATATTTAGTAAAATATATCTTGCAAGATTTTGGCGGCAAGGGCCGCAAATTGTATGGAAATATTTATGTAAGAGGTGTAGGAGTTTATGAAGGAAAACGGGAAAAATCTGAACATTCGATGGGTGTATCTGGCGGTTGGGGTGGCGGCCCTGCTGTTCGCGGGCATCATCTACGGCTGGTCTATCTTGAAGGCCCCGCTGGCGGCGGAGTTCGGCTGGACCGCCGACCAGCTGGCGCTGAACTTTACGCTGACCATGTGCTTTTTCTGTCTGGGGGGCACGGCGGGCGGCATACTGGCGAAGCGGCTGGGTGTCCGGCCGGCGCTGATCCTGGCCGGGGCGCTGTCCTGCCTGGGCTTTTTGCTCACCGCCCGGCTGGACGGGGGCAGCGTGGCTATGCTGTACGCCAGCTACGGCCTGCTGGCCGGGCTGGGCATCGGCATTGCCTATAACGTGATCATCTCAACCGTCAACGCCTGGTTCCCCGACAAAAAGGGCACCTGCTCCGGCGCACTGATGATGGGCTTTGGGGCATCCGCCCTGGTGGTGGGCAACGCCATGAGCGCGCTGATGGGGGACCCCCAGGTCGGCTGGCGGACGGCGTTCGCCGGCCTGGGTGTGGTGCTGGCGGTGATCCTGGTGGTGTCGGCGTTTGTCCTCCGGCTGCCGCCCGAGGGGATGGAATTTCCCCAGCCCGCTCGGAAAGCGGGAGGCGCGTCCGAGGGGTTTGAAGTGCGGGACTATACCCCGGCTGAGATGGTCCGCCGCCCCACCTTCTGGCGGGCGTTCCTGTGCCTGGTGTTCCTGGCCGCCGTGGGCAACACGGTGATCTCGTTTGCCCGGGACCTGTCCATCTCCGTGGGGGCGGAGGCGGGACTGGCGACTACCCTGGTGGGGGTGCTGTCCGTCTGTAACGGCCTGGGCCGCATCGCCACCGGCGCTGTGTTTGATAAGCTGGGCCGCCGCAAGACCATGCTGCTGGCCAACGTGGTGGCCATCGCCGCCGCCGCCGTCACCCTGCTGTCCGTGTTCACCGGGTCGGTGCCCTTGTGTGTGGCGGGCCTGTGCGTCACCGGGTTCTCTTACGGCTCGTGCCCCACCATCTCCTCTGCCTTTGTGGCGGCTTTTTATGGTTCCAAGCACTTTGCCATGAACTTTTCCATCATGAACTTCAACCTGATGTGCGCGTCCCTGCTGGCCACGGTGTCCAGCATACTGCTCACCAATTCCGGCGGCTACGTGGCCCCCTTTGTGTTGCTGCTGGCCCTGTCTGGAGTGGCGCTGGTGCTGAATTTCAGTGTGAAAAGGCCGTAATGGTTCCTGTTTTTGGAGAGGAAAAGGAACCGAAAAAGGAGCTTGAATGCGCTGACCAGCAGGGAGTAAAACGGCAAAGCGCCGCCCGGCGAGGGGGTGCGAATGATAGATCAAAAGGCCCACGGCGCAAGCCGTGGGCCTTTTATATTTTGAGGAAGCTATACCAGATGGTTCGATGCCTATTCCTTCCGCAGATCCTCCACAAGTTGCTGTAAATGTGCCACGACAACAGGAGACAGGCCATCTACGTCCAGATATTGGCCAGGGTTGAGGCCCAGCAAATAGTCGGTGGACACTGAAAACACATGGGCCAGCTTTATCAGCATTTCGATGGATGGTTGAATGTTGTCATTTTCCCAGTTTGAAATACTTTGTTTGGTGACATTTAGCCGCTTGGCCAATTCTACTTGACTCATGCTGCGGCTCTGACGCAGAAGGCGGATCCTCTGATTCAGCATATTGTCACCTCACAACATCAGGAATGCTAAATATAACAATACTATTGTATCTATATACTTGACAAATCATAAATACTGTAGTATTGTATTTTTGTACTTTTCGAAGGTAATATATTGCAGCCCAACATGGGTGTGGGCGCAATGAGAATGAAAATGAGGAGTGAAAAAATTATGAGTGATTGGAATATAAACCTAAACAACGGGAATCTGGCGAAAACCTTTAATATGATGGCTGGAAATCTGTACGAAACGGAGTGGCAAGGAACTACTATCACAGTAAAAAAAGCCCCAAAACGTTGTGAACTTATGATTGATGGAAAAACACAGGATTTTAAAGAAGGATCTTTTTCCTCGTTTACCCCGGAAAATTTTATTTTGCGCGGTCGCAATGAGGCAGGAGACCGAATTGAGGTAAAGCTGGAGCGGAAACTTCTCATCCTTTCAAAATTTGTGTTTTATTTCAACGGAAAATATATTTATTCCGCAGATATCAAGTAGTGGAATATCCTACCTTGGAAATCAATATGTCCACTGTATAAGAAGGTCCTCCCGGCGATATCGCCGGGAGGACCTTCTTGTGTTGCACGATGGAAGGAGCCTGATTATACCTGCTCAGTGTGCCCGCCAAAGGCCTGGATGGCCCTGTCGTTGGCGGCCCGGCGCTCCTCCTGGGCCTCGGCCAGCAGCATGTCCTTGACTTTCATCAGGCGGGTGGTGGTGGAGCGGTCGTTCTCATCCAGCTTCATGGTGATATACCGGATGTTTTCCTGGGTCTGGGGGATGACCACGTACTCCAGGGCGTTCACGCGCCGCCGGGTCTTCTCGATCTCCTCCGCCATGAGCTGGGCGGCCTTTTCCGTCTGGGCCAGCTTCAGCATGTCCTGGAATACCGCGCCCAGGGCGCTGACGGCCCCATCCAGCTCGCCGCTGGTGGCGGCAAAGCCGTAGGGGAAGATGTCGCTGGTGTCGTCGGTGCGGGTCTGGTAGTGGTACTCCGGCACGTTCACCGACATGACATTTTTGAAGGTCATGGTGAGCTCCACCGACTGCTTGGGATACATCAGCGCCTGCTCCATGGCCTGGGCGCTCATCAGCGCGGAGGCCACGGTGAAGGAGCTGTGCACCCGCATGAGCTCCTGCTCCACCTGGGAACGGAGGGCGCGCAGCTCCCGCACGGTGTCCAGGAACTGCTTCATCAGCTCGTCCCGCTTGTCTTTCAGCAACTTGTGGCCGCGCTGGGCGGTCTTAAGCTTGCCTTTGAGGCGGGTGAGCTCCATTCGGGTGGGGTTGACCACGGTGTTTGCCATAGGGAATCACCTACTTTCGTTTGCGGGACCGCAGGGACCCGCGATAGCGGGACGGCGCAAGTGCGCCATTCAAGCGTTTTTGCCGGAGGCAAAAACCTTGCCGCAAGGCGGATTCATTCCGCCCGAGGATTTGAATGGCCTACGGGCCCCAAGAAAGAGCAGTTTACTGCTCTTTCTTGGGCAGGTACTTTTCAATATACTCCTGCTTAATGCGCTTGAGCTCGGCGGTGGGCAGGATGGACAGCAGCTCCCAGCCCAGGTTCAGCGTCTCCTCAATGGACCGGTTCTCCTCATAGCCCTGGTTGACGTAGCGCCGCTCGAACTCGTCGGCGAACTTGGCGTAGAGCAGGTCGGTGGGGGTGAGCGCCGCCTCGCCCAGAATGGACATCAGCTCCTTGTTGTCCTTGCCGGTGGAGTAGGCCGCGAAGAGCTGGTTCATGGTGTTGGCGTGGTCCTCCCGGGTCTTGCCCACGCCGATGCCCTTGTCCTTCAGACGGGACAGGGAGGGCAGTACGTCCACCGGGGGATTGATGCCCTGGCGGTACAGGGAGCGGGACAGGATGATCTGGCCCTCGGTGATATAGCCCGTCAGGTCGGGGATGGGGTGGGTCTTGTCGTCCTCGGGCATGGTGAGGATGGGGATCATGGTGATGGAGCCCGACTTGCCCAGCTGGCGGCCGGCGCGCTCATAGATGGTGGCCAGGTTGGTGTACAGATAGCCGGGGAAGCCGCGGCGGCCGGGGACCTCCTTCTTGGCGGCGGACACCTCGCGCAGAGCCTCGGCGTAGTTGGTGATGTCGGTGAGGATGACCAGCACGTGCATATCCTTCTCGAAAGCCAGGTACTCAGCCGCCGTCAACGCCATGCGGGGCGTGGCGATACGCTCCACGGCGGGGTCGTCGGCCAGGTTGGTGAACAGCACCGTGCGGTCGATGGCCCCGGTGCGCTTGAACTCCTGGACGAAGAACTCAGACTCCTCGAAGGTGATGCCGATGGCGGCGAACACCACGGCGAAGTTGGCGCTCTCGTCCCCCAGAACCTTGGCCTGACGGGCGATCTGGGCGGCCAGGTTGGCGTGGGGCAGGCCGGAGCCGGAGAAGATGGGCAGCTTCTGGCCGCGCACCAGGGTGTTCAGGCCGTCGATGGTGGAGATGCCCGTCTGGATGAACTCGTTGGGGTAGTCCCGGGCGGCGGGGTTCATGGGCAGGCCGTTGATGTCCCGGTACTCCTCGGCCAGGATGGCGGGGCCGCCGTCGATGGGCACGCCCATGCCGTTGAACACCCGGCCCAGCATATCGCCGGACACGCCCAGCTGGAGCGGGTGGCCCAAAAAGCGCACCTTGGACTGGGCCAGGTTGATGCCGGCGGCGGACTCAAACAGCTGCACCACGGCGGTGTCGCCGTTGACCTCCAGCACCTGCCCGCGGCGGATTGAGCCGTCGGGCAGCTCCACCTCGGCCAGCTCGTCGTAGGTGACGTTGTCCACCATCTTGACCATCATCAGCGGGGACGCGATCTCCTGGATGGTTTTATATTCTCGGATCACAGCTCCTCACCTGCCTTTCTGACGACCTCGTCGATCTCCTTTTCCATGGAGGCGGAGATGTCGGCGTACACCTGGGCGTACTCGTCGGCGGGCACGCTCTTGGCGCGGCCGATGCGCTCCCGGGCGGGGATATCGAACAGCTTGGCGGCGGGCGCGCCCTTGACGATGGCGTCCCGGCACAGCTTGTCATAGTCCAGGATCATGGCCAGCAGCTTTTCCTGGCGGTCGTAGGTGGAGAAGGAGTCAATGTCCACAAAGGAGTTTTGCTGGAGGAAGTCCTCCCGCACCATGCGGGCGGTCTCCAGGGTGAGCTGGTCGTTGGGGGACAGGGAGTCCTTGCCCACCAGCTGTACGATCTCGTTGAGGCTGGCCTCCTGCTGGAGCACGCTCATGGCCTTCTCCCGGTTCTGGAGGAATTCGCGGCCCAGGTTCTCGTCAAACCAGGGCTTGAGGGAATCCAGGTACAGGGAGTGGGAGGTGAGCCAGTTGATGGCGGGGAAGTGGCGCTTGTAGGCCAGGGAGGCGTCCAGCGCCCAGAACACCTTGACGATGCGCATGGTGCCCTGGCTGACGGGCTCGGCCAGGTCGCCGCCCGGGGGGGACACCGCGCCCACGGCGGTGAGCGACCCGCGGCGGTCCTCCTCGGAGCCCAGGCAGGAGACAGATCCGGCCCGCTCGTAGAACTGGGCCAGGCGGGAGGCCAGGTAGGCGGGGTAGCCCTCCTCGCCGGGCATCTCCTCCAGACGGCCGGACATCTCACGCAGGGCCTCGGCCCAGCGGGAGGTGGAGTCGGCGATGACGGCCACGGCGTAGC
>CAJULZ010000070.1 GCA_910587205.1 uncultured Oscillospiraceae bacterium
CGGAAATCATGTCTACAAGGGTATTCATGTTTTTATCCTCGTCCGGGCCCTCGAAAATGATATAGGCGATAAGGGCGCAGTATAAAAGCGTTTCTGATTTCGTCCAGAAGGGATCGCTTTCATGGCTGTTTTTCGGGGTGGTGGCCTGGATGAGATTGTTGACAAGCCGCAGGGCATCCTTCTCGTCCTCCCGGATATAGCGGAAGGGGTTGTAGCCGTCCGATTCCTCCAGGTTCACCAGGTTCAGCACCCGGATGTCATACCCCTTGCTTTTGAGATAGCCCTCGGTGGCAAGCAGGACTTCAGACTTGGGGTCAGTCACAACATAATTTGTATTGGCTTCCAAAATGTTAGGCTTCACGTAGCTGCAGCTCTTGCCCGCGCCGGAGCCGCCGATGACCAGCACGTTCAGCGACCTGCGGTTCTTATGGGTGTCCAGCCCCAGCCGCACGTTCTGGGTCAGCAGCTTGTTCTGCTTCTGGGCAAACATGGCGTTCACCTGCTGGGGCGTCCCCCAGGCGGCGGAGCCGTGTTCCGCCCCGTCCCGGGTCTTGCCCTGGTTGGCGGAGAGGTAGCACAGCGCGGCGGCATAGAGGGCTGAACAGATCAGGATGGTCACCATGCTGCGCTCCGTCCAGCGGAGGTTGAAGGGGTGTTCCAGCGCCGCCGTCAGGTTGGTCAGGATATCCGGCAGCCCTCCGCCCAGGGACTGGGCCAGCAGCAGCGCCGCCCACACCACGAAGGCATAAAGAAACAGGCAGGCCGCCAGCCTGCCTGTCCGGGTCTGTTGGTTCAAATTTGTCACCTCGCCTTTGGCCGGGTTTTTACCTTGTCCTTGGCCGGGACGGACTTGGCCCCTCGCTCCAGCCGTGCCCGGTACCCCTCCAGCCGCCCCAGGATGGACGGCCTGTCACTCCTCCCGCCGCTCCCTCTGGAAGCAGAGGAGCTGGCTCTGGTACCGCGCCAGTCTTGTCCCGACCGGGAATCTTTTTTGGGTGGGAGATCCCAGGGATCGTCCGGCAGGTGGGAGCGGGGCGGGGGAGGGTCCCACCTGTCCCCCTCCCTCCCCACCGGGGGGCACTGGGGGCCCTCCCGCTCCGCCTGGGGCTCCTGCCCCGGACGGCTCTCCTGGGGGCCCTCCCGGGCCTGCTGGGGCGTCTCCCTGTCCCGGTCCGGAGACCGCTCCTGGCGCTGTTCCTGGGGCCCGGACGGGGCCCTTTCCTCCCGCTCCGGGGCCTGCCGGGCGGCGCCCTGATACAGCATCCGCTCAAAAATCAGGTTGGCCCGGTCCAACTCCGTGGCCGGCATCACCACGTCGATCACCCGGCCCTTGCCGTCCCTGTCCTTAATGGCGGAAAACAAAATTTTCTGCTTCTTGGCGTGCTTCTGGAATTGCTTGAACTGCCTGGGCGACATGGGGAACAGCCGCAGATCCCGCGTCTCCCGCAGCATCTTTTTCATGTTCACTTTGCCGGAGAGGGTTTTCTCGTTTTTGGCCAGCGCCATGGTGAGGGCCAGCAGGTTTTTCAGCGCCGAGCCGCCCAGCCGGAGGGCGACCTCGGTGCTGGACAGCATCATCCGCACCATCTGGTCCGCGGCCTCACCGCCTCCTATGTTCATCTTGCCTCACTTCCTTCGGTTCAATTTGATTGATTTCCCGCTCCATCCGGGGCAGGTTCGCTTGGATCTCCCGGCACAGGGCCAGCTTCTTCCGCTGTGCCCTGATTTCCCGGTTTAGCTCCGCCAGTTGTCGGTAGATGTCCGCCTTTTCCGCCATCAGCCGCTCCCTGGGAATCGTGCACCCATCCAATGTGGACACGGCGTCCATGTACCGGGCAAACTCCGCCTCCATCCCGGACAGGCCGTCCCCGTAGAGCTGGGCGGCGGGGGCCAGGGCCTCCGCGTCGGCCAGGGCGTCGTACAGCTTTTTCCGTTTCTTTTTGCGGACGTTGAGGATGGTGCGCTGCTTGGTCAGGCCGGCCAGCGCGTCCTCCGCGCGGGCTTCAAAAGCCGCCATGTCCTCGGGGGTGCTGATCTCATTCTCCCGGAGGAAGGCAAGCTGCGCCCGATAACGTTCCGCCTTCGCCGCCTCTTGGCGCAGTTCAGGCGTTACCTTGGGCGGATACCGCCGCTGGCCCGCCTTGCCCAGCACATATAAATAATGGACATACAACGCCAGCAGGCCGGTGTACTTGGGGTGCTTCCGGTAGGGTCGATACGACGGACGGCGCACGGCGGCAGGACGCAGCCCTGCCTCGATGGCGGTGAGGTTACCCTCGATAGCCGCCCGGATCCCCTCCTCGGTGAACAGCCCGTTCTTCCGGCCTGGATAGACAAACCAATCCTGCCCCCGGAGCCGGAAGCCCAGGCGGTTCCCGTGGTAGATCTCGTAGCCCATATGCTCCATCAGCAGATAGAAATGGCCCAGGTCGTTGGCCCCCTCGATTGCCGTCCGCAGATCCGCCTCCAGCAGGTCGCGGAAGGTGGGCTGGCCCTTGGACTGGCGGAGCCACTCGACATAGCTCACCGCCTTGGACGGCTGACCAGCCATGATCACGGACAGCCCGTGTTCCCGGCACAACCGGTCCGAGGTGGCCCGGATCTGGCTGTAGTAGGTCTGGGCGTTGCTGTGGTACTTCTCCCCGGTGTCGGCGTTGACGGAATTGAAAATCAGGTGGGCATGGATGTGCTGCCGGTCCACATGGACAGCGATCACTGTCTCATACCCCGGGAGGTGCTCCTGGGCGAACGCCTTGGCGATCTCCAGGGCCAGCTCCGGGGTGACCTCGCCGGGCTTGAAGGATTGAATGACATGGTAATACTGCACCCCGTCCGTTTTCCCGTAGGCCCGCTTGGTGTCCAGCATTTCCCGGCACTCCCGGCCAGGGTCGCAGTTCAGGTGGGCGGTGAGGGTATGCCCCTCCGTCTTGTCCCCGTTGAGGATGTACTTGATGCCCAGATCCAGCCGGGCGTGGCGGGCTAATATCTTAGTGACAGCCATCTCCACCTCCACGCAAAAACAGGGGGCAGACTCGTCTGAGTCTGCCCCCTGTCCAGTCAATATGTTTTTGTGCTCCGTCAGCATAGGCACTGATCAGCATTGTGTACGGCGCCGTTCAGTTTTTTTCAAACTCCTTTGCCACTTCCACCAGCAGCTCCCGTATGGGCAGGTGCTGGGGACAGGCTTTTTCGCATTTGCCGCACTTGATGCAATCGCTGGCCTTGCCGCCCCGCTTGGCGTAAATTTCATGATAGTCGAAGTCCGCGCTCCCGTCCCGGTAGAGCCGCTTGCTGTTCATCGCGTCGAACAGGTCGGGGATGGAAATCTTCTGGGGGCAGCCCTCGTCCACGCAGTACCGGCAGGCGGTGCAGGGGATGGTCTTGGCGTCACGGAGAATCTCCCGCACCCGGCCCACCGCCTCCCGCTCCTGCCCGTCCAGGGGCCGGAAGTCTTTCATAAAGCTCAGGTTATCCTCCATCTGCTCCATGGTACTCATGCCGGACAGCACCATCATGACCCCCTCAAACCCCGCGGCAAAGCGGATGGCGTAGCTGGCGGGGCTCCCGCCGCCCAGCGCCCGGAACACCTCCAGGGCCGGCTCCGGCAGGTTCACCAGGTTGCCGCCCTTCACCGGTTCCATGACAATCACCGGCTTGCCGAATTTCCGGCACACCTCGTAGCACCGGCGCCCCTCCACCTTCGGGTCGTCGTAGTCCGCGTAGTTGAACTGGATCTGCACCACCTCAATCTGCGGGTACTCCGTGAGGATCTGTTCCAACACCTCCGCCCGGTCGTGGAAGGAGATGCCCATATGGCGGACTTTCCCCTCCGCCTTCAGCGCCAGCGCCGTCTCATAGGCCCGACACTGCTTGAACTTCTCAAAGCTCTTGGCGCTCTGGGCGTGCATCAGGTAGAAATCGAAATAGTCCACGCCGCAGGCTTTTAGCTGGCTCTGGAACAGGGGGCGTATGTCCGCCTCTGTCTGGAACAGGTAGCCGGACAGCTTGGTGGTGAGGACATAGCGTTCCCGGGGATAGCGGCTGGTGAGGCATTCCCGCAGGGTGGGCTCACTTTTTCCGTCCAGGTAGCCGTGGGCGGTGTCGAAGTAGTTGAAGCCTGCGTCCAGAAACGCGTCCACCATCCGGCAGGTCTGGGCGATGTCCACCTCCCCGTCCTTTATGGGCAGGCGCATGGCTCCAAAGCCAAAGTTCTTTTTGATCCGATCCATCGTCAACTGTCCTCCCTTATTTTTCTGTTTCCTGCTTTCCTGTCATACCCACTGGAAGTTTTCTTTTCCGGCACCCACCTCGAAGTGGTACTTGGCGATCCCCAGATCCATCTTGGCATAGAAGGCATGGCCCGCCTGGGCGGACACGCTGCCGTCCCCCGCCAGCGTGAACAGGAACTTCTGCTGGTTCACCGCCGTGGGGGCCAGCAGGACAGCCTCCATCCCGGCCCGGAACCAGTCTGGCATGGGGCCGTCCGCCTTGGCCAGTTCCTCCATGGGCTTGGACTTGTGGGGGACGCCCTGGGTAACGCCATGGCCCAGGGCGATGACGGCGGCCAGCTTCTCGCCGCTGTCCAGTGTGTACGCCGACTTCACCTTGGAAAAGGTCAGCGCCACCCAGCAGGTGTTCAGCCCCATGGCCTGGGCCGCCAGCACCAGCCGCTCCCCCCAGTAGCCGACCCGCTCCTGCAAATCCGGCCCGGCCTTGCCCACCAGGGCGAAGTAATTCTGCACCCCGTTGAATTTGCCATACCGGGCCATGCCGCCCTCAAAGGCTTTCGGCTCGTTGGTGACCAACTGTAGGTGCAGGCCGCTCTCCCGGTTGCAGGCGTCCACCTCGGCCCGGAGCGTGGCCAGCTCGTCCGGCTTCAGGGGCTTGTTCAAATACTGACGGACGCTGTGCCGCGCCCGGATTGCTTCCAATTCTGTCATGTACGGGTTCCTCCAATCGTTGGTTGATGCCCATTATAGCACACAGCCGCTTGGAAATCAAAGCAGCCTATTTTTTTGCAATCTGGTACATCAGCTCATAGACCTGGTCCAGCAGGTACAGCCCCCGCTTGGCGTCCTCCGCCCTGGCTATCCCGGCGTTGACACTGCGGGCGATCTGGTTAATATTATTGCCATGGAGGCGGCGTCCAAGCCCGTCCAATGCCCGGACTGCGGGAAGCTGGGCCACATCCGTACCGCAAGGCTGGACGAGGCCCAGGCGTTCCAGGCCCGGAAGCTGGTGGACGTGTGGCATGATCCCGCCCCCGCCCTGACTGGTTGAAACGAAAAAACGGCCCCGGAGGCCGCCCTGTGCGGGCCTCACGGGGCCGTCAGGCTCCCTTCTGCTCCGGGCCGTTCTGATCCTCGTCCTCGGCCCCGTCCGGCCCCTCCGGGGCCTCGTCGGGGCCGTCAGGGGCGGTGCTGGGGCTGTCCGGGGCGGCATTGGTACTGTCCTGGGTGTCGCCCTCGGCCTCCTCCAGCGCCTGCTCGATCAGGCTGATCACGAACTCCCGCTGGGTGTAGTTCCGCCCCAGGCGGGCGCTCTCCCGCTCCAGGTGGGCCTTGATCCGCTGGAAAAGCTCATCATTGATCTGGAAAGCGAGGGTGCGGGGTTTTCCGGTCGTCATGGTTTCGTTACCTCCATTTTCTTTCAGGTTGAAGTATTCGGTGATCAGGGCTGTGATGTACTGGCTGGTGGTCTGGCCCGCCTGGTCCTTGGCCTCGGAAATTTTGCGGTGCAGATCGAGATCAATCTGAGCACAAAGATTTTTGGTGGCCGGCATGATTTTGCCCTCCTTATTGAAGTGTTGGGTTGACACCGATAATTTGGCTGATCGCATCGTACAGATCGTCCGTGTTGTATTCACCTGATTTATCAGGCCGCACGGTTTTCGCAATGCTTTGAAGTGTGTCCTCACTTAGCAGCAGTTCCTCTGCGGATATGGCCCAGGACCATATTTGTGAGGTTTCATCCTCAAAGTTTACGAAGTCGATGATGGCTTGGCGTACTTTCTCTTGGCTGGCTGCCCTGTCGTCCATTTTGTGTTTGACGGTCATGTCTTAGCTCCTTTCCTTCATGGTGACCACAGTATAGCCGAAAGGCCATGACAAAGCTATTACCAACACCACCAAAGAACCGCGCACAAAGCAAGCACTACCACCAAAAGGCACAGAACGCAAAAAGCCCCCGGCCAGCCGGGTGGGCTGTCCGGGGGCGGTGGGTAGGGGTGTGTTACTCGACCAGGGTACAATTGTGCAGGTCTCCCACGTAGTGCCGGGCACCTTCTTCCGTCTCAAAGCCATCGACGTACAGCTTGTACTCGTCATAGCTCCTGACGTAGTAGTCGTGGTAGCCATTCTCCCTGGCCTGCTCCGCGGTTAAGATCCTCGCTTCCACGACGCCGTCATTCCGGTACTTCTGTTCTAAGTAACACGCGAATTCTTCCATAATGGACGCCTCCTATCGTTTTTCTTGGTAGCAGCAACACTACCACATACTGTCCGGGATATCCAGCGCGATTCCCGAACAGCGGGGAAGGAGACGCTAAATCTGGCATATTTGTGGACTTTGCCGGAACGCGGGCGGTTGAGAGACAGCTTTAACTTCTAAAGGGTTCGAAACCCTCCCACGTTATTGCGGGGCTGTGAGGCACCTGAAACCGTGATTTTCGGGCCAAATTGCATCTTTTTTGCGTATTTTTGAAATCACGCCTCCTGTTTTTGTAAACCATCTTGTTTTCTTTCTGTTTCTACTCAAAACATCCAGATAAGGCGCAAAAAATCCGCACAAAAGTGCGGATTTTTTGCCTGCATCTCTTTTATCAATGCAACCTGGCGCGGAAGGAGGGATTTGAACCCTCGCACGGTTTTACCCGCCTACTCCCTTAGCAGGGGAGCCCCTTCGGCCACTTGGGTACTTCCGCGTGTCGAAAACATCAAGAAATGATGAAGTTGTAAACTGGCGGAGAGAGTGGGATTCGAACCCACGGCCCTTGCGGGTCACCGGTTTTCAAGACCGGCTCCTTAAACCACTCGGACATCTCTCCCAATTGGAACCCATCCAAATGCAAGAGTAATCTTAGCATATCCCAAGGCATTTGTCAACGGCCTGCCCCTCATTTTTATCAAAGATATTGTATATGCGGCCTCCCTGGCCGGCCATCCCAGAATTATGTCAATTAAATCTGTACTTTCGCATAATAAAGAATTAAGTTTGCAGGTTTTCTGGAAAATTCCGCTCTCCCCTGAACCCGTTGCGGCCTAAACCGCCAGGGCTGTTGAAAATTTTGTGGAAGCTGTGGATAACTTTCCGTATCTGAATTTTTATCCAGAATTATGGAAACCAACTTTGACGCCACTCCTCACCGGGAATGCCTTGCCGCGCCACAGACGCCCCTTCCGGCTGAAGTCCCCGTCCAGGCAAAATATACAGAGCGTATAACCCTTGACGGAACCACCGGGGGCGTGATAAACTGTATTTGCTGTATGACTGACGGAAGTGGATGAACCACGTGGAGTACAGCGGCGCTTGCCGCGCCTGATTGCCGACCGTCTGGGCGCACTGGGACCTGGTGCGCCCTTTTTTCATCGGGGCGCGCCCCAATTTTAAAGGAGGAACCGCCATGAAAACCGACATTGAGATCGCCCAAAGCGCCCAAATGCTTCCCATCAGCCAGGTCGCGTCAAAGGCCGGCATCGACGAAGACCTGCTGGAGCATTACGGCAAGGTAAAAGCCAAAATCGATATCGGCCCCTTGCGCTCCCGCCCCCGGAAGGGCAAGCTCATCCTGGTCACCGCCATCAACCCCACCCCCGCCGGGGAGGGCAAAACCACCACCAGCGTAGGTCTGGCGGACGCGCTGGACCGGCTGGGCAAAAACGTGCTGCTCTGCCTGCGGGAACCTTCCCTGGGGCCTGTGTTCGGGGTAAAGGGCGGCGCGGCGGGCGGCGGGTACGCCCAGGTGGTGCCCATGGAGGACATCAACCTCCACTTTACCGGTGATTTCCATGCCATCGGCGCTGCCAACAACCTCCTGGCCGCCATGCTGGACAACCACATCCAGCAGGGCAACGCCCTGGGCATCGATGTGAAAAAGATCACCTGGCGGCGCTGCGTGGACATGAACGATAGGCAGCTCCGCAGCATTGTGGACGGTTTGGGCGGCCGGATGCAGGGGGTGCCCCGGGAAGACGGCTTCGACATCACCGTAGCCAGCGAGATCATGGCGGTGCTGTGCCTGGCCTCCGATCTGAAGGATTTAAAGCAGCGCCTGGCCCGGATCATCGTGGGCTATACCTACGACGACAAACCTGTCACCGCCGCCGACCTGAAGGCCCAGGGGGCCATGGCCGCCCTGCTGAAAGACGCCATCAAGCCCAACTTGGTGCAGACGCTGGAAAACACCCCCGCCCTGGTCCATGGCGGGCCCTTTGCCAACATCGCCCACGGCTGCAACTCTGTCTCCGCCACCGACGCCGCTTTAAAGCTGGCGGACTACGTGGTCACTGAGGCGGGCTTCGGCGCGGATCTTGGGGCGGAAAAATTTCTGGACATCAAATGCCGGGCTACTGGGCTGGACCCAAGCGCGGTGGTCATCGTGGCCACCGTCAAGGCGCTGAAATACAACGGCGGCGTACCCAAGGGGTCGCTGGGGGTAGAGAACCTGGAGGCCCTGGATCGGGGTCTGCCCAACCTGCTCAAGCACGTGGAGAATATTACCCAGGTGTACGGCCTGCCCTGCGTGGTGGCCATCAACCGTTTTGTCAACGACACCGACGCGGAGCTCGCCCTCATTACCCGCAAATGCCGGGAGTTGGGGGTAAACGTTGCCCTGTCCGAGGTGTGGGGCAAGGGCGGCGAGGGCGGCATCGCGCTGGCGGAGGAGGTCCTGCGCCTGTGCGGACAGCCCCATGAATTCCGCTTTGCCTATAAGCTGGACCGGCCCCTGCGGGACAAGATCGAAACTATTGTGAAGCGGGTGTACGGTGGGGCGGGGGTGAGCTATTCCGCCGCCGCGTCCAAGGAGCTGGACCGCCTGGAGTCCATGGGCTTTGGGAACCTGCCGGTGTGCATGGCCAAAACCCAGTATTCCCTGTCCGACGACCCGGCGCGCTTGGGCCGTCCGGAAGGCTTCACCGTCTCCGTGTCCAAGGTCAAAGTGTCCGCCGGGGCCGGCTTTGTGGTAGTGCAGACCGGGGATATCATGACCATGCCCGGCCTGCCCAAAGTTCCGGCGGCGGAGCAGATTGACGTGGACGAAAACGGCGTGATCTCCGGGCTGTTTTAACCTGCCTTTTCTTGGCCTATTTTTTCTTGAAAGAAAAAGTAGGCAAAAAAAACTTGAATCCGCTGCCGCCAGCGCGCCGACTGTTTCATTTCCCGACGGCTACGGGCCGCCCACCGCAACCGGACCCATAGCCTCCCGCTTCATATCCCGCATCTTATATTTTGCATCTTGCACAATCCATTGAGGTGATCCCCCATGAACATCAAAACCATGCTGGCTGCCCTCCAAGGCGTCACAACCTATAAAGACATCCTCGCCCTGCCTGTGATGGACTGCGCCCTGCGTCTGGTCTCCCGCGCCGTCCACGGCGACGGCCTGGGCGGCCTGGAGGCGTATACCGATCTGTTTTACCGGCTCCGGGTGGAGGGCCACCCAGGGCTGGGCAGTTGGCTGGGGGAAGCCCTGCGGTGGTCGGAGGGCCCCTACCCCCTGCTGGTGGAGCGGGACCAGCGCGACCCCGCCTTGGAACAGGCCGCGCGGCTGGATATCTCCGCCTTTGAGCTGTTGGCCAGCGTGGACTGCGACAAGTGGCTGTCCCACTTGGCCCGCTTGCTGGGCAGCGATTACCAGGGCGTGCTCACCTCCCTCCCCCGGTGGCAGCGGGGGGTGCCCTTCTCTTTCGACGCCCTCACCGGGGCTTATCGCCAGGAGGGCGCGGGGAAATTCGCCCGCTACCGGGCCTTTGTGTGGGACAGCGGGTCGCTTATCCCCGTGGCCCATCCGGACTGCCCGCCCTCCGACGCGCTGCTGGGCTATGACAGCCAGCGCGCCGAGGTGGAGCGCAACACCCGCCTCCTGCTGGAGGAACGGCACGTAAACAACGTGCTGCTCTACGGCGAGAGCGGCACGGGCAAATCGGCCACGGTGAAAAACCTGCTCACCCTGCCCGGCATGGAGGAGCTGCGCATCATTGAGGCGGACAAGGCCAACCTGGGCGGCCTGCCCGCCCTGATCCGAACCCTGGACGGGCGGCGGCAGAAGTTCATCGTGTTCATCGACGATCTTACCTTCGACCGGGATGACCCCACTTACTCCGTACTTAAAACCATCCTGGAGGGCGGCGTGGAGCGCCGGCCCCGGAACGTCGCCATTTACGCCACTTCCAACCGCCGCCACCTGGTGCGGCAGACCATCTCGGAGCGGGCGGGGGACGAGATGGACCGCTCCGAGACCATCCGGGAAAAGACCTCCCTGGCCGACCGGTTTGGGGTGCGGGTATTGTTCCAGGGCCTGTCCAAGCCGGAATTCCTGGCCCTGGTGGACATGCTGGCCGCCCAGCACAGGGTGGATCTGCCTGCGGAGGAGCTCCACCGCCAGGCGGTGGCCTGGGAGCGCTTCCACGGCGCCCAGACCCCCCGGACAGCCCTGCAATTCATCCTTTCGCTGTAAAGCGTGGGAAATATAAAATCTGAGGAGAACCGTTTTATGAAGATGAATTTCCATTGGGTGAATGTGCGCTGACCGGGAGGTTTGCGTCATCGTTCACAGTCCAAACCTCCCAGAAGATCCATGAAAAATGACTTTTAGGAGGATTACCCCTTGAATCGAGATAATAAGCGGAAGCAATATGAAAAAGGCTATTATAAGACCCGTCCCTGCCGCGAATCCTTTACCTGCCGGACCTGCGGCTGGTCGGTTTTCCCCCAGGGGGCGGGGAGCAGCCACCGAAACCACTGCCCCAATTGCCTGTCCAGCCTCCACGTGGACGTGGAGCCCGGCGACCGGGCCTCGGACTGCGGCGGGGTGATGGAACCCATTGCCGTATGGGTGCGCAAGGGCGGCGAGTGGGCGATCATCCACCGCTGCCGCCGGTGCGGCACGCTGTCCTCCAACCGGGTGGCGGCGGACGACAACCCCAGAAAGCTGCTGTCCATCGCCATGAAGCCCGTGGCCTTCCCGCCCTTCCCCATCGAGCGTTTGGAGGCGCTGGCGGGGGACTGATCCAACCCAAAAGCCCCGCAGTCTTATGACTGCGGGGCTTTTTCATATGGTATTTTACTCCTCGGGCTTGTCGTCCTCGGCCTCCGTCTTGTCGCAGCAGCAGGGCTCCTCGGCGGCAGGCCCCTCGGCCTCCGCCTCGGCCCCCACGGCCTCGACTTCCTCATCATCCAGATGGCCCGCGGCCTTGATGTCGGCGATACGCTCGTTGTTGTAGGAAATGCGGGCCAAAGCGTCGGTAATGCGCTGGCACAGGTCGGCATAGGCCGCCTCCGGGGCGGACCCCCGCTCGGCGTAGTACAGCTTGCCCAGCTCGGAGTAGGCCTTGCGGATGGCCTCCTGCTCGGTGGAGTTCTGCACCTTCAGCTTGCCGATCTCCGAGATCTCCTTGGCTTTGGCGATGCCGGTATCGGTGAGTTCCTTCGCCTTGGTCACGCCGGACTGGGCGAAGACCACAGCTTTGTCCTTCAGGCTCTCAAAATCAATGCTCATACTCAAATTCCTCCTGTCAAGATAGTGTGGGCCGCCCAGCGGCGCTGCCCGGCGCCGCTTTATTTCCACGTATTTCATTTTAGGCCCCGCAGTCCAAAATTGCAAGGGCCTTTCCCCAATATTTATAAAGGTTTAACACATTGTCAAAATTCTGTTCCATTTTCCCCATCCTGATCCCCCAGCTCCTCCCGGACCAGAAACCGGGGACGTCCCTTACTCTCCAGGTAGAGCTTGCCCAGGTACTCCCCGATCACCCCCAGGGACAGCAGGATCAGCCCCCCGATAAGCCACACCGAGCAGGCCAGGCTGGCCCAGCCGGTGACAGTGTTCCCCGCAGCCCAGCGCGCAACATTGTAGGCGATCATACCCAGCGACACCAGGAAAATCAGGAATCCCAACCCAGTAATCATCCGCAGGGGCTTGACGGACAGGGACGTAACCCCTTCCAAGGCGAAAGCCACCATCTTTTTCAGCGGATATTTGCTCTCCCCCGCGAACCGCTCCCCCCGCCGGTACTCCACCACGTCGGTTCGGTAGCCGATCATGGGCACGATCCCCCGGAGGAACAGGTTCACCTCTTTGAATTGAGCCAGGCCGTCCAGCGCCCGGCGGGACATGAGGCGGAAATCCGCGTGGTTGAACACCGTCTCCGCCCCCAACAGGCCCATGAGCCGGTAAAAAGCCTCAGCGGTGGTGCGCTTGAAAAAGGTGTCCGCCTCCCGGGAGGAGCGCACGCCGTACACAATGTCCACCCCGTCCAGGTATTTGTCCACCATGGCGTCCACCGCATCCACGTCGTCCTGGAGGTCGGCGTCCATGGACACCGTCATATCCGCCCGTTCCCGCGCATACATCAGCCCCGCCAGCAGGGCGTTTTGGTGCCCCCGGTTCCGGGATAGGTCCAGCCCGCAGAACAGGCCGTCCCCCCCATGCAGCCCCCGGACGATTTCCCACGTCCGGTCCTTGGAACCGTCGTTCACAAACAGCACCCGGCTGCGGGGGCCCGCCTTGCCCGCCGCTATAAGCGCCCGGAGCTTCTCCCCCAGGCGGCGGGCCGTCTCAGGCAGAACCTCCTCCTCATTATAGCAGGGCACCACAATATAAAGCGTATTTCCCGGCATTTGACGACCTCCCACGGTCCCGGACAAGGTCCTTGCAGATTATGTTAAATTTCATCTTATCGTCGGCACATTTGAAGTGCTTTGACTATAACAGAAAACAACGCCGCCGTCAATCCCGCAAGCTGCAAGGCCGCCGGCCCCAGCCGCGTCCTGCCGCAAATCTTGCAGGATGCAAAACATTTTCCCGCCGCCATGGCCGCAAAAATCTTGCAAGATACAAAACATCCCGTCTCAGCTGCGCCCGGTGGAGCCAAAGCCCCCCGTCCCCCGTTCCGTATCGTCCAGCTCCTCCGCCTGGACAAACTGGGCGGCCAGGCACGGCACGATCATGAGCTGAGCTACCCGGTCGCCATCCTCCACCACCTGCGGCTCCGGGCCGTGGTTGTGGAGGAACACCATGATCTCGCCCCGGTAATCGGCATCCACCACCCCTACCTTGTTGGCCGGGGCCAGCCCCCGCTTACAGGCCATCCCCGACCGGGCGCATACCAGCCCCACATATCCCCGGGGGATGGCCACGGCCAGCCCGGTGCGCAGCTTGGCCGTTCCCCCTGGAGCAATGGTTACGGGGCCACCGGTGAGGACATACAGGTCGGCCCCCGCGGCATCGGCGGAGCCGTAGGCGGGCAGCTTTGCCCGGGGATCCAATTTTCTTACAGAAACAGGAACGGCCATCGCACTGTCTCCCCTTCCTCTTACCTAAATTTTTCCAATTGGTCCTGGTCATTCGCACGCGGCCGGGCGGGACGCAAACATAGTTCCGCCCGGTACGTCAGCGAATTTAAGTTCTTTTTACTTCCTTTTTCTTTCAAGAAAAAGGAAGTTAAGAGACCGTAATGGACTGGATGGTCATCTCACCGCCCCAGAGGACGGGGATATGAGCTTTTAAGCTGGCCGGAATATTCAAAATCCGCTGGTTGGCCGAACCACGGAAGCGTAGGTTCAGATCCTTCTGCGCCTCCACAAAGGGCCCGTCCACCAGCACGTCAATTAAGGACAGCATTTCATCGGTGCACTCACACCGGGCGCGGCCGGGCTTCCACAGCTCCCCGTCTAGGGTGTAGCCGGAGTAGCACCACACCTCCTTATTCGGGTAGGCCGCTTTTACCCGCCGCAGCAGGGGCAGCAGCCCCCGCTGGTTGTCCGGCTCGAAGGGCTCGCCCCCCAGCAGGGACAGGCCCTTGATATGGACCGGGGCCATGGCCTCCACAATTTTGTCCTCCTCCGCCAGGGTAAAGGGCTGGCCGTATTGGAAATCCTGGGCCTCCTCATTGAAACAGCCGGGGCAGCGATGGGTGCACCCCGACACAAACAGGGACACCCGGACGCCGGGGCCGTTGGCTACGTCGGCCCATTTGATGGTGGCAAAATTCATGGTGCATCTCCTTTCGGGCGTTCGGCGGCCTACTTTTGCCACACGGCAAAAGTAGGCAAAAACGTGCATAGGGGGCACCCCATACGATTCGTGGATGGCGAAATCCGGCGCTTGCGGATTACAACTGGCGTCCCCTTATTGACACTGCCGCCGGTGTCTTGGCATTGAACGCAGGCAGGGTTCATATACCGCGCCTGAGTGGTGGGCCCGTTTGCTTTGTGGGCAAAAACCGGAGCGGTCCGTGGACCGCCCCGGCTGCGTTTTTATTACAGATGGAGGACGCGGGACGCGATCTCCTTCGTCTTGCCCTCATTCCAGAAGTTTTCACCCAGATAGCCGCAGGTGCGCCGGGTGACGTTCATCTTGGCGTGATCCTTGTTGTGGCAGCAGGGGCACTCCCACTCGTTGTCCTCGTTGACAATGATCTCCCCGTCGTACCCGCACACCTGGCAGTAGTCGCTCTTAGTATTGAACTCGGCGTACTGGATGTTGTCGTAGATGAAACGCACTACGTCCTTGAGGGCCTCCAGATTGTGGCGCATGTTGGGAATCTCCACGTAAGAAATGCAGCCGCCGAGATCGGAAGAGCGTCGTGTAGGGAAAGAGTGTAGATCTCGGTGG
>CAJULZ010000071.1 GCA_910587205.1 uncultured Oscillospiraceae bacterium
CAGGGTCACCGTCCGGGCCGCGCCCTGCACCGGGTGCTTGGCCAGCATGGGGATGCGCTTTTGAAACACCGCCCGGCTTTGGGCGTTGTCCCACAGCTCGCCCAGCGTGATCTGGTTGTTGCGCAAGTCCATAAAAATCACCTCCAGGAACATACTATGCGCCAGGGGGCGCAACCTGCCATTGCCCGGTTGACAAAACCGGGCATACTGTACAGAAAGGGGCATATCATGCCAAAGCGACGCAAGCGAACGCCCATCGGCCACGAATGGCGGCACGTGGAAAACAAAAAATTGGTGTATACCGTCTACTTTATCCTGCGGCTTTCAGTAGTGCTCATGCTGGTGGCCCAGTTTTTCAACCAGAACTATGAAAACGTGCTGCTGTGCGTGCTCACCCTGGTGCTGTTCATGCTGCCCTCCGCCTTTGAGCGGCGGCTGCATATCGACCTGCCGGACACGCTGGAGATCATCATCCTGCTGTTTATCTACGCCGCCGAAATTTTAGGCGAGATACAGTCCTATTATACCCATTTCCGTTACTGGGACACCATGCTCCACACAATGAACGGATTCCTGTGCGCCGCGATCGGCTTTGCCCTGGTGGACATACTCAACCGGGAGGAAAAGGTGTCCCTCCACCTATCTCCTTTCTTTATGGCGGTGACCGCCTTCTGCTTCTCTATGACCATTGGCGTGCTGTGGGAATTTTTTGAGTTTGCTATGGACCGGTGGCTGCTGTTCGATATGCAGAAGGACGCCGTCATCAACACCATCTCCACCGTTAAGCTGGACCCCTCCGGCGGGACCACTGCCGTCATTGTAGAGGGTATCCGGGACGTGATCTTGGTGCTGGAGGACGGCACCCAGATGCCCCTGGGTTTGGGCGGCTACCTGGATGTGGGCATTATCGACACCATGAAGGATCTGTTTGTCAACTTTGTCGGCGCGGTGGTGTTCTCCGCCATCGGCTACCTCTATGTGAAGGGCCGGGGCAAGGGCAATTTCGCCACCCGGTTCATCCCCCGCTTCCAGCGCCATCCCACCCACCAGAAAGAGGAACCGCCCCAAGAGGGCGGAGGCGAATAGCCGCCGGGACGCCGGGGCATACTCCCCTTTGTATTCCCGAATACCAGGATACAAGGAGGAATCAACTATGTTTGAGCAGACGAACCCCAGCATCAAATGCACCGTGAACAGCTGCGCCCATCATAAGAATCAGCGCTGCACCCTGAACGAGATCCAGGTGGGCTGCTGTCAGAACAGCGTGTGCGACTGCAAGGAGACCGAGTGCGCGTCCTTCAAGCTGGGCGACCACGGCACCACCTGCGGGTGTAACTAAAGAAGCGCGAAGAAGCGGGCAGCGAGTAAGCGGCCCGGCCGCGCGGCCAATCCGAGCGTGACAGGGAAATGCGGAGGGGGCGGGAAGGGGATATGCCCTTCCCGCCCTTTTCCGTCAAAAAAAGCATAAAAAACCCGCCCAAAACCGCCCCATCTTTGGTCGAGCGGCAGAATTTCCAGTTTGGAAGCCTTTTTACATTGACAAACCCCGGACAGGACGATATGATATCTTCAATACGCTAAACTATGTATGCGCGTTTTTTAGACGCACCACAGAGCATGGCTCGTCCTATGGGGCGCGGCTGTGCTTTTTTTGTGCGGGATAGGAGGTCATGCAAATGTTGATGAACGGCTCCCAGATCGTGATGGAGTGCCTGCTGGAGCAGGGGGTGGACACGGTGTTCGGCTACCCCGGCGGCACCATCCTGAACATCTACGACGAGTTCGAGCTCCACGGCTACAAGGACAAGATCCGCCATTACCTCACCGCCCACGAGCAGGGCGCCTCCCACGCCGCCGACGGCTACGCCCGGTCCACCGGCAAGGTGGGGGTTTGCTTCGCCACCTCCGGCCCCGGGGCCACCAACCTGGTCACCGGCATCGCCACCGCCTATTATGATTCCTCGCCGGTGGTGTTCATCACCTGCAACGTCAGTGAAAACCTCATCGGCAAGGACTCGTTCCAAGAGGTGGACATCACCGGCATCACCATGCCCATCACCAAATGCAATTTCTTGGTGAAGGACGTGAACGAGCTGGCCGATGTGATCCGGGAGGCGTTTGCCATCGCCCGGTCCGGCCGGCCCGGTCCGGTGCTGGTGGATATCGCCAAGAACGTCACCGCCGTCCAGGGGGAGTATGAATACCTGCCCCTGGCGGAGCACGCCAACCACGGGCGGCTGGCGACGCTGCTGCGCCGCTCCAACCGGGACCTGAAAAACCCAGAGCCGGACCAGGGCGACATCGACAAGCTGCTGGAGCTCATCTCCCAGTCCCAGCGGCCAATGGTGCTGGTGGGGGGCGGCGTAATCCGCTCCAAGGGCGCGGTGCCCGAGTTCCGCAGGTTTATTGAAACGCTGGACGCCCCGGTGGGCTCCACCATCATGGGCGGCGGCGCCTGCCCGGGCAACCACCCGCTGTTCACCGGCATGGTGGGGATGCACGGCTCCCATGCCTCCAACATGGCTACCGCCGAGTGCGACCTGCTGATCGCCATCGGCTGCCGGTTCTCCGACCGGGTTGCCACCGATCCCCCTTCCTTTGCCAAAAACGCCAGGATCGTCCACATCGACATCGACCGCGCTGAGATCGACAAAAATGTCCAGACCTACCACCACATCATCGGAGACGCCCGGCGGGTACTGGAGCTGCTGAACGAAAAGCTGCCCCAGCATGACTATACCGCATGGAAAGCCCAGGTGTTTGCCCGGAAGGAGCTGCCCCTCAAAAAGGACAATATCCTCCACGCCCACGAGGTTTTGGATACCATCTCCGATCTGACAGGCGGAGACGCCATCATCGCCACCGACGTGGGCCAGCACCAGATGTGGTCGTGCCAGTACTATCATTTCTCCCGCCCCGGCCAGCTGCTCACCAGCGGCGGGTTCGGCACCATGGGCTTCGGCCTGGGAGCCGCCATGGGGGCGAAAGTCGGCAACCCGGATAAAGTGGTGGTTCACTGCACCGGGGACGGCTGCTTCCGCATGAACTGCCACGAGCTGGCCACCGTAGAGCACTACGGCCTCCCGATCATCACCGTCATCTTCGACAACCGTACCCTTGGCATGGTCCGTCAGTGGCAGAACCTGATCTACAGCAAGCGCTTTTCCCAGACCACGCTGGACCGGGGGCCCGACTTCGTCAAGCTGGCGGAGGCCTACGGACTGAAGGGGTTCCGGGCCAAAAACCAGGCGGAGTTTGAAGAGGCCTTCCGGCAGGCCCTGGAGGCGGGCTGCGGCTGCGTGATCGACTGTGCCATTGATATCGACGCCATGGTCCACCCCATGGTGAGCGGCGGCACCCCTGTTACCGAGTTCCTGCTGCATTGAGGAGGGAGGAAGCCATGAATACCATCGTAAAGCGCCATACCCTGTCGGTGCTGGTGGAGAATACCGCCGGCGTGCTCAGCCAGGTGTCCCGGTTGTTTTCCCGGAAGGGGTATAACATTGAGTCCCTGGCGGTGGGCACCACCGACGATCCCGCGGTATCCCGCATCACCATTGAGGTGCTGTGCGGGGAGCAGCAGGTTGCCCAGATCATCAACCAGCTGCGCAAGCAGTTTTCCGTCTACTCCGTCCGGCTGCTGCCGCCGGAGGAGTCCATCCGCCGGGAGCTGGTGCTCATCAAGGTGAAGGCGGAGAGCCGGGAGGTGCGCAACGAGGTCATCCAGATCGCCAACATCTTCCGGGCATCTATCATCGACGTGTCCACCCAGAGCCTGACCTTGGCCATCATCGGCCAGGAGTCCAAGGACGATGCGCTGGAAAAGCTGCTGGCCGAATTCGGCATCCTGGAGCTGGTGCGCACCGGCATGGTGGCTCTGGAGCGGGGCGAAGCCACCATCCGGAACAACTCGGGGAACAAGGTGCGGGACGAGTTCGATTTGGGCAAGAACATTTTGTAACCTGACGATCCTTGTTTACGCAGGCCGCCGAACCCTCCTACGGCTGTAAGGGCGCACAGTGTGCGCCTGCCTGTGCCGTCCTTTGGAACCGCGCGGGCGGGTAATGTCCGCCCCTACACGCAAAAACCCAATATAGATTTTGACAATTTAAGTGGAACATAGTTTGCAATTGTATCACAGTTATCATTCTTTTCCCCGTCGTTGTGCTATACTTTTTTGCACGATGCAGAACCATTCCGTGCCCCGCCCGCCGGGCGGCCGGAGCGCCCATAATCTTTAATTTTATCATAGAGGAGTTGTTTACCATGGCAAAAATGTATTATGAGAAGGACTGCGACCTGAGCTACCTGAAGGGCAAAAAGATCGCCATCATCGGCTACGGCTCCCAGGGTCACGCCCATGCCCTCAACCTGCGGGACTCCGGCTGCGACGTGTGCGTGGGTCTCCGGGAGGGCTCCAAGAGCTGGCCCGCCGCCGAGAAGGCCGGGTTGGCGGTGAAAACGGTTCCCGCCGCCGCCCAGTGGGCGGACATCGTGATGATCCTCATCAACGACGAGGTACAGGCTGAGGTGTACAAAAAGGATATCGCCCCCTACATGACCGAGGGCAAGGCCCTGGCGTTCGCCCACGGCTTTAACATCCGCTACCAGCAGATCGTCCCGCCCGCCGGGGTGGACGTGTTCATGGCCGCCCCCAAGGGCCCGGGCCACACCGTGCGCTCCACCTATGTGGCGGGCAAGGGCGTGCCCTGCCTCGTCGCCGTGGAGCAGGACGCCACCGGCCACGCCTACCAGACCGCCCTGGCCTACATCGCGGGCATCGGCGGCGCCCGGGCGGGCGTGATGGAGACCACCTTCCACGATGAGACCGAAACCGACCTGTTCGGCGAGCAGACCGTGCTGTGCGGCGGTGTGGTGGATCTGATGCGCTGCGGCTTCGAGGTGCTGGTGGAGGCTGGTTACGAGCCCGAGAACGCCTATTTCGAGTGCATTCATGAGCTGAAGCTCATTGTCGATCTGATCAACAAGGGCGGCGTGGCGGCCATGAACTTCTCCATCTCCGACACCGCCGAGTTCGGCGAGTACGTCAGCGGCCCCCGCGTCATCCCCCACGAGGAGACCAAGGCCCGGATGCGCGCCGTTCTCAGCGACATCCAGGACGGCACCTTTGCCGGCAAGTGGATCGCGGAGAACAAGAACGGCCGCACCTTCTTCAACTCCAAGCGCCAGCAGCTCAAGAAGCACCAGATGGAGATCGTGGGCGGCGAGCTGCGCAAGAATATGATCTGGGGCGGGGACACGGACCTGGATACGGCGTCGAATTAAAAGCCGCCCGAAGGGCGGCTCCAAACCGCAACCCAGCGAAGCGGTTGCGGTTTGGAGAGGAGCCGCAGCGGAGTGAGCGAGCTTTCGCCAAAGGCGGAAGCGAGGGATATGGAGCTTGCGGCGACGAGGGGCGGGGATACCGATCTGGACACCGCCTCCAACTAAAAAACATATAAAAAACCGCCTGACCAGCCGGACAGGCGGTTTTTTCAATACAGCATCCGGTTTTTGATCCACTCCACCTTTTCCGTGTCTGTCATCCCTTCCCCGCGCACAACCTCCTCGATCTCCTCCAGCGTCGTCTGCGCGTCGCTCTCCACAGCCCGCTTGAGTCCCTCCAGGTCTAGTTCGGGTGTTTCCACGACCACCTTGCCGTTCCGGATCAGGGTTGATAGAATTGCTCGGAATGTCATCATTATGACCACTCCTTTCGGAAATTTGATTTAACACTCTCCTGCATCCCGTTTTGACCTACATTTGTCCCATATATTTATATCACAAATTGCATTACCTTGTAAATGACATAATGTAATATAGGTGATATAATTATGCGAAAATTTAAGCTGCCGGTCGTACCAGACACGACACAGAAATCCGTTCGCTTTCCCAACGACATTATTAAGCAGGTCGAAGAAGCTATCCGAGGCACCAATGTCAGTTTTTCCGCTTTTGTCATTGAGGCCACCCGGGTTGCCCTGGAGAATCTGCGGGAAGACGAGCAGCCGCAGGACGGCTCCCAGCCATAAAAGCGCCGGACGGAATATTTCTCCAACCAATGCCGGAAGCGCCGGGAACGCAGTGGAAATCCAGCCGATTTTCCATTGCGTTCCCGGTTTTTTTGTGATACAATCGGTGATATTCATAACCGCGAAGGAGACTTGCGTGATGCGTTCCGACAATGTAAAAAAAGGCGTGCCCACCGCCCCCAACCGTTCTTTGTTCTATGCCCTGGGTTACACCAAGGAAGAGCTGGAGCGGCCCCTCATCGGCGTGGTATGCTCCTATAACGAGATCGTCCCCGGCCACATGAACCTGGACAAGATTGCTGAGGCGGTGAAGGCGGGCGTGCGCGCCTCCGGGGGCACCCCCATCGAGTTCCCCGCCATCGCCGTGTGCGACGGTATCGCCATGGGTCACGTGGGGATGAAATACTCCCTGGTCACCCGGGACCTCATCGCCGACTCCACCGAGGCCATGGCCATGGCCCACCAGTTTGACGGCCTGGTGATGATCCCCAACTGCGACAAAAACGTGCCGGGGCTGCTTATGGCGGCGGCCCGGGTGAATATCCCCACCATCTTCTGCTCCGGCGGGCCCATGCTGGCGGGCAAACTCAACGACGGCCGGCGCACCTGCCTGTCCCACATGTTTGAGGCGGTGGGGGGCTATTACGCGGGCAAGCTGGACGAGGACGGCGTGGACGAATATGTCAACAACGCCTGCCCCACCTGCGGCTCCTGCTCCGGTATGTACACCGCCAACTCTATGAACTGCCTCACCGAGGCCATCGGCATGGGGCTGAAGGGGAACGGCACCATCCCCGCCGTGTGGTCGGCCCGGCTGCGGCTGGCCAAGCACGCCGGGATGCAGATCATGGAGCTGGTGAAGCGGGACATACGCCCCCGGGACATCATGACCCCCGCCGCATTCCACAACGCCGAGACGGTGGACATGGCCCTGGGCTGCTCCACCAACACTATGCTCCACCTGCCCGCCATCGCCCACGAGTGCGGCATCGAGCTGGACCTGGACATGTCCAACGAGATCTCCTCCAAGACCCCCAACCTGTGCCACCTGGCCCCCGCCGGGGACACCTATATGGAGGACCTGGAGGGCGCGGGGGGCGTCCACGCCGTGATGCTGGAGCTGACGAAAAAGGGCCTGCTGGACACCTCCGTCATGACCTGTACCGGAAGGACTCTGGTTGAAAACCTGGAGGGCGTGGCCAACCGCAACCCGGAGCTGATCCGCCCCATTGAGAACCCCTATTCCCCCGACGGCGGCATCGCCGTGCTCAAGGGCAACCTGGCCCCCGAGGGCTGCGTGGTGAAGCGCTCCGCGGTGTCAGCCGAGATGATGCGCCACCAGGGCCCCGCCCGGGTGTTCAACTCGGAGGAGGAGGCCATTGAGGCTATCTATGCCGGGAAGATCGTGGCGGGCGACGTGGTGGTCATCCGCTACGAGGGTCCCAAGGGCGGCCCCGGTATGCGGGAGATGCTCAACCCCACCTCCGCCATCTGCGGCATGGGGCTGGGGGAGTCCGTGGCCCTCATCACCGATGGGCGGTTTTCCGGCGCGACCCGGGGCGCGTCCATCGGCCACGTCTGCCCCGAGGCCGCCCAGGGCGGGCCCATTGCCTTCGTGGAGGAGGGCGATCAGATCGCCATCGACATACCCGCGTGTAAAATCGAACTGCTGGTGGACGAAGCGGCGCTGGCCGCGCGCCGCGCCGCCTGGGTGTGCCCCGAGCCCAAGATCAAGACCGGCTGCCTGGCGCGGTACGCCAAGCTGGTCACCTCCGCCGCCCGGGGCGCGGTGCTGGAGTAATTGCGCCCTTTCATTCCCGCAGGGCGGCCCCATGGCCGCTTTGCGGGAATTGCGTGCGTTTTCCCAATTATTTTGAGGAATCGAGCTGATCGTTTTGAACATCATCATTGCCGGGGCGGGGAAAGTGGGCGCCACCGTGGCGGAGCACCTGTCCGGCGAGGGACACAGCGTCACCATTGTGGATATATCCGACGCCACCCTGGAGCGGCTGTCCAACCAGCTGGACGTCATGTGCCTGAAGGGGAACTGCGCCTCCCGGGATGTGCTGCTGGAGGCGGGGGCCAAGGAGTGCGGCGTATTCATTGCCGCCACCGGCTCCGACGAGATCAACCTGCTGTGCTGCCACTGCGCCCACAGCCTGGGCGTGCCCTACACGGTGGCCCGCGTCCGCGGCGCCGAGTACGCCAACGATTTGGATACCCTGAAGCGGGATCTGGGCATCACCATGCTCATCAACCCGGAGCTGGCCTCGGCGGTGGAAATTTCCCGGATGCTGCGTTTTCCCAGCGCGGCCAATATCGACACATTTGCCCGGGGCCGGGTGGAGCTGGTCTCCCTCCGCGTCCAGGAGTCCGATTTCCTGGCCGGGCGCTCCTTGGCCTCCCTGTCCTCCAAGATCCAGGGCCTTCCGATCCTGTTCTGTACGGTGGAGCGGGGGGACGATGTGTTCATCCCCAACGGAGCCACGGTGCTGTCCAAGGACGACCGGGTTTACATGGCGGGCACCCCCAACGGCGTCCACCAGTTTTTCAAGCTGCTGGGCCGGCAGACGCACCGCATCCGCAATGTGTTCATTATTGGCGGCGGGCGCATCGCCTTTTACCTGCTTATCCATCTGGAGCGGCTGGGTATGAGCTGCAAGGTGGTGGAGCGCAGCGACGCGCGCTGCCGCCAACTGGCAGAGGAGTTCCCCCATAGCCTCATCATCCAGGGCGACGGCACCGACCCGGAGCTGCTCACCGAGGAGCGCATGGCCGCCAGCGACGCGTTTATCGCCCTCACCGACCGGGACGAGGATAACCTGATCATCTCCCTCTATGCCCACCAGGCTGGGGTGGCCAAGGTGGTGGCCAAGTCCAACCGGCAGAACTACACCTCCATTGCCCATTCCGCCGGGGTGGAGTCCATCGTGTCGCCCAAGCTCACCACGGCCGGGCAGATCCTCCGCTTTATCCGCGGCCTGCAAAATTCCAAGGGCAGCGCCATGACCGCCCTGTACCGCATCGCCGAGGGCCGGGCGGAGGCCATGGAATTCGTGGTGGCCCCCACCACCCAGCATCTTGGCATTCCGCTGAAGGATCTGAAGCTCCGCCGGGGGATCCTGATCGCCGTCATTGTCCGGGGCACCAAGGTCATCATCCCGGAGGGCTCCACAACCCTGGAGCGGGGGGATAACGTCATTGTGGTGGCCCGGGACAGCGGCATCCTGGACCTGAACGACATTTACGAGGGCGGCGGGTTATGAATTTCAAATTGGTGCTACGCATTGCGGGCTTCACCCTGCTTATCGAGGCGGGGGCCATGCTCGTCCCCATGGGGGTGTCCCTGCTGTACGGGGAGAGCCCCATCCCCTTTCTGTGCTCCATCCTCATTATCCTGGCCGCGGCCTGCGTGCCGGTATTCCTGTTTAAGCCCAAGAAGGACTTTTTCGCCCGGGAGGGCTTTTTCACCGTGGGGCTGATCTGGGTGCTGTTCGGTGTGTTTGGGGCGCTGCCCTTCTGGTTCTCCCGGCAGTTTGGCCCTTATATTGACTGCTTTTTCGAGACCATATCCGGTTTTACTACCACTGGCGCCACCATCCTCACCGCCATTGAGGGCCTGCCCATGGGCCTGCTGTTCTGGCGGTCGTTTACCCACTGGCTGGGGGGGATGGGGGTGCTCATCCTGACCACCGCCCTGCTGCCGTTCCTAGGCATCAGCTCCAACTTCCTCATCCGCGCGGAAAGCCCCGGCCCGGTGAAAAGCAAGCTGGTCCCTCGGGCGTCCCAGTCGTCCAAGATCCTGTATTCCATCTACCTGGCCCTCACCGTGCTGGAAACGCTGTGCCTGCGCGCGGCGGGCTTCAGCTGGTATGATGCCGTCACCCACGCCATGTCCACCGCAGGCACCGGCGGCTTCTCCGATATGAATTCCTCAGTGGGGTCTTTCGGCAATCCCGCCGCGGAGATCATCATCACCGTGTTCATGCTGCTGTTCTCGGTGAATTTCGCCGTCTATTTCCTCATCCTGACCGGCAAGGCGAAGCAGGCCCTCAAAAGCGACGAGCTGCGGTTTTTCGTCATCATGGTGGCTGCCTCCACCGCCGCCATCGCCTGGAACCTGCGGGATGTGTACCAGACCGTGGGTGACTGCGTGCGGTACGCCGCGTTCCAGGTGGCGTCCATCGTATCCACCACCGGCTTTGCCTCCGCCAACTACGACCTGTGGCCGGAATTCTCCAAAATGCTGCTGGTGGTGCTCACCTTCATCGGGGCGTGCGCCGGCTCCACCGGCGGCGGCATCAAGTGCAGCCGGATCCTCATCCTCGTCCGCTCCGCAGCCCGGGAGGTGCGCTCCATCATCCATCCCCGGGCGGTATCCGTGGTTCGGCTGGATGGCGCGCCTTTGTCCGAGGCCACCCTCCACACCACCCAGTGCTATTTCATCATCAATCTGTCCCTGGTATTTGGCGCGGCCATCCTGGTGGGGCTGGACAACTTCTCTTTTGGCACCACCCTCACCGCGGTGATCACCTGTATCAGCAATGTGGGCCCCGGCCTGGAGCTGGTGGGCCCGGCGGGGAACTTCGCCGCGTTTTCCGTGCTGAGCAAGCTGGTGCTGGCCTTCCTGATGGTGCTGGGCCGGCTGGAGATGTACCCCATCCTGGTGCTGTTCAGCCGCAGCGCGTGGAAACGCTCGTAGCGCGGCGATAGGCGCATAGGGGGCCGGATGGGTTTTGTCCGAGACGGAGGGGAGCCGGCCCGTTATGCGCCCAATCGGAGCGTGATCATGTTCGCAGCAAGCCGATAAGCCCGCGTACCCACCCGGGGCGTGGTCATGCGGTGAATGATTCATAGAAAGGATTTTACCCGATGAAATATGATTTTACCTCCATCATGGACCGCCATGGCCGGGACGCCATCGCCGTGGACGCCATCGGCGCACCCGGAGGCTTTGCTCCCGGCGCGCCCAGGGAGGGCTTCGACGCCATTCCCATGTGGGTGGCGGACATGAACTTTCCCACTGTCCCAGCCATCCCCGCCGCCATTATCCAGCGTGCCCAGCACCCCGCCTTCGGGTACTTTGCCCCCACCGACGATTACTACAACGCGATTATCCGCTGGCACCAGGACCGGAACGGCGTGGACGGGCTGGCCAAAGGGCACATTGGATACGAAAACGGTGTGCTGGGCGGGGTGGTCTCCGCGCTGAATGTGCTTTGTTCCAAGGGGGACAAGGTGCTGCTCCACTCGCCCACTTACATCGGCTTCACCGGCAGCCTCACCAACAACGGCTACCACATCGTCCACAGCCCGCTGGTCCTGGATGAGGACGGCGTGTGGCGCATGGATTTTGAGGACATGGAGAAAAAAATCGTGGAAAACCGCATCCACGCGACGGTGTTCTGCTCTCCCCACAATCCCTGCGGCCGGGTGTGGGAGCGTTGGGAGCTGGAACGGGCCATGGAACTGTTCCGCAAGCACGATGTCTACGTGGTGTCCGATGAAATTTGGTCGGATCTCATCCTGGACGGTTCCCGGCACATCCCCACCCAAAGCGTCAGCGAGGACGCCTGGCAGCGTACCGCCGCCATCTACGCCCCATCCAAGACCTTCAACCTGGCCGGGCTGGTGGGCAGCTACCACATCGTCTACAACCCCTGGCTCCGGGACCGGATGGAGAAGGAATCCTCCCTGTGCCACTATAACGACATGAATGTGCTGTCCATGCACGCGCTGACGGCGGCCTATGGCCCGGAAGGCCGGGAATGGCTGAACGAGCTGTGCCAGGTGCTCACCGGCAACGTGGACTATGCCTGCGGATATATCGCACAGCATTTTGAGGGCGTGAGGGTTTCCAAGCCCCAAGGCACTTATATGCTGTTCTTGGATTGCACGGACTGGTGCGCCGCCCACGGCAAGACGATTGACGAGCTGCAAAAAATGGGCTGGGACGTGGGCGTGGCATGGCAGGATGGGCGGATGTTCCACGGCCCCTGCCACATCCGGATGAACCTGGCCCTGCCCTTGTCCCGGGTGGAGGAGGCGTTCCGCCGCATAGACCGGTACGTGTTCAACGCGTAAGCGCCCTGGGTATGCCGGGTTTGCTCCTTGGCAGATCGATGAATGAGGCTTATTATGCGGACCGCGGCGAGGAGTGCGGTCGGTATTTGGACGCGCATCATGTGCTCTGACGCAAAATCCTGCATCTTGCAAGATTTCAGATCAGCCGCGCAACACGGCAAAATATAGCCCTGCGGCATATGCCGCAGGGCTAAATTTTGCCTGGAAAGCGGTGAAGCGCAGCGCCTTCACTTCCTGCCCCTTATCCGTCCGGCCTTCGGCCGGCCACCTTCCCCCTATGGGGGAAGGCCGGATCAACGGGACACTCACATTTTATAATAGTAAGATATTCTCCATGGATGGGCGGCAATCCGAAAGGGTTCCGGCCTGTATCGGACAGCGCAGTATGGATCAGAAGGGAGCTGAAAGGTTTCTTTTTTCTTTGATGAAAGAAAAAGAAAGAATTTTCCAGCCCTTATGCGTTCCCTCTGCTCTGGGCACGGGCAATGAATTTCTCCGGTTTGATGATAAACCGCTGGTGGGTCCCCCCGCCGATTTTCCCCGCCTCATCATAGGCGGACACCACGAAAGTGAGGCTCCGGCCCTCCACGGCGGTGACCTCCGCCTCCGCCCACACCTTCATGCCGATGGGGGTGGCGGCATCGTGGGTCACGTCCAGCCGGATGCCTACCGTGCCCTCGTCCGGAGCCAGGGCGGTCTGCACCGCATTCACGGCGGCGTTTTCCATCAGGGCAACCATATAGGGCGTGGCAAACACGGGCACCAGCCCCGACCCCACCGCCTGGGCGGTGTTCTCCGGGACGACCACGGCTTCGGCGCGGCCCTTCATTCCAATTTCAACAGACAAAGCAATCCCTCCAAACAGTTTGGGCAAGCTATATACGGCGGGTCAGGACGGCGGCCAGCAGCCCCAGCAGGCAGCCCAGTAAGCCCGCGCCAAAGGCCAGCGCGTACAGCGCCGTGAACGCCCCGCCGGGCAGCGCCGCCGCGATGACGCCGGGCGCGGCGAGGAACAGCAGCAGCCCAACGCCCGTCGCCGCCGCCGGCAGGAATTTCAGCCAGACCTGCCGGGCCCTGCGGAACGCGAACAGCTGCACCGCGAAAAATAAGGCGGTCATCCCGCCAAACAGCGAAATATGCATCCCCACACCCCCTTCCCCCAGTCAAGTATAGCACAGGGGCAGGCCCGGTTCAACACCCCCGATTTAAAAATATCTTCAGACCTTTCCCCTTGCGTCCGTCCCAGATCCCCCGTATAATGGTAAAAACTACGCTGGAATGGAGCGCCTGTCATGAAGCACATCCTGATTGTCGACGATGACATCCACATTGGAAACCTGCTGCAAGAGGCTTTGGAGGCCGAAGGCTACCGGGCCAGCCGGGCCTACTCGGGTACGGAGGCGGTGCTCGCCCTGGATCGGGGACGGCCCGACCTAATTTTGCTGGATCTGATGCTCCCCGGACTGTCCGGCGAGGAGGTGCTGCCCCGGCTGGCGGGCGTCCCGGTCATCGTGGTCAGCGCAAAGGCGGACATCGACAGCAAAACCGCCCTGCTGTTGGGCGGCGCGGCGGACTACGTGACCAAGCCCTTTGTCCTGCGGGAGCTGCTGGCCCGGGTGGCGGTGCGGCTGCGGGAGGAACACCCGGCCCACCAGGGCGGGGCGATGGCGTTCGGTCCCCTGCGGCTGGAACCGGATGCCCGGTGTGTATCAGTGGACGGGGCGGAGGCCCGCCTCACCCGGACGGAGTACGCCATTTTGAAGCTGCTCCTGGAAAACCCCTCCCAGGTGGTCACCAAGTCCCGCCTGCTGGACGAGGTCGGCCAGGACACCCCGGACTGCACCGAGAGCTCGCTAAAAACCCACATGAGCAATTTGCGCCGCAAGCTGCGGGAGGCGGGGGCGGGGGACTGCATTGAGTCTGTCTGGGGGATCGGCTTTAAAATGAGGGCGGAATAGGGGGAACTGCCATGGCAGAATTGACATCGATGAAGAACATCGGCAGAGAGATGGCCCGGAAGCTGGCTGCCGTGGGCATCCACACCCCGGAGCAGCTGGTACGGGAGGGCGCCGAGCAGACGTTTTTCCGCCTGAAAACGTGGTTCCCCCAGGTGTGCCTGGTTCACCTCTACGCCCTGGAGGGGGCCATCCGCGGGGTGGAGTTCAACAGACTCCCCACAGACAGGAAGCGGGAGCTGAAGGCGTTCAGCGACCAGCTCAAATAGAGCCCGCGGCGGCGAAATCTCAACCATTTCTCAACGGTTTCCTTGACCGCTTTCTTGACCGTTTTCTGATAGGATTGGATTGCTGTAGGGGCGCGCATTGCGCGCCTCTACATGGGCAATCTTGAAAACGGAGGCTTCTTTATGGAATATGTACTGGTCGCACAGGGCCTGTCCAAGCATTATAAGGACTTCAAGGCCCTGGACAATCTCACCATGCACGTGCCCAAGG
>CAJULZ010000072.1 GCA_910587205.1 uncultured Oscillospiraceae bacterium
CCGTCTGCCAGACCGCCCACTGCATGGGCATCAACAAGGATCTGTTCACCCAGGCGGACGCCATGCAGTACATCAACGAGGACACCCACACCTGGAAGTCCACCGAGGATTTCCTGAAGGCTGTTGAGGCCGTTGCAGCCATCCATCCCCAGGTGGGCGTGGTCTTCTGCGGCGGCCAGGGCGGCGACCAGGGCAACCGCGCCCTCGTCACCAACATGTACGGCGGCCGTTACACCAACGACGACTTCACCCGTTACGAGGCCAACTGCGCCGAGAATGCCAAGGCCCTCCAGGCCCTGTATGACGTGAACGGCATCGAGTTCGACCCCGCCATCGTGGGCGGCGACGAGATCAACCTGTTCTGCAACGGCACGCTGGCCATGGCCACCTGCTGGAACGTGGGCGCTGCTAAGAGCGACACCCAGGGCAAGACCGCCAACTTTGAGATCTTCCCCATGGCTTTCCCCACTGAGTCCGGCGATCCCTCCCTCCAGGGCGGCATCTGGGGCTTCGGCATCTTCGACAACGGCGACGCCGCCAAGATCGAGGCCGCCAAGGCTTTCGTGAAGTTCATGACCGAGGACGAAGCGCAGTACAAGAAGATCGTTGAGGCCACCGGGTACTGGGCCACCCGCGAGGTGGACGGCCTGTACGCGGGCACCGAGGACGAGGAGATCATGACCGAGTACGGCAAGCTGGTCCCCTTCATGGGCCCCTACTACCAGATCACCCTGGGCTGGCCCGAGGCCCGCACCGCTTGGTGGAACGCCCTGCAGCGCATCGGCGCCGGCGGCGACGTGCAGACCGAGCTGGACGCTTTTGCCACTGAGGCCAACGCGGCCGCCGAGGCTGCCGAAGCCGGCTGAGCCTGACAGCAGAACGCGAAACCGACTTTAGGGTAATGCGCGCCCTCCCTGCGTGACCGCGCAGGGAGGGCGCGCCCGTTTTACTCCCGGAACCAACTGAGAGGAGGAGATTGATTTTGGCCAAAGTGAAGCAGCAACCCATGAGCCGCGAGCTGGCCCGGCGGGAGACGATTTCCGGATACCTGTTCCTGCTGCCCAGCCTGCTGTTCTTCCTTGTTTTTGTGGTCTACCCCATGGTGATGTGCGTGTTCACCAGCCTGACCGACGCCACCATGGCGGATTCCGGCGGCAATTTCATCGGTATCACCAACTATCTGAACCTGTTCCAGGACCCGATTTTCATCAAGGCGCTGATCAACACCGTCATCATCGTGGTGGTGTCGGTGCCCATCGTGTGCGTGTTCTCCCTTTGGGTGGGGGCCCGCATCTATAACACGCGGGACTGGGCGTGTTCCGCCTTCCGTGTGATTTTCTACCTGCCGGTGGTCACGGGCTCCGTGGCCGTCACGGTGGTGTGGAAGTGGATCTACCACTACTACAACGGCGTGCTGAACTTCGTGGGCACCAGTGCGGGGCTGTGGGAGAAAAACATCAACTGGCTGGGCGACCCCAAGTTCGCCCTGGGCTGCATCATCCTGATCCTCATCACCACCTCGGTGGGCCAGCCCATCGTGCTGTACGTCTCCGCCCTGGGGAATGTGGACCACACCTTGGTGGAGGCGGCCCAGGTAGACGGCGCCACCGACCTCCAGGTATTTTGGAAGGTGAAGTGGCCCCAGATCATGCCCACCACCCTGTATATCCTGGTCATCACCACCATCAACAGCTTCCAGTGCTTCGCGCTGATCCAGCTGCTGACCTCCGGCGGGCCCAACCACGCCACGGACACGGTGATGTACTACATCTACTACAGCGCCTTCACTCTGTACAAGTACGGGTACGCCAACGCCATGGGCGTGGTGCTGGCCCTGTGCATTGCGGCGCTGTCTGCGGTCCAGTTCAAGCTGGCCAAGACTGATTAAAGGGAGGGGAAGATATGAATTCAGGCGTGAAAAAGACATCGCCCTACCAGATCATCACCATGGTCCTCATCGTCATCATCGCGGCCGTCATCTTCCTGTTCCCGCTGTACTGGATCATCACCGGCTCGTTCAAGACGCCGGAGGCGGTCAACAGCGCTACGCCCCAGTGGTGGCCGTCGGAGTGGACCATGCGCAACTTTGAGACGCTGTTTGACAAGCGCAGCGCCCCGCTGTGGGAGCTTCACGTGCCGCTGAGCGAGTGGTTCACCCAGGATCACAGCCAGATCGTATTCTCCTCCGGCCCGGTGCTGCCCGCGGCCTTCCGCTGGCTGATCAATACGGTGTTCATGTCGGTGGCCGCCATGATCCTCACCTGCGTCACCGCCTCCCTGGCGGGCTACGCCCTGGCCAAGAAGCGCTTCGCGGGCCGGGCGATCCTGTTCTCCCTCATCGTGGCGGCCATGGCTCTGCCCAAGCAGGTCATCCTGATCCCGCTGCTGCGGGAGATGTCGGTGCTGCACCTGGCGGACACCATCTGGTCGGTGATTTTCCCCATTGTGGGCTGGCCCTTCGGCGTATTCCTGATGAAGCAGTTTGCCGAGGGCATCCCGGGGGAGATTTTGGAGGCCGCCCGGATCGACGGCGCGGGGGAGATCAAAACCTTTACCACCATTGTGTTCCCCATGATCAAGCCGGGCATCGGCGCGCTGGCCATCTTCACGTTTATCAACACGTGGAACGACTACTTCATGCAGCTGCTCATGCTGCGCGGCACCAATGTGCTGACCATGCCGCTGGGCATCTCCAAGATGATGGGCGAGTTCGGGCAGGACTACGGCCTGCTCATGGCGGGCGCGGCCCTGGCCTCCGTCCCCATCATCATCGTGTTCCTGATTTTCCAGAAGTACTTTACCAAGGGCATCACCATGGGCGCCGTGAAGGGTTAACCCTCGCCCTTGGGCCCGGAGGGAAGGAGAATGATGCGATCCCGCGGGAACTACCCTGGGCGGTTCCCGCGGGACCGTGATGAGACGCCGTTTTTGAATACGGAAAAGGAGTTGGACAAAATGAATGACTGCGGGAAATACGCGGGTATTATCCCCGCGTTCTACGCTTGTTACGGTAAGGACGGCCAGGTGAGCCCCGAGGGCGTGCGCGCTATGGCGCGCTACCTGCTGAGCAAGGGTGTCAAGGGCCTGTATGTGGGCGGGTCCTCCGGTGAGTGCATTTACCAGGGTGTGGCGGAGCGCAAGCTGGTGCTGGAAAACGTGATGGCCGAAGTGGGCGGCAAGCTCACCATCATTGCCCACGTGGCCTGCAATAACACGGCGGACAGCCGGGAGCTGGCCGCCCATGCCCAGTCCCTGGGGGTGGACGCCATCGCCGCCATCCCGCCCATCTATTTCCACCTGCCCCCGGCGGGGATTGCGAAATACTGGAACGATATCTCCGACGCCGCGCCGGACACCGACTTTGTGATCTATAACATCCCCCAGTTGGCCGGGGTGGCCCTCACCACGCCGCTGCTCCAGGAGATGCTGAAGAACCCCCGGGTCATCGGCGTGAAGAACTCGTCCATGCCGGTGCAGGATATCCAGATGTGGAGGGACGAGGGGGCCATCGTGTTCAACGGGCCTGATGAGCAGCTCCTCTCCGGCCTGGCCGCCGGGGCCGTCGGCGGCATCGGCGGGACCTATGCCGTTATGCCGGAGCTGTACCTGGCCATATTCCGGCTGTTCAACGAGGGAAAGCTGGAGCAGGGCCGGGAGATCCAGAACGAGTGCTGCCGGATTATCTACAAGATGTGCTCCACCAAGGGGAACATGTACGCGGTGATCAAGGAGATCATCCGGCTCCAGGGTGGTCCCGACGCGGGCAGCGTCCGCGCGCCCCTGCTGGAGCTGGCTGCGGAGGATGGCCCCATTGTCCGCGAGGCGGCGGACATGATTGCTGCGGCGATTGCGAAATATTGTTGACAGCGGGCTTGATTGTGGTATAAGATTGGATTTGAGGTGTATTTCATATGAGAATTTATTGTGAAAAAGACTATGCGACCGTGAGCCGCCGGGCTGCCGCTGTCATCGCCGCCCAGGTAGTGTCTAAGCCGGACTGCGTGCTGGGGCTGGCCACCGGTTCTACCCCCATCGGGGCCTATAAGCAGCTGGTGGAGTGGCACAAGCAGGGCGACCTGAGCTTTGCCCGGGTGCGTTCGGTGAACCTGGACGAGTACGTGGGGCTGGCCCCCACCCACGACCAGAGCTACCGCTATTTCATGCAGGATAACCTGTTTAACCACGTGGATATCGCGCCGGAAAACACCAACGTGCCCGATGGCCTGGCCGCGGGCACGCTGGCGGAGTGCGCCCGGTATGAGGAAGTGGTGCGGGGGCTGGGCTATGCCGACCTCCAGCTGCTGGGCATGGGCCGGAACGGCCACATCGGCTTCAACGAGCCCTGCGCCGAGTTCCCGGTGGCCACCCACCTGGTGGACCTCACCCAGAGCACCATCGAGGCCAACGCCCGTTTCTTTGCCAGCGCGGACGACGTACCCCGCCAGGCCCTCACGATGGGTGTGGGCACCATCATGCACGCCCGGAACATCCTGGTGGTGGTCAACGGCGCGGATAAGGCGGAAGCGGTGCAGAAGGCGTTTGCCGGCCCCGTCACTCCGGAGGTGCCCGCGTCTATTCTCCAGCTCCACCCCAACGTCACCATTGTGGGCGATGAGGCGGCGCTGGGCGGCCTGAGGTAACGGTGTATGAAGATCACAGGCGGCAAGGTATTTGACCTGCAAAAGGGGTTTGTGGAGCGGGACGTGTGCTTTGACGGTTCCCTGCTTACCCTGGACAGCCGGGACGGGATGGAGTATGACGCCTCCGGCTGCTACGTGATCCCTGGCCTCACCGATGTGCATTTCCACGGCTGTAAGGGGGCCGACCTGTCCGACGGCGACGCGGACGGTCTCCAGACCATGGCGGAGTATGAGCTCAGCCGCGGTGTGACCCAAATCTGCCCAGCGGGGATGACCCTGCTGGAGGACCGGCTGGTGAAGGTATGCCGGACGGCGGCGGAGCACAAAAGGGCGGGCCGACCTGGCGCGGACCTGGTGGGCATTAACCTGGAGGGGCCGTTCCTGTCCATGGCGAAGAAGGGCGCCCAGAACGGGGATTGGCTCCACGCCCCCGACGCGGCCATGCTGCGGCGGCTGATGGAGGCGTCCGAGGGGCTGGTGAAGCTGGTGTCCGTGGCCCCGGAGGAGCCGGGGGCGCTGGACTTTATCCGAGAGGTGGCGGAGGAGGTCAACGTGTCCGTGGCCCACACCACCGCCGGTTACGACACCGCTATGGAGGCGTTCCGGGCGGGTGCCCGGGAGGTTACCCATCTCTTCAACGCCATGCCCGCATTTACCCACCGGGCCCCCGGCGTGGTGGGAGCGGCGCTGGACAGCCCCTGGAGCCGGGTGGAGCTGATCTGCGATGGTATCCATATCCACCCCAGCGTGGTGCGGGCGGTGTTCAAGATGTTTGGCGCAGGCCGGGTGGTGCTCATCTCCGATACCATGCGGGCGGCGGGCATGTCCGACGGAGAATACGACCTGGGCGGACAAAACGTCATTGTCAAGGGCCCGCTGGCTACCTTGGCCGATGGCACCATTGCCGGGTCGGTTACGGATTTGATGGCGTGCATGAAGACTGCGGTGTCCTTCGGGGTCCCCTTGGCGGATGCGGTGCGGGCGGCGGCGGTGAACCCTGCAAAGGCCATCGGCATCTTTGACCGGGTGGGCAGCCTGGAACCGGGCAAGCGGGCCAACGTGGCCGTGCTGGGGTCCAATCTGGAGCTGGAGGCCGTGTTCTTCCACGGCGCCCCTGTCGCCATAAAAAAGTAAGAACCGTTCGCTCCGCCGTGTTTCCCGGTGTGTCCGCTTGCCGGGCCGCCATGGGCGCGGTTTGGGGAAAGCAAGGGAGGCGCATACGCGCCTCCCTTGCTTTTCAGGCACTATACCAAAAATCCAAACGCCGGGGCGGAGGGCTGGGCAGAGGGTTCCACGGAGGGCTGGGTGTCTTGAGGAAGGGTCAGCCCATGGACAAAGCTGCCGGAGGAGGATTGGATCTGCCCCCCCACCACCCGGTTTTTGTAGATGAGCAGGGCGACCTGCACCGGCTCATCCTGGCCGGGGTAGTTGGTGAGCTGATAGGTGTACCGTTTCACCCGCTTTCCGCAGTATTGGTTCAAGTCGAAGCCCTGGTCCGCCTGGAGCTTTAGGTAGTCGGCATAGCTGTCGTCAAACTTCTCGGGGATGAGCAGCTCCTCCGTAGCGATGGGCTGGGGAGATACCTGCCAGCCCAGCCCGCCCAGGTAGGCCAGCCGGTCGTCATTGGTGCGGATGTTTTTGACCTCTGCCGAGGCGGCCACCGCCCGTCCGCCCAGGGTGAGGACGAGGGCGGCGGCGACCACCGCGAAGCAGCCCAGGACAGTGGCCGACCCGGCCAGCAGCTTCTTCTTTGGTAGGCGCGCCGTGACGATGAACATGGTACCAACTCCGTTTCATGAGGGTTCTCGGAAAAAGGATATGTACGTTTTCCCCACAATATGATATGATTGAAGGCAGTACAGGGAAGGGGGGCGGCGGAATGGAGCGGCTGGACAAGCGCTTGGCGGCCACGGGGAGCTGGAGCCGCAAGGAGGCCCGGGAGCTGGTGCGGGCGGGACGGGTAACGGTGGACGGCCGGGTGTGCCGCGCGCCGGAGCAGAAGGTGGGGGAGGAGGCCGTGGCCGTGGATGGCGCGGATATCGGCGCGGTTGGCCTGGTGTATTTGATGCTGAACAAGCCGGCGGGGGTGGTGTCGTCCACCGCCGAACCGGGGGAGCGCACGGTGATCGACCTGCTGGGGGAAGGACGCCGGGATATCGGTCTATTCCCCGCCGGGCGGCTGGATAAGGACACGGAAGGACTGCTCCTGCTCACCAACGACGGGGCTCTGGCCCACCGGCTGCTGGCCCCCAAACGCCACGTAGATAAGGTGTACTACGTGGAGGTGGACGGGGTGCTGGATGGGGACGACGTGGAGGCGGTGCGCCGGGGGGTGGCCTTGGCGGACGGCTACGTGTGTCTGCCCGGGGAACTGGAGCTTTTATCCGACAGAAGCGCCCGCATCACCATCCACGAAGGGAAGTACCACCAGGTGAAACGGATGATGGCTGCCCTGGGCAAGCCGGTGGCCTATCTCAAGCGGGTGGGCTTTGGGCCGCTGGTTTTGGACGAGGCGCTTCCAAAAGGTGGTTGGAGGGCACTAACGGAGGAGGAGATGAGGGCCCTTTTCCGTCAATGAGACGAAATTTCTGGCAGTTTTCACAAAAATTTTTTCAAAAACTATTGAAATCGGCAATGATACCCGATATAATGGTACCGTTAAGACGTGAGGCAAAAAGTGTGGCGGTGAGCACAGGGCTGCATCGCACAATCCCCGCAGGGGGCAGGACCCCTGGGCGGGCACTGTGCGATGGCGCCCTGTGGCTGCAAGAGAAAGGAGAAGGAGCAATGTTTAGCCGGATCTTCCAAAGCGTGGTCCTTCAGATGAAGGACTGCTGCGACCGCGCCGTGGGCGTGATCGACGAACAGGGGACTGTTGTGGCGTGCAACGAGTTGAGCTGCATCGGTGAAAAATGGGGGAATGCGGCCGCGTTGCTGGCCGCGGAGCAGGATACCCTTGTGGTCAGCAACGGGTTCACCTTCAAACCCCTGCCCGGATGGAATGGGCAGTCCGACTATGCCGCTTTTGCCCGGGGGGAGGATGAGCGGGCCGCCCTGGTGTGCTCCATGGCGGTGATTGCCCTGAACGGGGCCAAGACCTACTACGAGGAGAAAAACGATAAGGCCACCTTTGTCAAGAATATCCTGTGCGACAATATCCTGCTGGGGGATATCTATGTCCGCGCCAAAGAGCTTCATTTCCTGTCCGAGGCGCCCCGCGCGGTGATTCTGGTGCGCCAGCTGGGCGTACCCGACGTGTCCGCGGTGGACGTGGTGTCCAGCCTGTACCCGGACAAACAGTCCGACTTTGTGCTGTCCATCAGCGAGACCGACGTGGCCCTGGTCAAGCACCTGGGGGAGAACGCCGACATCCGCGAGGTGCAGAAGATCGCCCAGAATGTCCAGGAGGCCCTGACCCGGGAGCTGGGCATCAAGACCGTGGTGGGCGTGGGCACCATCGTGGGCCACATCCGGGACTTGGCCCGCACTTATAAGGAGGCCCAGGTGGCCATCGACGTGGGTAAGGTGTTCGACACCGAGCGGTCCATCATCAGCTATGAGAACCTGGGCATTGGCCGTCTGATCTACCAGCTCCCCACCACCCTGTGCGAGATGTTTCTCCGGGAGGTCTTTAAGAAGAACCCCATCGACGCGCTGGACCAGGAGACCCTGTTCACCATCAACAAGTTCTTTGAGAATAACCTGAACGTGTCCGAGACCGCCCGGAAGCTGTTCGTTCACCGCAATACCCTGGTGTACCGGCTGGAGAAGATCAAAAAGCTCACCGGCCTGGATCTGCGGGAGTTTGACGATGCCATCACCTTTAAGGTGGCTCTTATGGTCAAGAAGTACCTGGTGTCCCGGGGCATTGAATCCTGATCCCCTGCGATGTGCGATAGGAAGCCGCCCGCCCGGGCGGCTTCTTTTTCGCGTGGCGCGGCTGGGGTATTCTGGGAAAGCGCTGGGTTATGTTGACAGGGCAGGAAATAGCCGATATAATAAAAAGGCTTCCGTCCGCATAAAGACGTAGAAAAACAAAGCAGCGACGATGGGGAGGCCGCCCATGATACGATTGATCGACGTATATAAAGAATATGACAACGGGACCAAGGCGCTGAAGGGGATCGACCTGCGCATCGAGGACGGGGAATTCGTCTTTCTGGTGGGCCCCTCCGGGTCGGGCAAGTCCACCATTATCAAGCTGCTCACCGCGGAGGTGACGGCTACCCAGGGCCGGGTGATCGTCAACGGGTTCAATCTGAACAACATCCGCCGCTGGCAGATTCCCCATATGCGCCGCACCCTGGGGGTCATTTTCCAGGACTTCCGGCTGATCGAGAAAAAAACGGTGCAGGGCAACCTGGAGTTCGCCATGCGCACCGTGGGAGCCAGCGGTCGGGAGATGCGCAAACGCATCCCCTACGTGCTGGACCTGGTGGGGCTGACGGAAAAGGCGGACGCCTACCCCAATGAAATGAGCGGAGGCGAGCAGCAGCGGGTGGCCATTGCCCGGGCGCTGGTGAACAACCCCCGGATGATTATCGCCGACGAGCCCACGGGCAATCTGGACCCGCGCCGTTCCCTGGAGATTATGACCCTGCTGGAGCGGATCAACGCCATGGGCACCACCCTGCTGGTGGTCACCCACGAGCGGGATCTGGTCAACCGCTTTTCGAAGCGGGTGGTGGCCATCAAGGACGGAGAAATGGTGCGGGACGGTCAGGGAGGCTACTACAGGGTATGAGACAAGGATTTAACATCGGCTATTTTATCAAAGAGGGCTTCCAGAGCGTGTTTTCCCACGGGTTGATGTCCTTTGCCGCGGTGTGCATGATTGTGGCGTGCCTGATTATCATGGGGTCGTTTTCCCTGCTTGCCATGAATGTGGACGACAACCTCAAGCAGCTGGAGGACAGCAACGAATTTTTGGCCTATATCGACGAGAGCTATACCGACCGCCAGATCGAGGCGCTGGCCAAGCAGGTGGAATCGGTGGACAACGTGGCGTCGGTGAAGTTTGTCACCAAGGAGGAGGCCAAGGCCATCTTCCTGGAGGGCCGTGAGGATGACGGGCTGTATGCCAGCATCCCGGACGACGTGTTCCGGGACCGCCTGTCCGTCCACGTCGCCGAGCTGGAACGGTTCACCGAGACGGTGGACGCGGTGTGCAGCCTGCCCGGCGTGGCCGACCACCGGGCGGAGGGCGAGCTGGCGGAGGGTTTTGTGACGGTGCGCAACGCCGTCACCGCCGTGGCTTGGGTGCTGGTGGGGATTTTGGCGGCGGTGTCGCTGTTCATCATCGCCAATACCATCCGGCTGGCTACCTTTGCCCGCCGGGAGGAGATCGCTATCATGAAGATGTGCGGCGCCACCGACGGCTTTGTCCGGGGGCCCTTCATCGTGGAGGGGCTGATTCTGGGCGTGATGGGGGCGGCGGCGGCGTTCCTGATCCAGTGGGCGGTGTACGCCGCGGTGTGCCGCGCTTTTGTAGAGAGCGGCGCGGTGACGCTGTTCACCCTGATGGAGTTCAAGGAGATCTGGACGCAGGTGCTGGGGATATTCCTGACGGCGGGGGCAGCCATCGGCGCGGTGGGCTCGGGCTTTGCCATCCGCCGGTTCCTGCAAGTCTGAGCTGTCTGCCGCTGACATAGGAGGGGCAACATGAAGAAAACGACCCAGAAAATTGTGGTGATTGTGCTGGCGGCGGCGCTGCTGCTGACCATCCTGCTGCCCGCGTTGAGCATGGTGGCCCGTGCCGAAGTGACCCAGGGGGACATCCAGAACATCAAAAACGAGCTATCCGACATTAAGCAGCAGAAGAAGGAGGCGGAGGAGCAGCTGGCCGCCATCCGGAACAACTTAGCCAAAGCCAAGGACCAGATGGCGCTCATCGAGAGTCAGGTGGTGCTCACCGAGACGGAGATCAATACCAGCCAGCTCCTGCTGGATGAGTATGACCGGCAGATCGGGATCAAGGAGGACGAGATTCTGGAGCTGGAGGCCCGGCAGGTGGAGCAGCGGGAGGAGTTCTACCGCCAAGTGCGGTGGATGGAGGAGACGGGCAGCGTGTCCTACCTGTCCATCCTGTTCCAGGCGTCGTCCTTTTCCGAGCTGCTGGACTACGCCATGCTCATCACCGACATCATGGAGTACTCCAACGACATCATCGACAAGCTGAAGGCCACGGAGGACGAGCTGAGCGCGGCCAAGGCGGACCTGGAGACCAGCCGGAGCGAGCAGGCGGAGGTACAGGCGGAGTTGGAGACGCGTTACGCGGAGCTGGAGGAGAAGCGGGCGGAGCAGACCAAGCTGCTCAACCAGATCGCGGCCTCGGAGAGCGAGGCGGCGGCGGCGGCCAAGCTGCTGGCGGAGAGCGAGGCCCGGGTCAACAAAGAGCTGAAAGAGGCGGAGCAGAAATACGCCGCCCAGATCGCGGCCCTTCAGGCCAAGAATAACCTGACCACGGGGAGCTGGTACTGGCCGCTGCCCAACCGGTATAAGATTTCCTCCCTGTTCGGCAGCCGGGCCGACCCCATCACCGGCCAGCGGGACAACCACACCGGCACGGACATACCCGCCCCATGGGGCACGCCCATCTACGCGGCCAAGGACGGGGTGGTCACTACGGTAAACACCAACCACCGTTCCTCATCCTACGGCTACTACTGCATCATCAACCACGGCGGCGGTTATTCCACCCTGTATGCCCACCAGAACCAGGTGCCGGTGGTGAAGGAGGGGCAGTCTGTCGCCAAGGGCCAGCTCATCGGCTACGTGGGCACCACCGGCCGCTCCACGGGTTACCACCTGCACTTTGAGCTGCGGGTGAACGGGGTGCGGGGCGACGTGCTCAAGCTGTACCCCGGCATGACCTTTACCTCCCCCAAGGGCGGGACCATCAAAGGCGGATAAGCCAAACCCCAGGGGCGCGGGAGACAACCCGCGCCCCTATCTTAGGTTCGCAAGGAGGTCTGGACATGGAAGGACAAACGGTACGGGAACAAAAGAAGCAGCGCAGACGCCTGCCCGGTTGGGTGAAAACGCTGCTGACGGTGCTGATCACCTTGGTTGTGTCCGGGGGGCTGTGGTGCGCCCTGCTGGGGCGCGGCGGCCTTGCCATGGTGGAGACCTATCTGCTGGCCCGGTTTGCTTTTGTGGAGACGGATGTCGATCTGGGCAGGGCTGTGGACGAGGGGTTGTCCGCTTTTGTCAGCGGCCTGGGCGACCGCTGGTCGTACTACCTCACCGTCGAGGGGTATCAGGCCACCACTCAGCGCCGGGCCAACAGTTATGTGGGCGTGGGGGTGACGGTGGACTACACCCGGGAGGAAGGGCTTTTGGTGCAGTCGGTTACGGTGGACGGGCCCGCAGAGCAGGCGGGTGTCGTGGCTGGGGATGTGATCACCGCGGTGGACGGCGCGTCTGTTGCGGGGGAAGCCCGCCGGCAGGGTACCGAGCTGATCCTGGGGGAAGCGGGCACGGCGGTCGTCCTGACCCTGCTGGGAGAGGACGGTGCCACCCGGGATGTGACATGCGTCCGGGCCGTCCTGCGCAGCTCGTCCGCCGATGGGCGGATGCTGGAGGGGAACATCGGCTGCGTGCGGCTGGAGAACTTCTATTCCGGCGCGGCGGACAGCTTCCGGGAGGAGGTGGACGCGCTGCTGGAGCAGGGGGCGGAGGGCCTGATTGTGGATGTGCGCGGCGACCCCGGCGGGTACATCACGGAGCTGGAGGAGATTTTGGACTATCTGCTGCCCGAGGGGCCCGTATTCACCCACCGGCCCCGGTGGTGGTTTGAACGGGTGCGGCAGTCGGACGCGGACTGTGTCGACCTGCCCATGGCGGTCCTTGTGGACGCGGACACCTATTCCGCGGCGGAGCTGCTGGCCGCCCAACTGCGGGAGAGCACGGGCTCGCCCATTGTGGGGGTGCGGACTTCCGGCAAGGGGTATTCCCAGATCACGTTTCCCCTGCCCAACGGGGGCGGGGTGGGGCTGTCCACCGCGACCTACTGCACCGGCGGAGGGCACTCCCTGATTGGCGAGGGGATTATCCCCGATGTGGAGCTGGAGCTGGCGGAGGGCGCGGCCCTGGGCGGCGGGGAGGACAATCAGCTCCAGACGGCCATGGAGCTGCTGGGGAATTAAAAAGCGCCCCCAACAGGGGACGCGCTATGGTAGAAAAACTGAGGGGCGGCCGTTGGCCGCCCCTCAGACCGGCGAAAAAGGCAAAGCCTTTTCCGCCGGGAGAAGTTGCGGCCTCATGCGCGCACTCGCTGTCCGCCTGCGGCGGCCAACTCGCACACGGTTCGGCTGAGAAGTGTTTCCCCGACGCACATGTCGCCGGGGAAAACGGATTTTATTTTTTTCGCGCCTGCGGGCGCGAACTCTGCGAGGCTTTTTCGACAAGCCCAGGGGCGGCCTTTGGACACCCCTACAAATTTTCCCGATTCCAGCGCCCGGTGGGGCGCTTTTTCATTTCCGCAGGAAGATGATGCCCAAAGTGTTGGGCCCGCAGTGACAGGAGATGGTACAGCCGGCCACGGCGGTGTGCACCTGATGGAAGCCGAACTGCCGGACCATGGCACACACATTCTCGGGGATGGCGGGATCGCAGCGGGTGTGGACGACAAAAATGCGATCCAGGTCGGCATCCTTGCCGTTGAGCTGATCCAGCACGTAATCGGCCAGCACCTTGTCGAAAGCGCCCCGGTACTTTTTGCCCACGGACATCTTGCCGTCGGCCAGGACAATGCAGGGCTTCAGCTTCAGCAGATTGGCCCCCAGGGCCACCACGGAGGAGCACCGCCCGCCCTTGGCCAGGTAGTCCAGCTTATCCACCACGAAGGTGGTGTCCACCCGGCCGGCCATCCCGTCCAGCAGGTTTAAGATATCCTCGATGCTGTCCCCCCGCTCCGCGGCCTCGGCAGCGGCGAGGGCCAGCAGGCCCTGGCCCACGGTGAGGTTGCGGGAATCCACCACGTGGACGTTGGGGTAGTCGGCCGCCGCCACCAGGGCATTCTGGTAACAGCAGGAGAACTCGCTGCCGATGGTGATGTGGAGCACATCGTCATATTGGGGGGAGAGGTCGGCAAACAGCGCCTGATAGTCGGCGATATTCACCGCGGAGGTAGAAGGGAGCTGGCCGCCGTCCTCCACGTGGCGGAAGATATCCTCCGGATTGGCGTCCACGCCGTCCTGGTAGGTGCCCCCGCCGAAGGAGACATACAGGGGAACCATAGTGATCTGATAGCGCTCCAGCAGTTCGGGGGGCAGGTCGCAGGTGCTGGTGGCGGTGATTTTGATGGACATAGGGAAAACCTCCCAATTCAAGTTGCCTGATTATATCAAATGGGGGAGAAAAATACAACCGGGGAAATGTACAAGCTCCTTTGGCGTTTTTTGGGGCGGCGTTAAAAGTTTTAACAAGAGCCTGGGGATTGTCAAAAAGCAAGGGCGATCAAAACCCGCCCTCATGTTTTTCAGGGCGGGCGCATATGTGTCCTTGGGGGTGAGAGGGATGGTGGGTCAGCTGGTTTGGGAGGCGTCCAAGGGCCGTGGACGGTTGGAGGAGGCGGTTCTTGGCCCGCTGAAGGTGCTGCGCTGGACGGTGCGGGCGCCGGAGGGGCTGGCTCCCTGGCGGCTGGAGCGGCGGCTGCGCCGGGCGGAACAGATCGGAAGAGCGTCGTGTAGGGAAAGAGTGTAGATCTCGGTGGTC
>CAJULZ010000073.1 GCA_910587205.1 uncultured Oscillospiraceae bacterium
GTCCCTCTAATTATATCATATTTTTGGCGGCTTTGGAGCTGCTTTGTCAACAGCCTCACGGTGAGATTTATTTCAGCCAAAGTCATGCCGTACCGCGGCGGAATAGTAAGGGCCCATCGTCACCGGCGCATTGTAAAGCGCCGTGAGAAGATAGGCCCGGATGGTGTTGATTTTCGTGGTGGTCTGGCGCATGGTCTCGATGATGTACTCGATGTGGGTGCTGTCCAGCCTTCGCAACCGCTGTTTCACCATGTCCGCTGGCAGGTTCTCGCCAGCAATCCGCAGGGCGGGGGCGGTGCTGCCCAGCACATCTACCACCAGCTCCAAAAGGCTGTCCACATCGTCATAGGGGTGGGCCCGCCGCAGGTTCTCAAAGTCTATATTTGCCTTGACTTCCTCCCTCAATTCGTATCGATCCATCCCCATGGCCCCGCCGTGGGGCTTGGGGGGAAAGATGGATGGATCAGGGTGGTTAAAATCAGTTTGATTTCCCTTAGTATGATTTGGGTCGATTTTTTCGACCTCTTGAGGTGGTTTTTTTCGACCTCTGAGTGGGGCATGAAAAAATCCGGGGGCGGCGGGGCCTGCTCCGGGGGTGTTGTCCGAGTGGTGAACCGCTTGACATAGAGCTTGGTGGGGCGGCCCTGGCCCTGCTTGACACGTTCCACCAAACCGATCCCCTTCTTCTGATCCAGCTCGGCCAGCAGTTTCATAGCCTTATCCCGTCCGCAGCACATATCCCCGCATATCTCGTCCACGGTGTAGTAGATATAGACGCACCCGTACTCATCATACCAGCTATTTTTTGCGGACCGGCCCATGCGGTCCAGCAGCATACCATAGAGCAGCTTGGCGTTGGTGGAAACGTGCTTGAATTTCTGATCCGTGATCAATAGGCGGGGGATTTTGAAATAGATAAATTCTTCTGATTCTGCGCCATAGAAATAGTCCGATAGAATGACTTCCTGCATGGCTGGCCCTCCTTCGGGAAATGAAAAGAGCACGATGGTCACATCGCGCTCTTTTCGGGGTATTAAATTGTGTCACATTGGCATGGTCTTTCGGTGATTGCCTGGTTTTTTATCGGGTTTTGTATGGTTCTTTATCAACCATGCCCCCATGGAAAGCGAGGTTTTTTTGATCCCATCCCCGTCAAGTGCGCGCGCTCTCCAGCCCGCCCTGCTCCCGCAGGCCCCGGGCGGCCTCGTCCAGCTCACCCACCCGGTCCGCGGCCCTGCCCAGCGCCTGGGCCTGGGCCAGCAGCTCGTCCATCCCCCGGCGCAGCACGCCGTACTGCTCCAGCACACCGTCCAGCCACTGCTGGGTTTCGGCGCGGACGCGCTCCGCCTCCGCCTGGGCCTCGTCCACGGTGTCCTGGGCCCTGCGGTGGGCGTCCAGCTCTACGGTGGCCACCCGGTCCTTCAGCTGGGCATAGCTGGCCGCCATGGGCTCCAGCGTGCCCACCTGGTTTTGCAGCCGTTCCAGCTCCCTCCGGGCCACCGCCAGCTTGGACTCCGTCTGGGACAGTTCTCCCCGCAGCTTGGCCAGCGTCCTGGTGGATGTCTCCAGGGAGGCGCGCACCTTGGCCTCCTCCGCGGCGGCGCCGCTCTTTTCGTCCTCCGCGCCGGACAGGGCGGCCTCCAGCTCCTTTCCCCGCCCCTCCTCCTGGTCCAGCCTTTCCTGGAGCTCCTCCAGCTCCAGGCGGTGGGCCTCGGCGGCCTGCTCGATATACTGCTGCACATCCCGGCGGTTGAAGCCCCACAGGGCGGTGCGGAATTTCTGGATGACCGTGTCCATCCTGTCCCCTCTTTTCTTCATGTCGTGCGGCACATTGCTGTTATTCTACCACACCCCGCCCCCGCTGGCAATCCTTTGGAAGAAATTTGACAATATCATTGACAAAAGGCCGTCTTTTGCGGTACGATACACGGGTGATTTGCCGCCGCGCGGCAGCGCGCTTTTACATTTGGGCCCCGCCCCCGCGGACCCTTGGAGGTCATGACAATGCTCATTCCGGTCCTTCTCTTTGCCGTCGGCCTGGTATTTCTCATCAAGGGTGGCGACTGGTTCGTGGACGCTGCCACCTCCATCGCCCGGCGGTTCCGCCTGCCCGAGCTGCTCATCGGCGCCACGGTGGTATCCATCGGCACCACCCTGCCGGAGGTGATGGTGTCCACCACCTCCGCCCTGTCCGGCCACGGGGAGATTGCTTACGGCAACGCCATCGGCTCGGTGATCTGCAATACCGCCCTCATCGCCGCCGTCACCGTAGCTATCCGCCCCGGCAAGGTGGACCCCAAATCCCTGCGCCTGCCGGTTGCCTTTTTCTTCACCGCCGCCGCCATCTACGCCGGCGTCGCCTACACCACCGGCTATTTCAGCCGGATTACGGGCATTATCTTCCTGACCATGTTCGTGGCGTACATGATCGCCACCGTGTGGCAGATGAAGTCCCACTCGCAGACCGTCCGCCCCGAACCGGCGGCGGAGGACGGCTCCATCGTGAAGGACCTGGTGCTGCTGGTGGCGGGGGCGGCCCTCATCGCGGTGGGGGCGGACCTGCTGGTGGACAACGGCACCCTGATCGCCCAGGCGTTGGGCGTGCCCGAATCGGTGATCGCCCTCACCTTTGTGGCCCTGGGCACCTCCCTGCCCGAGCTGGTCACCGCCATCACCTCCCTGGCCAAGGGCCACGGGGCGCTGTCCCTGGGCAACGTCATCGGAGCCAACCTGTTCAACCTGGTGCTGGTGTCCGGCGTGTCCGTTACCCTGGCCCCCTTCCCCATCCCCCAGGGCTCCGTCATCGCGGGCTATAACGCCTCCCTCGTGCTGGACATCCCGGTGATGTTCCTGGTGATGGCGCTGCTCACCCTCCCCGCCCTGTCCCGGGGGAAGCTCCGCCGCGTCCAGGGGATCGTCCTGCTGGCCATCTACGCCGCGTTCTGCGCGGTGCAGTTCACCATGTAACCCTCCCGCGGGGCCGGATATTGTCCGGCCCCGCTTTTTTGGGGATGATCCCCATCCGGGCCGGGGGCGGAAGCCTGGAAAAACAGCAGATACACGGATTGATTTTTGCCACGCGCTGTGCTAAACTATTTATTGATTTAAAGTGACGCTTTGAAGCGGGAAAGGGTCATGCACCATGATCGACAGTTGGGAACTCACCATTCCGGAACTCACCGGGGACGAACCTCGCCGCGCCTACGTCTACCTCCCTGATTCCTGGGAGCAGGACCAGGGCCTGCGCTACCCGGTGCTGTATATGTTTGACGGCCACAACGTGTTCTTCGACGAGGACGCCACCTTCGGCAAGAGCTGGGGCCTTGGGGAGTACTTAGACGCCACGGAAACCCAGGTCATTGTGGCGGCAGTGGAGTGCAACCACCATCCCGACAACGGCCGGCTGAGCGAGTACTCCCCCTTCACCTTCCGCACCCCCCAGTTTAAAAAGGTGGTGGGCCGGGGAAAACTCACCATGGACTGGCTGACCACCGTGTTCAAATCCGAGATTGACCGGGAGTTCCCCACCCTTCCCGGACGGGAGGACACCTTCATCGCCGGCAGTTCCATGGGCGGGCTGATGAGCCTGTACGCCCTGCTGGAATATAACCACGTCTTTTCCCGTGCGGCGGCGCTGTCCCCCTCCCTCTGGGTTTCCCCGGGCAAGGTGGAATCCCTGATCCGCTCCGCCCACCCCGCGCCGGGTACGGTTCTGTACATGGACTACGGCTCGGAGGAGCTGGGCAACCACAGCGGGATGCTCCGCCGTCTGAACGGCGCGGCGGGGCTGCTGCTGGACAAGCGGATTTTCTTGGACTTCCGCATTGTCCCCGGCGGGGAGCACTCCGAGGCCAGCTGGGAACGGCAGATCCCATTTTTTATGAGCACCCTGCTCTACGGGCGGGAATAGGACCCAACCTGACAAACGGAGGGATACAACCATGGAAACGCAGTATTTTAAAGACTACAGCCGCATCCTGGGCCGGGACATGGAGATGAAGGTATACGGCCACGGGGGCCGTCCGGTGCTGTTCATCCCCTGCCAGGACGGGCGGTTCTTCGACTTTGAAAACTTCAAAATGACCGACGCCTGGGCGCCCTGGATTGAGTCGGGCCAGGTGATGGTGTTCTCCATCGACACCATAGACAAGGAGACCTGGTCGGACAAGTGGAGCGATCCCTACTGGCGCATCCGCCGGTACGAGCAGTGGATCGCCTACATCACCGACGAGGTGGTGCCCTTCATCCGCGCTATGGTAAACGGCCGCAACGGCTGGACGGGGGAGCCGGGGGTGATGACCTTTGGGTGCAGCCTGGGGGCCACCCACGCCCTCAACCTGTTCCTGCGCCGCCCGGACCTGTTCGACCGGGTGCTGGCCCTGAGCGGCATCTACACCGCCGCCTACGGCTTTGACAACTACATGGACGAGGTGGTATACCGCAATTCCCCGGTGCACTACTTGGCAGACATGCCCGCCGACCACCCCTTCATCCAGCTCTACAACCGGAAGAAGGGGGTCGTCTGCGTGGGCCAAGGGCCCTGGGAGATCCCGGAGACCACCCGGCAGCTGGCGGACATCTGTCACCGGAAGGACATCCACCTGTGGGTGGACTTCTGGGGCTGGGACGTGGCCCACGACTGGGACTGGTGGTACAAGCAGGTGGCCTATTTCGCGCCCTACCTGCTGGATCAGGAGTAATCCTGCATCTTGCAAGATTCCGCCCCTTTTCGCCCTCCGCCCTCCCCCGCCGGGCGGGATGCCCGGATCTTGCAAAATGCAAGATCCGGATCCGTGGGCGCCCAGGGGCCGGCCGTGCAGCCCCAGGCAAAAAACCGGGGGATTTCCCCCAAAAAAAGCGCCTGTTTTTGACCTCCGCAAGCTAAAAAAGAGAGAAGGGACAGCCCTATGAAAAATGTGATCTTCATTTCCCCCAACTTCCCCACCAACTACTGGCAGTTCTGCCGGGAGCTGAAAAGCAATGGCATGAATGTGCTGGGTATCGGCGACGCCCCCTACGACGAGCTGCGGCCTGAGCTGAAGGACAGCCTGGCGGAGTACTACAAAGTGGGCAGCCTGGAAAACTACGACGAGGTATACCGCGCCGTGGCCTACTTCATCTTCAGGCACGGCCGGGTGGACTGGCTGGAGTCCAACAACGAGTACTGGCTGGAGCGGGACGCCCGGCTGCGCACCGATTTTCACATCACTTCCGGCTTTCAAACGGACGATATCCCCCGGATCAAGTACAAATCCAAGATGAAAGCGTACTATGAGAAGGCGGGCATCCCCACCGCCCGCTACCACCTGGTGGACGATGAAAAGAGCTGCATGGCCTTTATCAAGCAGGTGGGCTGGCCAGTGGTGGTCAAGCCGGACAACGGCGTGGGCGCCTCCGACACCCACAAGCTGTCCAACGAGGCCGATTTGAAACGGTTCCTGGAGCACCGCGGGGCGGGCGTCCCCTATATCATGGAGGAGTTCATCCACGCCGAGGTGAATTCCTACGACGCCATCATCGACTCCCAGGGGAACCCCATTTTCGAGACGGGGAACGTCACCCCCATGTCCATCATGGACATCGTCAACGATGAGGACAATTCCATCTACTACATCGTCAAAGACCTCCCCGCCGACACCCGCAAAGCCGGCCGGGCCACCGTCAAGAGCTTTGGCGTGAAAAGCCGCTTTGTCCACTTTGAGTTTTTCCGCCTCACCCAGGACCAGGAGGGCATGGGCAAAAAGGGGGATGTGGTAGCCCTGGAGGTGAACATGCGCCCCTGCGGCGGGTTCAGCCCCGACATGATGAACTTCGCCAACTCCACCAACGTGTACAAGATCTGGGCGGACATGGTCGCCTTTGACAAATCCACTCTGGATACAGGAGAGCACGCTTTCTGCGCCTACGCCGGACGGCGGGACGGCAAGGACTTTGCCTTGGACCACGAGACAGTTATGGAAAAATATGGCAGTTCTATGAAGATGGTAGGCCGCATTCCCGACGTGCTGGCGGACGCTATGGGCAACCAGATGTATGTGGCCACCTTCCCCACCAAGCGGGCGCTGGACGCCTTTTACAAGGATATGCTCAAACTGAAAAAGGGGCCAAAGTAAAACACCCGTTTCACGTGAAACATCTTTTCTATCCCGCGCCGGAATTTTTTCCAGGCGCGGGATTTTTTTGCATAGTTTCCCCTCCCTCCCGCCATACTAAAGGCACCATGTTTAAGGAGGGACCTGCCATGCCGAACCTGAGCTCCAAGGAGCTGTCCGCCCTGGAAGACCAGCTGGGGTTTGAGCGGATGCTGTGCTGCAAGTACCAGGACGCCGCCCAGACCACCCAGGAGACCGAGCTCAAAACCACCTATAACCAGTACGCCGCCCAGCACAAGCAGAACTATGAAACCCTGCTGGGTTTCCTGAAGTAAGGAGGGGACACGTTATGAACGAATCTGAAATCATCACCGACCTGCTGCTCACCGAGAAGAAGATGAGCACTAACTACAATCTGTTTGCCTCCGAGTGCACCAACGTGCAGCTCCGGGACACCTTTGTCAACCTGCTCACCCAGGGCCACAAAACCCAGACCGCGCTGTTCGAGGCGGGCAAGCAGAAGGGCTGGTACAAAGTAGAGCAGGCCCAGCCCCAGCAGGTCGCCCAGGCCGGACAGAAGTTCAGCAACCAGACGCCCACCCTCCAAGCGTGAGCTTAGGCGCGCCGTCCCGGATGGACCGCAGCGAGGGCCAAACGGAAAGCCCAGGCCGTGGGCGGCGTTTTGCCCGAGTCGGAGGGAAGCCGGGACGACAAGCGCGCCCAAAGCGAGCGTGACGCCATCCAAGCGTGAGCTTAGGCGCGCCGTCCCAGTCAATCCTTAAAAATCTCTAAAGTCTGCCCCCGGTATCTGGCGGTACCGGGGGCTTTCATGCTATAATAGCTTTAAACAGTCTATGACACGCCGCAAAACATTTGCGGCGGCCCGAAGCCCTGTCCGTGCCCGACGCGCCGCCCGCTATAACAGCAACGGCTTTAAGTTCTTTTTTCCCCGGAAAAAGAAGCAATAACCCCTTAAAACAACGAGGGAGGTACTCCTGTGGACACCACCAATATTCTTATCGTCGAGGACGACGTGGACATCAACCGCCTGCTGTGCACCATCTTAGAGGGGGCGGGTTACACCTGCCGCGCCGCCTTTTCCGGCAGCGAAGCCCTGCTCTGGGCGGAAAAATACGGCTATGACCTGGTGCTGCTGGACCTGATGCTCCCCGGGTGCACCGGCGAGGAGTTCATCGCCAGCATCCGCCGGGGCAAGACCATGCCCATCATCGTGGTGTCCGCCAAGCTGGGGGTGTCCGACCGGGTGAACGTGCTCAAACTGGGGGCGGACGACTTCATCCCCAAGCCCTTCGACAACGCCGAGGTGCTGGCCCGGGTGGAGGCCCAGCTGCGCCGCAGCCGCCAGTTCTCCCAGCCCGCCGCCGCCGTGCTGTCCGCCGGGCCCCTCACCCTGGATCTGGACAGCCACGCCGCCCTCCTGGACGGCCAAGAGGTGCCTCTCACCAGCCGGGAGTTCGACATTCTGGCCCTGCTGATGAAAAACCCCCGGCGGGCCTTCTCCCGGGCCCAGATCTACGAGTCCGTATGGGGGGAGGACTTCATCGGGGACGACAACACGGTAAACGTCCACGTCAGCAACCTGCGCTCCAAGCTGGCAAAGGCAGACCCGGACACCACCTACATCAAAACCGTGTGGGGGATTGGGTTCAAATTGGGGGAAGCGTGAGGATAACCGCGCAGGGGAGCTTGGAGCGAAGCGAAGGCAAGAACCCAGGGCCCGCAAAGCGGGACCGGATCTTGCCTGATGCGCAGCGAAAGCGACCCGGCCGCGCGGCCAATCCGAGCGTGACAACGAGAAGCGTGAGGATAGCCGCGCAGGGGAGCTTGGAGCGAAGCGAAGGCAAGAACCCAGGGCCCGCAAAGCGGGACCGGATCTTGCCTGATGCGCAGCGAAAGCGACCCGGCCGCGCGGCCAATCCGAGCGTGACAACGAGAAGCGTGAGGATAACCGAGCAAGGCAAGCATTTAGGATTTCTTTAGACTTCCTTTCAGGAGTTTTGGCCTTTCGGTATTACAATAAAGCCAGTTCAAACAGAAAGGCGGAAACGCTATGACGGAAAACACGGCAGTGATGGCCGCCTACGGCCTTCAGAAAGCCTACGGTTCCTGCATGGCCCTGGACGGCGCGAGCATGATGGTGCGCCGGGGGGACATCTACGGGCTGGTGGGCCGCAACGGCGCGGGTAAGACCACCCTCATGCGGATGATCACCGGCCAGTCCGCCCCCACCGGCGGCGAACTGGAGCTGTTCGGAGCGGCGGGCAAAGCCATACGCCGCCAGCGGCAGCGCACCGGGACCATGATTGAAATCCCCTCCTTCTCCCCCTTCCTTACCGCCCGGGAAAACCTGGAGTACTACCGCCTCCAGCGGGGCATCCCCGGGCGGCAGACGGTGGACGAGGCACTGGAGCTGGTGGAGCTCACAAGCGCAGGCGCCAAGAAATTCAAGTCCTTCTCCCTGGGCATGAAGCAGCGGCTTGGGCTTGGGCTGGCCCTGATGAACCGCCCGGACTTCCTCATCCTGGACGAGCCCATCAACGGCCTGGACCCGGAGGGCGTGGCGGAGTTCAGGCAGATCCTGCGCCGCCTCAACGCTGAGCGGCAGACCACCATTTTGATCTCCAGCCATATCCTGTCCGAGCTGTCCAGCGTGGCTACCCGGTACGGCTTTATGGAGCAGGGCAGGATCATCGAGGAGATTTCCGCCGAAGCCCTCCATGACAAGTGCCGCACCTGCCTGCGTCTGGAGGTGGACGACACCGCTAAGGCCGCCGCCGTCCTCCAGTCCCAGCTGGGCACCGACAAGTTCGAGGTGCTGCCGGGCAGCGTGATCCAGCTCTACGACTGCCTGGACGACCCCAAGCGGGCGTCCTACGCCCTGGCCCAGAACGGCGTGGCCCTGCTGGCCATGGAGCAGAAGGGCGCGGATCTGGAGGCCTACTTCCTCAGCCTGATCGGAGGTGGCCGTCATGCTTAACTACATTCGCGCCGAAGTTTACAAGCTGCTGCGCCGGCCCTACACCTATATCACCTTAGCCGCCCTGCTGGCGCTGGAGGCCTTGTTCGCCTCCATGTTCGCCTTCCACAATTCCCACTCCATGCCCACCCCCTTCGGCGGGGCCATCATCAGCATCGTGGAGATGGGGGCCATCGGCTTCTGTATGTGCCTGCTCACCGGGGACATCGTGTTCGCGGGTCAGTACAAGAACTCCACCCTGAAAAACGAGGTGTCCTTCGGCCTGAGCCGCACCCGGATCTATCTGGGCAAACTTCTCGCCCAGACTCTGCTGTCCCTTGTGTACCTGGCGATCATGATGGTCTTTTTCATCGGCCTGTGCGCCGTCTGCCTGCCCATGGAGGGTCCCGCCGGGTTCTACTCCTCCGGGGACGCCCTGATCATCGTGGGCTACTTCCTGGCGGCGGGCATACCCCTGTGGATCGGCGGGCAGGCGGCCATGTGTATGTGCCTGTTCCTGGTCAACGGCGAGATGGCCAGCTCCTTCCTTTATGTGGGCATCGTGTTCGTGCTGGACACCGTCATTGAGCTGGCGGGCCTGCTCATCGAGGGCGGGTTTGGCAATCTGCTGCTGAAAATACAGCAGCACTTCCCCGCGCCCCTGCTGGACGGGGCCAAGGAAGTGGTAGGCGACCCGGTCTATCTGGGGCAGGCGTGGCTGGTGGGGGCGTTCTGGGTAATTGTCTGCACCGCCATCGGGCTGTATGGGTTCCATAAGAAAGAAATCAAGTAAAGGAAGGACTGATTAAATCGGCAAGAGCGATTTGCGCGAGATTTTTTGCCGCAGCGAGGCGGGATTTCGCAGGAATAATTGTGTTTATCTCAAGAAATCGCAACGAAGTTGTGGCAAAAAAGATCCGCGAAGCGCCGCAGACGCATTTAATCAGCGCTTCCTAAAATATCAAATTGTGGGGTGAATCTGTGTGAAAAGAAAAAAGCTGGCGGCGTGCCTCATTGCCGCCGGGGCGGCCGCCCTATGCGCCTTTGTCATCACGAGGCATCAGAGGTAAAAACCGCGCCTCCAGCCGGGCCGCAAGGCCCGGCTGGAGGCGCGAGCGCAGGCCGGCAGGCCCGGATAGCCCGGAGCGAGGACGGTCGATGGGGTGTTCAGCGCCCCATCGACCAGCCCAAGCCGGAGGGAATCCAGGCCGCAAGCCGGCCCAACGCGAGCGTGACAACAAAGAGGTGTCCTATGAAAACGCTGTTTGTCCTGTTCCTGGCAGCGCTCTACCTGCTGTTCTTCGGCTGGAACTGACCCATGGCAATGGCTGCGCTGAATGTTTTCGTCCCCCTCCTCACGGGGCCGTTGGGCATTTTTGGCCCCATGCTGCTGCTCCTGCTGGGGCTGTGGCTGGGCCGCGGGAACCGCTCCCCCTGGTTCGTCAAGGCTGCGCTGCTGGCCCTGCTGTCGGTGCTGCTGCTGATCATGTTCGGCTATCTGTGACAGATGAAAGGGGCTTTCCGCCATGAAAACCATCCTCATCATCGCGCTGCTCCTGCTGTGCGCCGTCCTCATCGGGCGGCAGGCCAGCCTGGAAAAGGGCCTCCACCTTGCCGCCCGCCGGATGCGGGAGCAGATGGCAAACCAGACTACCACCCGGCTGTCCCTCCCCTGCCCCAGCGCCGGGGCAGAGGAGCTGCTGGTGTGCCTCAACCAGCTGCTGGAGCTGCGTCAGGAGGAGCGGGCGCTCTCCCTCCGGAAGGAGCAGGCGCTGCGGCGGCAGATTGCCAACGTCTCCCACGACCTGCGCACCCCCCTCACCTCCATCCTGGGCTATTTGCAGCTTTTGGAGGGGGACGGCCTGTCCCCGGAAAAAAAGGCGGAATACTTGTCCGTGGTGGAGGGCCGGGCCCGCACTCTCCAGACCTTCATCGCCTCCTTCTACGACCTGTCCCGCATTGAGGGGGGCGAACTGCCCCTGGAGCGGGAGCAGGTGGACCTAACCCGGGCGCTGTCCGATCAGCTGGCCGCCGCCTACCAGCAGATTGAGGAGGCCGGGCTGGAGGTGGACGTGGACATTACCCCGGAGCTGCCCCCCGTGTGGGCGGACAGCGGAGCCGTGACCCGGATCTTCTCCAACCTGCTCACCAACGCCCTGCGCCACGGAACGGGCGTGCTGTCCGTGAAGCTGTACCGGGAGGGGAACCAAATCGTGTCCGCTTTCTCCAACCGGGCGGAGGAGCTCACCGCCGAGGACGCCGCCCATGTGTTTGAGCGGTTCTATACCGCCGATAAAATGCGCACCGGGCAGTCCACCGGCCTGGGGCTGGCCATCGTCAAGGCCCTGGCGGAGCGCATGGGGCACTCCGCCGGCGCCCGGTGGACGGACGGGGTGTTTACGGTGGAGGTGCGGTGGAGCGTGTGAGGGGAGCCGATGGCGGCTTAGCGCTTCTTGGTCACGCTTCGCCTGTTCGCAACACGCGGCTTCCCTACGGCTCAGGCAAACCCCATCCGGGCCTCCGGCCCTTCTTGGGCTTTTGCCTTCGCTTCGGTCCATCCGCGCTGCTCACGACGGCTTAGCGCTTCTTGGTTTGACTAAATTCATAAAACGTTAAAGGGTTGGCGGTTTACGCCAGCCCTTTAACGTGATATGATATCCCATGACATTCCAAATTACGACGCAAAGGAGCTTTCCTATGGCTCAATCTTCACAGGCACAGCAGGCCCCGCCCCCCAGGCGCGGGCGGGAGGAAAAACAGCGGGAGCGCCGCCGGGAGGAACGGGCCGCCCGCTCGCCCCATGAACCGGAACGGGTGTTCCCCGACCCGAAAATGGGCCTCACCGCCGCCCAGGCGGCGGACTTCCTGGAACATGGCCTGGGCAACGAGGCGGTGGCCTCCAACGCCAAATCCACCGGCCAGATCATCCGGGAAAATACCCTCACCTTCTTCAACCTGGTCTTTGTGGTGCTGGCCGCCCTGCTGGTGCTGGCCGGGGACTTCAAGGACATGATGTTCCTGGGCATCGCCGCGGTGAACTCCATCATCGGCATCATCCAGCAGCTCCGCTCCCGGGCCACCCTGGAAAAGCTGTCCCTCATCAGCGAGGCCCGGGTCAAGGTGGTGCGGGACGGGCAGCTGGGCACCGTCCCGGTGCACAAGCTGGTGCGGGAGGACATTGTGGAGCTGGGGGCGGGGGACCAGATTCCCGCCGACGGCCCGGTGCTGTCCGGCCAGGTGACGGTGAACGAGGCCCTCATCACCGGCGAGGCTGACCCCATCACCAAAGACGTGGGGGACGAGCTGCTCAGCGGCAGCTTCGTGGTATCCGGCAAATGCCGCGCCCGGCTGGACCGGGTGGGCGCGGCCAGCTACGCCTCCCGCCTGTCCCTGGAGGCCAAGGCCGACCAGGGGGTGGGCCGGTCGGAGATGATGAAGTCGCTGGACAAGCTGATCCGTTTCATCGGCTTCGCCCTCATCCCCATCGGGGCCGCCCTGTTCTACAACGAGCTGGCCGTCCAGGGCAACGCCTTCACTGAGGCCGTCCCGTCGGTGGTGGCCGCCCTCATCGGCATGATCCCCGAAGGGCTGTACTTGCTCACCAGCGTGGCGCTGGCGGTGTCCGTCATGCGCCTGGGGCAGAAGCAGACCCTCGTGCACGAAATGAGCGCGGTGGAGACCTTGGCCCATGTGGACGTTTTGTGCGTGGACAAGACGGGCACCATCACCCAGCCGGAGATGTCCGTCCAGGAGATCGTCCCCCTGGACGAGGACCGCTGCCCCCAGGCCCGCGTGGAGGAGATCTTCAACGCCTACTACCGCGCCGTGGACGCGGACAACGACACCGCCCGGGCCATGGCCCGCCGGTTCAGCAAGACCTCCGTCTGGCCCGTGGAGCGCACCGTCCCCTTCACCTCCGCCAACAAATGGTCGGCGGTAGTGTTCCGCTCCCAGGGCTCCTACGTGGTGGGGGCGCCGGAGTTTATCATGAAGGCCCGGTACGCCGATCTGGAGCACATGGTCGCCCCCTACCAGGAGCAGGGCTGCCGGGTGCTGCTGCTGGCCAAGTGCGCCAACCCGCCCACCATGGACGGGGGAATCGTGGGCGCGGCAGAGCCGCTGGCCCTGGCCGTCATCAGCAACCCCATCCGGGAGGAGGCCCCCGAGACCTTCCGCTACTTCGCCCAGCAGGGCGTCGCCGTCAAAGTGATCTCCGGGGACAACCCGTCCACCGTGTCCGCCGTGGCCGTCCAAGCGGGCATCAAGGGGGCGGAGCGGTTCGTAGACGCCGCCACCCTCAAGGAGCCCACGGATTACGCCCGGGCGGTGCGGGAGTACAGCGTGTTTGGCCGCGTCACTCCCGACCAGAAACGTAAGCTGGTGAAGGCCCTGCAAAAAGCGGGCCACACCGTAGCCATGACCGGGGACGGTGTGAACGACGTGCTGGCCCTGAAGGACGCCGACTGCGGCATCGCCATGGCCTCCGGCGCGGAGGCGGCCTGCCAGGTGGCCCAGGTGGTGCTGCTGGACTCCAACTTCGCCTCCATGCCCCAGGTGGTGCAGGAAGGGCGGCGGGTGATCAACAACATCCAGCGGGCGGCGGCCCTCTACCTCGTCAAAAACATCATGTCCTTCTTCCTGTCCCTCATCACCCTGCTCGCCGGCTTCCCCTACCCCTTCATCCCCATCCAGCTCACCCTGATCAGCGCCCTGACCATCGGCGCGCCCTCCTTCGTGCTGGCCCTGGAGCCCAACCACGAGATCGTCAAGGGCCGCTTTATGACCAACGTCCTGCGCCGGGCGCTGCCCGGCGGCCTGGCCAACGTGGTGCTGATGATTTTCATCGAGCTGTTCACCGTCGCTTTTTCCTTTGAGCGGGTCACTCTTTCCACCCTGGCCACCGTTATCATGGGCGAGGTGGGCCTGCTGGTGCTCTATTACATCTCAAAGCCCCTGGACTGGAAGCGGTGGACCCTGCTGGGCGCCATGTCGGCGGCCTTCGCCGTCGCGGTGCTGGCCCTGGGCGGGTTCTTCCAGCTCACGCCGCTGGACTTCCAGGCGGGGCTGGTCATCGTGGTGTTCCTCATGCTCACCCCGTCGGTGATCTTCGTGTTTGAGCGGGCCTTCGAGTGGGGCTCCGCCGCCATCGCCCTGCTGTCGCAGAAGCGGCGCGGGGCCGCGCCGCGCCGGGCCGCCCGGCGGTAGCCCCTCCCGCGCGCAAACCAAAAGCGCCCGCCCGGAACC
>CAJULZ010000074.1 GCA_910587205.1 uncultured Oscillospiraceae bacterium
GTAGTCCGCCACAGGGGCGGACAGCGGGAACAGCCGGGTAACTGCATAGGTCAGCCCGGCGGCGATAAGCCCGTGGCACAGCTTGCCCGCCAGGTACGCTTTGGCGGATAGGCCGCTGTCCACCAAGAAGGAGAGCACCTGGCAGTGGACGGACAGCCCTGCCCAACCCAGCATAAACGCCGCCATGGATACCCGTCCGGCCAGATGCGCGCCGCCCTGGAGGGAGGCCACGCCGGAGGACAGCTCCAGCAGGCCCGCCACCAGCCGCCTGGCCCACTCCGCCTCGAATCCGGCCAGGGACAGCAGGGCCGCCACCGCCGACAGCACCCCGTAGGCCGACAGCAGCCGGAGCACCACGGCGAAAAACACCACAAAGGCGCAGATGCCCAAGGTGCTCTGGAGGGCGCGGGCTACCGCCCCGGTGAAGGCGGCGGGGAGGGTGACGGTTTGTATTGGCTTGGAGTGGGCGGTGTGGGCGCGGCCATCCCGCCGCCCGCCGCCGTAAAAGCGAAACAGCAGCCCCACAAGGAGGGAGGCCAGGGCGTGGGTCAGGTAGAGCAGCAACCCCACCCGGCTGTCGCCAAAGATGCCCGCCCCCACCACGCCCAAGATGAAAGCGGGGCCGGAGTTGTTGCAGAAAGACAGCAGACGTTCCGCCTCCGTCTTGGAGCACAGCCCCTGCTGGTAGAGCTGGAGGGCGGTGCGCGCCCCCACGGGGTAGCCGCCGATGAAGCCCAGGGCCACCGCCGCCGCGCAGCTCCCGCTTACCCGGAACAAGGGGCGCATCAGCCCCTCCATGGCCCGGCCCAGATAGGCGGCCAGGCCCAGGTCCACCACCAGGGAGGACAATACGAAAAACGGGAACAGGGAGGGCACGATGACGTTAAAGCACAGGAGCAACCCGTCCTTGGCCCCGGCGATGGCCTCCCCCGGCGCGGCCACCAGCCCGGCCGTGGCCGTCAGCAGGGCCAGCCCCACCAGCGCGTCCCGCACCTTTTGTTCCCGCAGCAGCCTGAGCATCCGCTACACCTCCATGGGGAGAGCTTATGCGCCGGAAGGGGGGAACTTGCCTGTCCCTCAGTCCAGAATACGGATCAGCAGGCCGTCCATGTACCGGCACAGCTGCCGGTCGGGGATATCGGGGTATTCCAGCACCACATAGGTGTACAGCCCGATGAGGGCGGAGGCGAACATCACGCCCTGGAAAACCGCATCCTCCTCCGGCACCCCCCGCTGAAGCAGCTTGAGCCGGAGGCTGCGGTCAATGTCTTTTTTCCAGCGGTAGAGGAACATGGGGTCGCCGTGGCGGCCCAGCAGGGCCCGGTACCAGGCCATGTTTTCCCGGATGTGGGCGATGACGCGCAGGGCGTTGTCCGAGGCGTGGTTATGGTGATCCACAATGTCGGGCAGTTCCCCGCAGATCCCCCATAGGCAGCCCAGAAGCCGGTCCTCCACCCCTTGAAGCACGGCGTATTTGTCCTCAAAGTATAAGTAGAAGGTGGAGCGCGAAATGCCACACCGCTGGCAGATGCCGGAGATGCTCACGCCGTCGATGCCCTTTTGCCGGTAGTCGTGCAGGAAAGCGAGCTCAATGTCTTGGGTGATGCGCTGTCGGTTCAGGTCGCGGCGTTTGACATTCATAAGGGAGCTCCTTTCCCGGGGCCGTTTTCCCCATTATAGCCGCCGCGCCCCCAAAGGGCAAGGGAAATCCGGACATTTTTTCAGGCGGTGTCCGATTTTTACTCCTGGGACGCCGTGGGGACTGTACAAAGACAGGGGCGGTATGATAAGATGATTTCAGCAAAACAGACAAAATAAAAGGAGGAACCACTATGGCAGCCAGACCCGAACTCAAGCCAGAGGAGCGCGCCCTGCCCTACGCCAAGTACTATGACCTGCCCATCACCCCCATCCCCCCGGAGAAGCTGGCCGTGCTCCAGGCGGGCCCCATCGACCCCAAGCTGGCCCTGCCCATTGAGCGGCGCAACGACCTGTTCAAGCCCGGCTACTTAGACTGCGAGGTGGGCTGGTGCGTGATGGAAAACGGCGCCGGCTACTTGGCAAACCTCACCAAAATGCCCGGCGTCACCCCTGAGATGTTCAACTGGTGGTTCGCCTGGCACGGACTGGAGGATCTGCGCTACCGCATCTGGGATCCGGAGGATCACTTCTACGCCCGCCAGCAGAACCCGGAGCGGGTCAAGGACCCCGGCGTCCCCATGCGGGAGAAGAACTGGGGCACCGTCCACCACGTCTTGGAGGACATTGGCCCCGGCCCCGACGAGCTGGTGCTCAATTTCCAGTACCCCCACGTGCTGGGCTACGATGAGGACAAGGTGGGCACCCCGGCCTGCGCCGCCATGCAGTGCGCCAACGGCCACGGGCCTGTGCCCGGCCAGGGGGTGGCCGCCATCATGACCCACATGGTGCGGGAGATCGAGGGCGGCATTGAGCTGCGCAGCCGCTTCTGGATCGGGTACGGCCTGGTGAACGGCGAAGTGGTCAAGCTGCTGCCGGACGGCGTGCGGGTGCCCGATATGGCCCCCATGGGCCTGTTCGCCCACAACCTGAAGGAGTTCGGCCATCTGGCCGCCATTCTGCCCTCCGTGTATGCTGAGGAGAAGGACAACTGGTAAAATAGGCGAAAAATCCCCCCTGCGGTATCCCGCAGGGGGGATTTTCATGTGATGCCCAGCGCTGTGAGAGCGTCCAGCAGGGCGCGCCACTGCCGGAGCAGCTCGCCGTACCGGGCCGTGCCGCGATCCGTCAGGCGGTAGTATTTCCGGGCGGGGCCGTCGGACGCCGTACCCACGTACTGCTCCGAGCAGCCCTTCTGGCACAGCCCCCGGAGGATGGCGTAGACCGCGCTCTCCTGGGTGTCGGGGAAGGCGCCGTGGAGCCGCCGCAGCAGCTCGTAGCCGTACTGGTCGCCCTGGGCCAGCAGGTGGAGCAGACACAGCTCGACGAGATCTTTTTTCAGCATAGGGCCACCCCCGCGCCAACCAGACCCATCCCGGCATGGATTGCCCAGAGGCGGAGGTAGGGCATCCACCAGTCCGGGGTGATGTTGCCGCCAATCTCCATGTTGTTCAGGAAGGCCAGGGTTTCTGCGGACACCAGCACGGCGGTGAGGGCCAGGATGTACACCGCCGCCCAGCGGCGGTCCCCCGTCCGGGCCTTGACCAGGCCCAACAGGGCCAGCAGCGCCATGGCAAAGCAGCCGACCCATCCCAGGGTGTCGTTGAGCAGGAGGACGGTGGTGGGCCTTGTCCAGCCGAGGGGGAATATGCCCAGCACGCGGACGGGCACCTCCCCCAACAGGGCGGAAAAGCCGACGGGGTCGCGCATCCAGACCCAGTCTACCGCCAGCACCGCCACGGTGCAGGCCGCTGCCACCGCCAGCAGCGCCGGGACGGCGCGGGGGAGGCGGCCCTGCTTTTGGCCCTTCCAGCGGAACCAGATTAGGGCGCAGGCCATGCCAAGGAAGGGCAGGATATCGTTGATGTAGAGGCCAAAAATCCGGGTGCGCAGGCAGAAGTCCCAGAGGCGCCACATGCCGGGGAGGGGGCCAAGGCCGGGGAGGAGGGGACAGGCCGCCAGCAGGGCGAACACCGCCAGCCAGACGCGGTACTGTTTTTGCGGGGTCAAGGGGCGGATGGCGGCCCGGGGGCTGCCCAGGTCCCGGAGAAGTTCGTCCTCCGGCCGGGGCGGGTCGCCCACAATGTCCCGGTAGTCGGCGATGACGTCGTTGGCCTCCTGGGGCGGGAGCCGCCAGCGGGCCGCCCACTCCAGACGGGCCATGTAGTCTTTTTTCATGGGTACGCTCCTTTCACTACTACCTATTTTTCTACTGTTAAAAATATAGTAGCATGGGGCGGACTATTTGTCAAGGATAAATATAGGGGCGCACAGTGTGCGCCCGCCGCTTGGCAGAAATCCGGCGTGGAGGCGGGCGGCGTCCGCCCCTACAGGCCCGCAAAAAGAAAGCCGCCGGAGGCATTGTGCCCCGGCGGCGCTGCTCTAAGCTCCCATAAGCTTTTGCTTATGGAATTGCAGGGTGTAGAGCTGGTAATACCGGCCCTTTTGGGCCAGCAGTTCCTGGTGGGTGCCGTGTTCCAGGATCTCCCCGTGGGAGAGTACGATGATCTGGTCCGCGTGCTGGATGGTGGACAGGCGGTGGGCCACGATGAGCATGGTGCCGATGTTTTTCATCTTTTCCAGGGAGTCCTGGATGAGCAGCTCGGTCTCGGTGTCGATGTTGGCGGTGGCTTCATCCAAAATCATCACCTCCGGGCGGTGGATGATGGTGCGCACGAAGCTGAGCAGCTGCCGCTGTCCGGCGGAGAAGTTGGCCCCCCGCTCCCGCACTTCCTCGTCTAACCCCCGCTCCATTTTGCTCAGGAAGGAGTCGGCGTTGACGTATTTGCAGGCGTCCCAGATCTCTTCGTCGGTGAAGCGCTCCTCCCGGAGAACGATGTTGCTGCGGATGGTACCGGAGAACAGGAACACATCCTGGAGCATCTGGCCGAAGTGCCGCCGGAGGGAAGCGATTTTGATTTTGCGGATGTCGATGCCGTCGATGAGGATCTGGCCCTTCTGTATGTCGTAATTCCGGCAGATGAGGGACAAAATGGTGGTCTTGCCCGAACCGGTGGCACCCACGAAGGCCACGGTCTGCTTGGCGTCCACGTGGAAGGATACCCCTTTGAGCACCCACTCCCCGGGCTCGTAGGCGAACCACACGTCCTTGAACTCAATCTCGCCGCGGATGGCGGGCAGATCGGCGGCGTCCGGCGCGTCCACCACCTCGGGCTGGAGGTCAAAGACGGAGAAGATTTTTTCCGCCGAGGCGAAGGCGGATTGGAGCTGGTTGAACTGCTCGGCCAGGGTCTGGATGGGGTTGAAGAATTTGGAGATGAACATATAGAAGGAGACGATGGTGCCGCTGGTCATGGCCTGGCCCAAGAATACGGTGTCCCGGATGTACCCCCTGCCCCCCAGGTACAGCAGGCACAGTACGGAGGAGACATACAGCATATATACCATGGGCCGGAAGATGCCGAACACAAGGATCTGGTTCTGCTTGGCTTTTTTCAGGGCGGCGCTTTTGGACAGAAAGTCGTCCATCTTCCGCCCTTCCTGGTTGAAAACCTGGGTGATCTTGATGCCGGAGAGGTTTTCCGACAGATAGGTGTTGATGTCGGTGGTGCGGTCCTTCACCACCCGGTGGACTTTCCGGGTGAAGGTGCGGAAGATGACGGTGAACAGCACCAGGAAGGGCACGAAGCACAGGATCATCAGCGTCAGGGCGTAGTTGAGCATCAGCATGGCGGCCAGCACTCCTACCACGATGAAGGCGTTTTTCGCCATATTCACCAGGACGTTGGTGAACATCATGGAGATGGCGTTGGTGTCGTTGGTGACGCGGGTGACCAGCTTGCCCACGGGGATCTTGTTCAGCTGCTCATGGGAGAGGGATTCAATATGGGTGAACAGGTCCTGCCGGAGGGCGGAGAGGATCTTCTGCCCGGTTCTTTGCAGGATGATGGCCTGGAAATAGGTGCACACCATGGAGACGATGAGGATGCCCGCGTACAGCGCCACCCAGCGCAGCAGGGCGGAGGGTTCGAAGCTGTCCTTAATAAGCTCCTCAATAGCGCCGATGATAAGGGGAGAGGCCAGGTCATAGGCGATGGAAGCCAGCATGATGACCAGCACCAGCAGGAATTCTTTTTTATAGGGAAGGGCATATTTCATCAGCCGCCGGATGATCTCCCCGTCGGGGATATGGCGGTCGAAGTCGGGGACGGTTTTCCTGTGGCGGTCCAGGTACCAGACGATGAGGAAAACCAGGGAGAACGTCCCCACGACGGCCCCCACAAAGAGGATTGGCAGATATTCACGCATTGTGCTGCTTCCCCTCCTCCTCCAGTTTTTGCAGCTCCACCATGCGGCGGTAGGCCGGGCAGGTCTCATACAGCTCGCTGTGGGGTCCGGCGGCGGATACCCGGCCGTCCTCCAGGAAAATGATGCGGTCCATCTGCTCCACGGTGGAGATCCGGTGGGCGATGAGGATGGTGGTCCGGCCCTTGCGGGTGCGCTTCAGGCTGTCCAGGATGGCGCGCTCGGTCTGGGTGTCCACGGCGGACACCGAATCGTCCAGAATCAGGATGGGCGCGTCTTTGATGAGGGCGCGGGCGATGGAGATGCGCTGTTTCTGCCCGCCGGAGACAGTGACCCCCCGTTCGCCCAGGACAGTGGAGTAGCCCTGGGGGAAGTCCCGGATGTCTCCGTCCACCCCGGCCAGGACGGCGGCGGTGGATACCCGGGCCGGGTCGGGGGCGGTATGGGTGAAGTCGATGTTCCGGGCGATGGTGTCGCTGAACAGGAAGTTGTCCTGGGGGACGTAGGCTGCGGCCCGGCGCACGTCCTGGATGGGGACGGTGTTGACATCGTGCCCGTCTACGAAAATCGTGCCGTCGGGGACGTTGCAGGTGCGCAGGATCAGGTCCACCACAGTGGTCTTGCCCGCCCCGGTACGGCCCACCAGGCCGATGTTTTCCCCGGCGCGGATGGAGAAGGATACATCCTGAAGGGCGTCGTACTCCCCGCCGGGATAGCGGAAGGTGAGATGCCGGAACTCGATATCCCCCCGCACCGGCCCCAGGGGGCGCACGTCCGGGCGGTCGGCCACGCCCTGGGGGGCGTCCAACAGTTCGCCAATGCGCTTGAGGGAGGCCTGGCCCCGGCTGGTCATGTCGATGAGCTCAGACACCGCCATGATGGGCCACACGATAGCCTGGAAATAGCCGATGAATTCCATCAGTTCCCCGGCGTTGAAAACGCCCCGCCACACCAGCCAGCCGCCATAGCCCAGGATGATGCAGATCACCGATTCCACAAACAGCGTCACCAGGATGCGCAGCAGCACCGAGGCCCGGGTGAAGTCCACGTTGGCATCTTCATTCTCCCGGTTGAGCTTTTGGAAGGCCATGAGTTCCCTGGCCTCCTTCACAAAGGCCTTGATGACCGCCACGCCGGAAAAGCTCTCCTGGGAAAAGTCGGACAGCCGGGAAAACGCCTCCTGGCGGATGTCCCATTTTTTCATCATGTACCGGCCCACCACCGCGCTGGACGCCAGCAGCAGCGCCATGGGGATCATGGCCAGGGCGGTCATGACGGGGTCCATAGCCCACATGCGCAGCATGGACATCGTGCCCAGCAGCAGCGCGTCGAAAAACATCAGGAAACCGGAGCCGTAGCAGTCCTGCACAGTCTCCAGGTCGTTGGTGAACAGGCTCATCAGCCCGCCCACTTTGTTTTCCGTATAGAACTGCCTGTCCAGGTCCTTGGCGTGGTCGAACATCTCGTTGCGCAGGTCGGTCTCCACCTTGATGGCGGCGCCGAAAATGCACACGCGCCACAGGAAGCGGCCGAACACCATGGCTACCACGATCCACACCATGGGCAGGCAGATACGGTCCAGCAGGAAGTCCATGTCAAAGGGGACGGCCGCGCCGTCCACCTCCACGAAGCCCTGGTTTACCCCGTTGATGACCTGCTGGTACAAGTTTGGCAGGACGAGCTGGATATAGTCCACCAGGATCAGCGCGGCCAGCCCCAGCAGGAGCCACCCGGCGTATTTGAAGTAATACCGGTTAATATGTTTTCCAAAGATCACGCTGTTTTACCCCTCTCTGTTTACAACGGGCGTTCCCCAGTCTATCACACTCCGGAGGACACGTCCAGGGTTAAATTTGAGTTTTTGCCGGAGAACCCGGGCTGCGGGACCCCCTTGGACGCAGAGGCTTTAGCGGCGCTTCCCCTATCTGAGGGGGGAGCGCCGCAATATGTCTTCCCGGAGGACACTCCCCGGCCGCCCAGTTCCAGTTGTTTTTCAGGGAAGGGCGTAGTATAATAGATACCCGTTGAGCGGACTGCATATTTGACGATGGAAAAACGAAAGGGGGGTTCGGTATGGACTACCGGGCGCTGGATTGGGAGAGTTATCCCCGCAGGGGGCATTTCGAATATTTTAACGCCATGGCTGACCCCTATGTGGGGCTGACGGCGGAGGTGGACGTCACCCGGTTCCTGGCGGTGTGCCGGGGGGCGGGGCTGCCCTTTTTCCTCAGCTTCCTGTACTGCGCGGGGCGGGCGGCCAACGCAGTGCCCCAGCTGCGCCAGCGGATCGTGGGGGGCAGGCCGGTGGAGTTTGACCGCTGCGACACCTCCCACACGGTGCTGCGGGAGGATGGGACGTATTGCTACTGCCGTTTGGACTGTATGCGGCCCTTTGGGGAATATCTCCCGGATGCCAAGGCCCGCCAGGAGGAGGCAAAGGCCGATGGGGATCTGGACGACGGGGAGGACGCGCTGGGCCTGCTGTTCGTGTCTGCCGTGCCGTGGGTGCGGTACACCGCCATCCGTCAGCCCACCCCCGTCCCGGCGGATAGCAACCCCCGCCTTACCTGGGGGCGGTACTGGGAAGCGGGGGGACGCACCGTGATGCCGGTGACGGTGCTGGCCAACCACGCGCTGGTGGATGGGATACACATCGGGCGGTTTTTTGAAGCGCTGGGGGCAGAGATGGACGGCTTCCCGGCGGGGCGGCAGGGAGAGGCATATTTGGAATAGAGACCGTTGACAAACAGCCTCCTAAGCCCATATAATAATGAGGTATATAGACCCCAAAGCATCGCAGAATTGCATAAAAATGTAAAAAGAGGTGCGGAGAGATGAACAGCATCCAAAAGAAGATCACGGTCTGCCTGATGGCGACGGTTCTGACCGCGTTGGTCCTGGTAGGGGCCACCAGTATTGCCCTCAACTACCGGAGCACCATCGCCACAGTGGATCAGATGATGAGCGAGACCGCCGTGCTGGCGGCGGAGCGCATTGAGCAGGAGCTCGCGGCCTACAAAAACGTGGCCATGGACACCGGCTATATCGCCCAGCTGTCCGACAGCGGGACGGCTGTGGAGGAAAAACGCGCTATTATTGACGAGCGGGCGGCTATGCACGGCTTCCAGCGGGGCAACGTCATCGGCGCGAACGGCTATAGCATTTTCGACGGCAAGGACTACTCCGACCGGGAGTATGTCCAGCAGGCCATGAAGGGCCAGATCTATGTGTCTGAGCCGCTGGTGAGCAAGATCACCGGGGAGCTGTCCATCATGGTGGCCGCGCCCCTCTATGGCGGCGGAAGCCGGGATGGCGGCATTGTGGGCGTGGTGTATTTCGTGCCGCCTGAGACCTTTTTGAACGACATCGTGTCCTCCATCAAGGTCAGTAAAAACAGCCGGGCCTATATGATCAACAAAAACGGCGACACCATCGCCGACGTGACCCTGGAGACCATCACCACCCAGAACATAGAGCGGGACGCCCAGGACGACCGGTCTTTGAAGGAGCTGGCCGCGATCCACGCCGAGATGCGCCAGGGGAAGAACGGGTTTGGAAGTTTCCAGGATACCGACGGGCCCCGGTATGCGGCCTATGCCCCGGTGGGCGGCACGGACGGCTGGAGCGTGGCGGTTACGGCCATGAAGAAGGACTACCTCACCGATACATATGTGGGCATCCTCATCAACATCCTGGTGATTGTGGCCTCTGGCCTAGCCTCCATTGTGGTGGCGGTGAAGCTGTCCAGCAACATCAGCGTACCCATGCGGGCGGTGTGCGCCCGGATGAAGCTGCTGGTGGAGGGCGACCTGAAGTCCCCGGTTCCCCAGACCGCCGGGCAGGACGAGACGGCGGAGCTCACCCGGGCTACGGCGGAGATGGTGGAGGGGTTGAACACCATCATCGGTGACATCAGCTACCTGCTCACCGAGATGGCCGGCAAGAATTTCGATATCCAATCCCCCCACCGGGACGCCTATGTGGGTGAGTTCCAAAATATACTGCTGTCCATGCGCAACTTAAAGCAGGAGCTGAGCGGCACTATGCGGCAGATCGATGCTTCCGCCGGCCAGGTATCGTTTGCCAGCGGGCAGGTTTCCACCGGGGCCCAGTCGCTGAGCCAGGGCTCCATGGAGCAGGCCAGCGCCATTGAAGAATTGGCGGCCACCATCAACGATATCTCCTTCAGCGCCAAGAGGACTGCGGAGGCGGCGGAGGCGGCGGGCCGTTCCGTGGGTCAGGCGGGCGCTCAGCTGGGAACCAGCGTGGATTATGTCAAGGATCTGAACAAGGCGATGGAGAAAATCTCCAGCTCCTCCGAGGAGATTTCCAAGATCATCGCAACCATTGAAAACATCGCGTTCCAGACCAACATCCTGGCCCTCAACGCCGCGGTGGAGGCCGCCCGGGCGGGCAGCGCCGGCAAGGGTTTCGCGGTGGTGGCCGACGAGGTGCGCAACTTGGCCCAGAAGTCCGACGAGGCCGCCAAGGCCACCAAGGAGCTGATCGAGGGCTCCATCGCCTCCGTTACCGAGGGCGGGCAGGCGGTGGGAAAAGTCACCGAGTCCCTGGAACGGACCAACCAGTATGCCGGGAACGTAACTGTCCAGATGGATATTGTGGTCAAGGCGGTGGAGAGCCAGACGGAGTCCATCGCTCAGGTCACGGAGGGCATCGATCAGATTTCCAACGTGGTGCAGACCAACAGCGCCACGGCCCAGGAGAGCGCCGCCGCCAGCCAGGAGCTGTCTGCGGAGGCGGCCGGGCTGAAGCAGATGGTGGACGAATTTACCCTGGCCAAGGATTGATCCTCAGGACAGGCGATAGGGCAGGGGACGCCCCCGGATACTCTGGTATCCGGGGGCGTCCCCTGTACCGGGTTTGCGCGCCCCGCCGTTTGGGGAGGCGTCACCCCTTCCAAAGACTGTGGAGGTTGCAGTAAGCGTAGACCGCTTCCACCTCGTCCCCTTCACACAGCGCGAAGCGGGCCGACGGGCGGCTGCCCGGTTCCAAGGTTTTGAGTTGGCTGCCCTGGCGGGTGCGCAGCCAGATCCACCCGATATAGTGCTCGGGGAGCATGGGGTGGTCCACGGAACCGACGGATACCGTCACGACATTGCCCTGCGTCTGATATACGGGGACGTGTTTTTCCAGGGCGGCGTCGGTGGTGCTGGGGGCGAGCTCCTTCATTTTTTGCCCGCAGCACACCAACGGGACGCCGGCGTCCGTGACCTTGACGGCGACGTTGCCGCAGTGCTCGCAGATATAAAATTTCTGATCCATTTAATAGTTTCCTCCTGCGTGTTCCGGCGGGTCCGACGCAGCTGCGCCGGTCGGCCTGGGACTGGTAATAGGATGCCCGGATGGGCGGGAAAAAATAAGGCCGCCGCCATAAAATTCTTGCATTTCTGCCGTTTAGCTGGTATCATACGTAATGTATGGTTTTTTGCCGTAAAACTGGTCTTTTGTGGGAATTCCACGAGGAAACAGCGCGGCAAGAAAATGTTGGGGGGAGTTTTTCATGATGAAGCTGAAAGAAAGACGAGCCGCCCGCTCCACCTCTGCGGTGAAGCGGGGGATGGGGATTACGGGGAAGCTGGTCTTTGCTACTGTAGCCAGCGCGGTGCTGGCGCTGGCGGCGCTGTTGGCGGTGGTCTATTTTCAGATGTCCAGCGTCCTGCTGGAAAAAAGCGAGGACCTTCTCCGAACCACCACGGAGCGGACGATACAGGAGACCCGGGCGTGGATGAACAGCACGCTGACCATGCTGGACACGCAGCGGGATACCATCGAATACGAGGACATGGACGTACCCGCCATCCGGGATTATGTCAAGCATACGGCGGGGCAGAACGACGCCTACCCCGCCGGGCTGTACGTGGCGCTCACCAGCGGCGAGCTGTACCACGCATCCTTTGTGCCGGGGCCGGAGTTTGACGCGTTGTCCAAAAGCTGGTACCAGGACGGCGTCGCCTCCCAGAACTTCATCCTGGGTGATGTGTATTTTGACGAGGACAGCCAGTCATATGTAGTGGGCGCGTCCGGTGTGCTGAAGAATAGGGACGGTTCGGTGCGGGGGGTGGCCGCAGCGGACGTATATCTGGATTCCATCTCCAAGATCGTCAGCGGTATCCAGATTGAGGATACCGGCGGGATCTTCCTGGTGGACACCCGGACGGACACCATCATCGGCCACCGGGACGCGGAGATCACCGGCAGCAAGCTGGGGCAGCTGGATTCCGGCATGTACGCCTATGCCAGCCAGGAGATTGAGGCGGGAAGGGCAGGGCTCTCCCTATACGGCGGCACGTATATCCAGGTGGCCCCGGTGCCGGGGAGCGACTGGACGGCGGTAGCCTATGTTTCCCAGGGGGAGGTGCTGATGGAGCTGCACCGGCTCACCGCGGTCATGGTAATTATGGCGGTGCTGGCGGTGGCCATCCTCACCCTTTTGGTGGTTATCCAGGTGCGGCGCATCATCGGCCGCCCGGTGGCGGAGCTGAGTCAGGCTGCTACCCGAATCGCGGAAGGGGAGCTGGACCAGGCCATCCGCTACCAGTCCAACGATGAGCTGGGAGTACTGGCGGACGACTTCAACCGGGTCACCGTCCGGCTGCGGGACTATGTAGTGTACATTGACGAGATCGCTAAGACGCTGCGGGAGATCGCGGGGGGCAATCTGGCCTTTACCTTGGAGCAGGATTATACCGGCGAATTCTCCAAGGTCAAGGATTCGCTGGAGGAGATTTCTTTCCAGCTTAACGGTGTGATGGGGCAGCTCCACGCCGCATCGGAAGATGTGGCCGCGGGGGCGGCGCAGGTGTCTAACGGCGCTATGGCACTATCCCAGGGCTCTACCGAGCAGGCCGCCGAGGTGGAAGCCCTGGCCGGGCACATCAGCTCGGTGTCGGAGAGCGTCCGCCGCATCGCCCAGGGCGCGCAACAGGCCAGCCAGCTGTCCCAGGAGGTCAAGAACGGACTGACGCAGAGCAGCGGGAAGATGCAGAACCTGACGGAGTCTATCCAGAAGATCAGCGACCGGTCTACGGAGATCCACCGGATTGTCAAGATCATCGAGGATATTGCCTTCCAGACCAATATCCTGGCGCTGAACGCCGCGGTGGAGGCGGCCCGGGCGGGCGAGGCCGGGAAGGGCTTCGCAGTGGTGGCCGATGAGGTGCGGATGCTGGCGGGCAAGTCCTCCAAGGCGGCGAAGGAGACCACGGTGCTGCTGGGCCAGACGGTGGGTGCGATGGAGGACGGGGCCCGGGCGGCCCAGGACACGTCGGAATCCATGCTGGCCGTGGTGAGCCAGGCGGATGAGATGGGCAAGCTCATTGACGGCATCGCGGAGTACACCCAGCAGCAGTCCGGCAACGCCCAGGAGATTACCCAGGGCATCGAGGAGATTTCCAACGTGGTGCAGAGCAACGTGGCCACGGCGGAGACCAGCGCCGCCGCCAGCGAGGAGCTGTCCGGCCAGGCGTCGATGCTGAAGGATCTGGTGTCCAAGTTCCGCCTGAAAAACCGGTAAGGGGCCGGGTGCCGGCCCTTTAGGGTCCAGCGCGCACAAGGAGGCATAGAATGAAACGTTCTGAAATCAACAAAGCCCTCAGGGAGCTGGAGGCCATGTGCGCACGGTACCGCTTTGCGCTGCCCCCTTCTGCCGTTTCATCCCGGAGCGGCGGCGGACTTTAGGCCATGAGTACGACGAGGTGCGGGAATGCATGCTGGGCTGGGACATCACCGACTACGGCATGGGGGACTTCAACCGGCTGGGGTTTTCCCTGGTTACCATCCGCAACGGGAACCGAGCCCTGGCGGAGAAATACCCGAAGGTATACGCGGAAAAGCTGCTCTATCGCAAGGAAGGCCAGTACGCCCCCCCAACCACTTTCACTGGCATAAAACCGAGGACATCATCAACCGGGGGGCGGGAACATGCTGATCCGGGTGTACAACTCTCTGCCGGACGAGGGGATCGATTACGATTCCAGCGTTACCGTCCATACCGATGGGCGTACCGATACAGTCCCAGCCGGGACGCAGGTGCGCCTGACCCCCGGGGAGAGTATCCATATCCAGCAGCGGCTGTATCATGATTTCACAGTGGAGGAGGGGACGGGGCCGGTGCTGCTGGGAGAGGTGAGCCAGTGCAATGACGAAAACACAGACAACCGTTTCAACCCGCCCATGGGGCGCTTCCCGGAGATTGAGGAAGACGAGCCGCCCTACTGCCTGCTCTGCAACGAGTATCCCCCCGGCAGGTTCGGGTTAGGCTGGAGGCTGCTTGGGAGTGTTTGAATCGGTACATCTCTGGGCAGGGCAGAGATCGGAAGAGCGTCGTGTAGGGAAAGAGTGTAGATCTCGGTGGT
>CAJULZ010000075.1 GCA_910587205.1 uncultured Oscillospiraceae bacterium
GCCATGTTCAGCGTCCGGGGGATGGGGGTGGCCGACAGGGTGAGCACGTCCACCTGTTTAGACAGCTCCTTGAGCCGCTCCTTGTGGGTGACGCCGAAGCGCTGCTCCTCGTCCACCACCAGCAGGCCCAAGTCCTTGAACCGCACGTCCTTTTGCAGCAGCCGGTGGGTGCCGATGAGCACGTCCACCGAGCCGTTTTCTAACCCCATCAGCGTCTTTTTGATCTGGGCGGGGGTGCGGAAGCGGCTGACCATGTCGATTTCCACCGGGTACTTGGCGAAGCGGCCCCTGGCCGTCAGATAGTGCTGCCGGGCCAAAACGGTGGTGGGCACCAGGATCGCAGCCTGCTTGCCGTCCAGCACGCACTTCATGATGGCCCGGAGGGCCACCTCCGTCTTGCCGTAGCCCACGTCCCCGCACAGCAGGCGGTCCATGGGCCGGGGGGCTTCCATGTCCCGCTTGATCTCCGCCACCGAGCGGAGCTGGTCCTCCGTCTCATTGTAGGGGAAGTCGTCCTCAAACTCCTTTTGCCAGGGGGAATCGGCGGAAAAGGCGTATCCCGGCTGGCGCTGGCGCTGGGCGTAGAGCTGGATCAGTCCTTTGGCCAGGTCCTTCACCGCCTTGCGGGTGCGGGCCTTGGCCTTCTCCCAGTCCGTGCCCCCCAGCTTGGACAGTTTCTTTTTCTCCGGGTCGTCCCCGCCGCCGATATATTTGGAGATCACGTCCAGCTGGGTGGCGGGGAGGTAGAGGGTATCCGTCCCCGCGTAGGCCAGCTTGACGTAGTCCTTCTCCACTCCGTCCACCGTCATCTTCACCATGCCCACGTAGCGGCCGATGCCGTGGTGCTCGTGGACGACGAGGTCGCCGGGGGTGAGGTCGGTGAAGGAGTCCACACGGCGGCGGTCTGCGGCGTGCTTGAGGCGCTTGCCCTTTTTCCGGGGTTCGCCGCCCCCCTCGGTCAAAACCGCGTAGGGGCAGCCGATGTAGTCAAACCCCGCGGACAGCCCCCCCACCGCGATGGTGATATTCCCCGGCTGGGGCAGGGCGTGGAGCTGGAAGTCCACCGCCGAGCGGATCTTCCGCTCCCGGAGCATGGATTGCAGATTCAGCGCCCGCTGTTCGCTGCCCACCAGTACCACCGCGCCTGTGCTGGCGGTTTGGAGCTGGGTCAGGTCGGCGGCTGCCGCGTCCAGGCTGGCCCCAAAGGAGGGGAGCTGGCGGCCCTGGGCGGTGAGCACCGCCTTGGGGGGCAGGGGGGCGGCGGAGGTGGTAAAGGAGTCCAGGAAGCATAGAGCATGGTTGGACAGCTCCGCCATCAGCTCGTCCATCCCGGCGGCAAACACCGCGTATCTGCCTTCCACCGCACCGTTTTCAATCAGGGTTTTCACGTCCTCCCCCAGCTGCCACAGCCAGTTTTTCCCCCGCTCCGCCACCCGGCTGGACTCGCTCAGGCACACCACCGCCTCGGGGGGCAGGTGGTGCGCGGCGGTGCAAAGACTGGGGTAGCGGGCGGGGAGGCGGCAGTCGCCGAGCCGCTCCCAGTTCCCGTTTTCATCCTTGACCGGAAGAAGCTCGCCCACCGGGAGGAACTCCGCACGGTCCAAATGCCCGGTGCGCCGCTGGGAGGACACGTCGAACAGGCCCATGGAATCCACATCCCGATCCCAGAACTCCACCCGCACTGGGTCGTCCATGCCGGGGGAGAACACGTCCAGAATCCCGCCCCGCAGGGCAAACTGGCCCACGCCCTCCACCTGCTGGCACCGGGTGTACCCCAGCGCCGCCAGACGGTCGGCCAGCTCCTCGGGGTCGTAACTGCCCGAAACGCTGATCTCCACCACATGGGCGGCCAGCTCCGACCGGGGGAGGGTGCGCTGCAAAAGCCCCTCCACCGTGGCGGCGATGAGGGGGGCTTTGCCTTGGGCCATGGCGTGGAAGGCGGCGATGCGCCGGTGCTCCCACTGGCGGGAGGCCACCGCCCCCTCGTGGAACAGGAACTCCCGGGCGCACAGCAGGGTGGCGGGCGCCCCCGTCAACGCTGTCACGTCGGCGGCCAAACGCCGGCACTCCCCCTCGTCGGCGCACACCAGAACCACCGGGACGCCCAGCCGCTCCAGCAGCCCCGCGGCAAAGTGCGCCCGGTGAACGGGGGACAGGCCGGATACCTCCACCGGCGAGCGGCCCGCCTCCAGGTTCGACGCCAGGCGGGCGAACTCCGGCACTTCGTTTAAAATATTGAGCAACAGTTTCATGGTGTGACCTCAAATTGAAAAATTTGGGAAATATAGGGGCAAGCCGCCCATATGGCCTATGCAGAGCGGGCCCTGCGGGCCTCTGCTGTCCATTGAAACCCTCTGGCCGAAAGCTCCGGCGGACGGCCTTGTCAGTTAAAACGGTTCATGGCCTTCTGCGGGCCGTCCCGCAGGAAGCACTCCACCGCTTCCGCGGCGCGCTTTACCGCCTCGTCCATCACTTTTTTATCCTCGCCCTGGAGCTTTCCCAGCACCCAGTCCGCCATGTCGTAGTCCGGGTGGGGCTTGCCGCCCACCCCCACTTTCAGCCGGGGAAACTGGTCGGTGCCCAGGTGCTGGATAACGCTTTTCAGCCCGTTGTGGCCCCCGGCGGAGCCGCCGGTGCGGATGCGCAGCTTGCCCAGAGGCAGGTCTACGTCGTCGGAGATGACCAGCACATGATTTGGCGCGACCTTGTAAAACCGGGCCGCCTCCCCCACCGCTTCGCCGGATAGGTTCATATAGGTGGCAGGCTTCATCACCAGGGCGCCCTGCCCGCCGATGGCTGCGGCGTTGGTAAGGGCCTTGAATTTCAGGCGCTGGATGGGGAACCGGCCCCGCTCGCCCAGCTCGTCCGCCACCAGGAAGCCCGCGTTGTGGCGGGTGTTTTCGTACTTCTCCCCCGGATTGCCCAGGCCCACCACAAGCCAGGACACCGGGAGCTTTTTTTGAAACAGCATAGCTACCTCCAAACAGGTAAGAACCGCTCCGGGGCGCTGGCCTCGGAGCGGATTCTCTCTCTATCAGGTATCAAAGGGCGGCCTTGCGGGGCCCCCATATGGATTTTCCCATTCTGCTCACGACGGCTTCACAGCCGGAATCAGCACCAGAGCTTGGACACGGAGCGCTCCTCATAGATGCGCTCAATGGCCTCGGCAAACAGGTGGGCCACGGACAGGTACTTGACCTTGGGGCAAATCTCGGCAATGTTGTCCCTGGGCTGGATGGTGTTCAGGAACACTACCTCGTCCAAAACGGAATCGTTGATGCGCTGGATCGCGGGGCCGGACAGCACGCCGTGGCTGGCGCAGGCGGTGACGGATTTGGCGTGGCCGATGTCCACCAGGGCCTGGGCCGCATGGCACAGGGAGCCGCCGGTATCCACCATGTCGTCCAGAAGGATCACGTTCTTGTCGGTGACGTCGCCGATAATGTTCATTACCTCAGAGGAGTTGGCCTTCTGCCGGCGCTTGTCCACGATGGCCATGGGCATATCCAGCTTCTGGGCGAAGGAGCGGGCGCGGGCCACGCTGCCCACGTCGGGGGAGACCACCATGGTCTCATCGTGGACGGAGGCGAAGCGGCGGAAGAAATGATCCACAAACACGGGGGAGCCCATCAGGTTGTCCACAGGTATGTCGAAAAAGCCCTGGATCTGGTTGGCGTGGAGATCCATGGTGAGCACCCGGTCCGCGCCGGCGCGGGTGATAAGATTGGCCACCAGCTTGGCGGAGATGGGGTCGCGGGGCTTGGTCTTACGGTCCTGCCGGGCGTAGCCGAAGTAGGGCACCACGGCGGTAATCCGGCCGGCGGATGCCCGGCGCAGCGCGTCGATCATGATGAGCAGTTCCATCAGGTTGTCGTTCACCGGGGTGCTGGTGGACTGGACCACAAACACGTCGGAACCGCGGACGGTTTCATAGATGGAGACGAAGTTTTCGCCATCGGAGAAAGCGCCGGTCTCGGCGTTGCCCAGGGGAATGCTGAGCTCCTTGCAGATGTCCTGGGCCAGGGCCCGGTTGGAGCTGCCGGAAAAAATCTTCAAATCCTTGCCATGTGAAATCATGGTTCGCAACTTCCTCTCTTATATCGTGATGGGGGCGACGGAACCCATTTACTGGATGAGGCATGAATGCGGCGGGAAGAAGGGCATAAAAGGCCGCGGTATCGTTTCCAAGGACATTATATCAGAAATTTCAGGTTTTTGAAGGTCTTTTTCACGTTTCGAGGAAATTGTACGGTTCAACCAAAAAAAGTTTCAAAAAGAATAGAAAAGCAGTAAAAATGTCGAATGCGTCCGATCAGCCCCGGGCGGCCTGGGGCAGCCAGCGCTGGATGCGCCGGGTCTGATAGAGATGGATGACCTCCAGGGTGGCGCAGATTTTATCCGCCATATTCACCACCAGCGCTTCCCGGCAACGGGGCAGGTGTACCGCCAGGGGGAACATGTGGGAAACGATGGCGTTTTTCTCCCGCTCGCTCAGGTCGGGGCACAGGGCCACGGCGTTGCGCAGGGCGAACTCCGGATGGTCCAGGCACTGGTTGCCGGGGTGGGCGGAGCCGTCGGCGGGATCGTATAGGTAGAGGTCGTGGAGCAGCCCCGCCCGGGCGGCGGCGCGGTAGTCCCAGCCGAAATAGCGGGCCAGGCGGAAGGCCATATAAGACACGAACAGGGAATGCTGGTAACAGGTGATGGAGAAATGGTGCCGCCACCGCTTCATGGAGCCGACCTCTTCACGGTCCAGAAGGGGGGCGACGCACTGGAGGAACGCGGCGGTGTTCAAGTCGTACTTGGACATGGTAAGGACTCCTTTGGATGAGGGTTGCCGCAGGGGCAAGCCCTGCCCCTGCGCAAACCCATTATAACAGTCCGCGGCCGTTTTGTCAGCCGTCTTTTGCAAAAATTAAAAGAAAGATCTGGAAGTTTTTTAAGGGCTTGACAGGAGCCGGAAGGCATGATATGATAACTGTGTTAATACAGATAATACAGTTGCAGGAAAGGAGGCGGGGCCATGCTCAGCCTGAACTACCGGGACAGCCGCCCCATCTACGAACAGGTGCGGGACGGGCTGCGCCGTCTCATCATCACGGGGGCCATCCCGGCGGGGGATAAGCTGCCCTCGGTGCGCTCCATGGCGGGGCAATTGGCCATCAACCCCAACACCATCCAGCGGGCCTATGAGGCGCTGGAGCAGGAGGGCTACGCCTACTCGGTGCCGGGGAAGGGGAGCTTTGCCGCGCTGCCCCAGGACGTCACCGATAAGCGGCGGGACGAGCTGCTCAAACAGCTGGACGCCGTCGTACAGGAGCTGGAATACCTGGGGATGAGCCGGAAGGACGTGGCGCGGCGCTGCACGCAAGGGAAGGAGGACGCGCAATGATTGAAGTGAAAAATGTGGTCAAGAGCTTCGACGGCTTCCATGCCCTGGACGGCCTGACCATGACGGTGCCCAAGGGGGCCATTTACGGGCTGGTGGGGCCCAACGGGGCGGGGAAGTCCACCATTTTGCGCCACCTGTGCGGGGCCTACCGCCAGGATTCCGGGGAGATCACCTTGGAGGGCGCGCCAATCTACGAGAACCCGGCGGTGAAGACCCGTATGGCCGTCATCCCCGACGAGCTGTACGACTTCGGGGCGGCCTCTACCCGGGACATGATGAAATTCTACCGGGGCATCTACCCCCAGTTTGACCTGGAGCGCTATGAAAAGCTGAAGGACGCCTTCCCCGCTGTGGACCAGCGGCGGCCCATCCGCCGTCTGTCCAAGGGGATGCAGAAGCAGTCCGCGTTCTGGCTGGCCCTGAGCTGCAAGCCGGACTACCTGCTGCTGGACGAGCCGGTAGACGGCCTGGACCCGGTGATGCGCCGTCAGGTGTGGTCGCTGCTCATGGGGGACGTGGCCGAGCGGGGGACCACGGTGCTGGTGTCCTCCCACAACCTGCGGGAGCTGGAGGACGTGTGCGACCACGTGGGGCTGCTCAGCCACGGCAAGGTGGCGCTGGAGCGCTCCCTCAGCGAGCTCCAGGGCGGCACCGTCAAGCTCCAGGCCGCCTTTGAGGGGGAGGCGCCCCAGCTCCCCCAGGAGCTCCAGGTGATCCACACCGACCGCGTGGGCAAGGTGTATACCTACATTATACGGGGCGGCGCGGAGGAGGTCACGGCGCAGTTTGCCCAGTTCAACCCGCTGTTCACCGAGGCGCTGCCCCTCAGCCTGGAGGAGATCTTTATCTATGAAATGGGAGGTGAGGACTATGCGGTCCGGGACATCGTTCTTTAATTGGACTATCTGCAAGAAAACCGCGCTGCGGTTCTGGCCGGTGTGGGCGGCCTACTTCGTCATCTGGCTGATTATCCTGCCCCTCAACGGGCTGATGCTGATCTCCGTCCAGGCGTCGTCCACCATCCGGGATATTGGGTACATGGAGGGCTTCGCCTGCCGGACGGTGCCCGGAACCGTTGGGCTGTCGCTGACCTTGGCGGTGGCGTTCGGCCTGCTGTCCGCCATGGCGGCGTTCAGCCACCTGTACAATTCCCGCCCCGCCAACTTCTTCGGTGCCCTGCCCGTCCGGCGGGAGGGGCTGTTCCTCACCCACTACCTGACGGGGCTGGCGTTCCTCGTCGTGCCCAACCTGGCCATCGCCCTGCTGGTGCTGGTCATCGAGGCCATCGGCGGCTGGGTGAGTATCCAGGGCCTGCTGTTCTGGCTGGCGGTGACCTGCGGGGAGGGCTTCCTGTTCTACTCCATGGCGGTGTTCTGCGCCATGTTCACCGGGCACCTGCTGGCCCTGCCGGTGTTCTATGGGGTGCTCAACGTGCTGGCCGCGGGGCTGTGCACCCTGTTCACCGCCATCTGCCGCGCGTTCTACTACGGCTACAGCGGCAGCGGCGGCCTGATCTACCGGGCTGCCCAGGCGTTCACCCCGGTGTGGCGGCTGAACGCCTCGGTGTACAGCACCTACCGCAGCGCCGAGGGCAGCGGCGTGCCCTCCATGGCCCCGGTGGGGGAGGTTATTACGGAGCCTTCGTTCACCTTCCAGGGCCTGAACCTGGTGGGGATGTACGCGGGGGCGGCGGCGGTGCTGGTGCTGGCGTCGTTTTTCCTCTACCGCGCCCGGCGGCTGGAGAGCGCCGGGGACGTGGTGTCCGTCAAACCCATGAAGCCCGTGTTCAAGTACGGCGTGGCGCTGTGCTCCGGGCTGGCCTTCGGCATGGCCACCACCGTGTTCCTGAATACCGGCGAAATCGGCCTGATGGTGGGCATTGTGGTGTGGGGCGTGGCGGGCTACTTCGTGGCCCAGATGCTGCTGGACAAATCCTTCCGGGTGTTCAAGAAGTGGAAGGGCGCGGTGGCGGTGGCGGGGGTGTTCGTGGCGCTGTTCTGCGTGGTGGGCTTCGACCTCACCGGGTATGAAACCCGCGTCCCCAACCCCGATGACGTGGACTCGGTGTACTTCAGCGGGATGGACCCCGCCGGCCTGGGGGACAGCGGCGACTACGTGTCCACCATTACCACCGACCAGGGGCAGATCAAGCTGCTGATGGACCTGCATCAGGCGGCCATCGGCCAGCGGGGGATGTGGCGGCCCAACGGCGGCTACGACACCAACGGCCTGCGGTACAGCGCCAACCTGAGCCTGGAATACTACCTCAAGGACGGCTCCACCCTGTCCCGGAGTTACACCATATGGCTGGACCCGGAAGAAGTGGACCAGGAGGGCTCCGCGGCTTGGCTGGTGCAGCAGCTCTACAACGACCGGGATCTGTACTGGGAGGTCTACGGCTTCGACAACATGGACCACTTCCTGGACGAGGAGGGCTGGTGGATGGAGCAGGCCCGGTATGACTACTACCGCTACAACGATGAGGGGCCGGGTGTGCAGCAGTACTACTACGGCAAGAACGCCCAGGCGCTGTACGAGGCGGTGAAGGAGGACTTCCTGGCCGGACGCATCGGCGTGCGCCGGGTGGACGGCGGCTGGGACCGGAACTACGAGCGGGAGATCTACTTCTCGGCGGTAGGCAGCGAGGGGCAGGGCACCAGCCTGCGCATCTTTGTGCAGGACACGGCGTCCAGCACGCTGGCGGCGCTGGAAACGCTGGAGCAGGGATAGGCGGGGCTGCTTTCGCGGAAAGCCCCTTGCCATCCTTCTATGGTTGTGTTACAATTATCATAGAAGGGGGTGCTTTCAATGGGCATGACAGATAAGCAGTTCCAAAGCTGGGTACGCTTCCTGCTGGGCGATCTCAGGGATATGGACAAGGAGACCGACCCGGAAAAGAAAGCGGCCAAGCTGGCGGAGATCATGGAAAACCTGCAAAAGACATTGGAAGACTAATTAGGCGCCGGGGTTGCCCCCGGCGCCTTTTTTTGCTATAATGGATCAAAAGCTGTCCCCGTCCGGCGAGCGAGACAGACATCATCGTGTTAGGAGGCCGTGCCAATGCCAGGGAAAGAGGAATTCATCGAAATCTACCAGGAGCATATCCACCGGGAGGGCTCCGCCGAGCTGCTGGACTATTTGCAGAATAAAAGCGATTTCTTCACCGCACCCGCCTCCGCCCGGTTCCACGGGGCCTATGCCGGGGGGCTGTGCGACCACAGCGTGAACGTGTTCCGCTGCCTGGAGGCATACCTGGGCCGGGAGCGGGTGAAGGAGTTATACGGGCTGGACTACCCTATGGAATCGGTGGCCGTTGCCGCGCTGCTCCACGACGTTTGCAAGGTCGGCCTGTACAAGCCGGGGTTCCGAAACGTGAAGGACGACGCCACCGGCAAGTGGGAAAAAGTGCCCACCTTCAACTATGACGACAAGCTGCCCTACGGCCACGGAGAGAAGTCGGTGTATATCATCTCCGGGTTCATGCGTCTTACCCGGGAGGAAGCCATGGCCATCCGCTGGCACATGGGGTTCTCCGGCCCGGAAGACAACCGCATGGTGGGCCAGGCCCTCCAACAGTACCCCCTCGCTTTCGCCCTGGCCACGGCGGACATGGAGGCGTCGTATTTCTTGGAAGGGAAATAACGGATACAGCCCCCTCCCCGTAAGACGGGGAGGGGGCTGCGCGGTTCGCCCGGCGAGAGGAAACAATTCAGGGCCCGACCAAAAGGAGGCCCCCATTGAAACCCGGCAGAGCGGTTCCAATGGGGGAGGGGCGGCGGCGGAATGGACGAGCTTTCACCGGCGGAGAAAAGAAAGCATGGATAAAACGTGCCCCGGCGGGTTTGACGCAGAACGGAGCGGGCGTTTTTTATAGATTAGCGTGATATCCCGCGGTCGGCGGGCAGTGGGACAAAACCATTCGCAGCGCAATTGAACTGTGAGCGCGGGTTCTCAGAACACCAGGACCCGGAGTAGCAGCGCCGCAGTCAGCCCTACTACAGACAGCGTGGCGGCCAGCTCGCCCCGGATCAGGGCGTCCACGTGCTTCTGGCGCGGGCGGCGCACCAGCTCACGCTCCTGGTATTGCCCCAGGGCGCCCCCCAGCTCCTCCCCGGCCAGATTTTCCGCCTTCCAGGCAGCCAGGTCGATCACTTTGTTCTCTGCCGCAGCACAGAACCGGGTCTCCGGACGGCAGACGGGGCGGCAGTTCTGCCCCACGGCCTGTTCCAAAGTGCGGTTTTCCCAAGCGGTCTGCGCATAGTACACGTTTTTCATTGCTTAAGCCTCCTTTTTCTGTATGGCCCCAGCATAGCACGGTTTCGGTCCAATAAAGCGGCATGTTATCCCGGCTTCGGATGTCTGTTTCAGTTTTTTTGATAATAATATATTCGTTCGAAGATGTCAAGAGGTTTTCAGAAATTTGTTCGAATTTTTTTAAAAAGAGCCGCCCCCGGTTTCCTGGGGGCGGCTGATTACGTTTCTCAACTCAGATAGTTGCGGGGATTGACGCTGGTACCGTTGACCCGCACCTCGAAATGGCAGTGGGGGCCGCTGGCGTTGCCGGTCATGCCGGCCTTGGCGATGATCTGGCCCTGGTACACCTTCTGGCCCACGCTCACCAGCACGGAGGAGTTGTGGGCGTAGTAGGTGACGGTGCCGTTGTCGTGCTTGATGGCGACCAGGTTGCCGTAGCTGCCGCTCCAGCCCGCCTTGATGACGGTACCGCCGTCGGCCGCCTTGATGCTGGTGCCCATGGGGCAGGCAATGTCCAGCCCCAGATGGAAGTCATAGCGGCCCCACAGGTTGCGCCCGCCGAAATTGGAGGTGATCCTGCCCCGCACCGGCCAGATATAGTAGCCGTTGGAGGCGGTGACAGGCCGCGGGGTGGTGCCGGTGTAGGAGTAGGTGGTGGTGGCCTCCTTCAAGGTCTCGGTGGCCAGGACCTCCCGCTCCACCTCCACGCCGTTGACGTAGGTGACGTGGGCGTTGACCAGCTCCAAACCATCCTCACCCTGCTCCTTCACCTTGGTGTCGCCCACATAGAGCTCGGCGGTCTCGATATACTCCACCGGGCTGGGGACGACGTCCTCATAGGTCTCATCGGTGACGGCCTTGACGGACAGGAAGGGAACCGCCTCCTGGATAATCAGCTCCTGGCCCACCCACAGCTTATCTACGATGATGTCCGGGTTGAGCACAGACAGCTCATAGGGCCACATATCCAGGGAGTAGGCGATGGCGTTGAAGGTGTCCCCCTTCTCCACCACGTAGACGGACTGCTCCACCCGCAGCTCGGACAGGGTCGTCCGGATGGCTTCCACGTCGAACTGGCTGTTGGCGGGAAGGGTCACGGGGTAGACCTGCACGTCCTCCACGAATTCGTAGCTGATGGAGTCCGCCTGGGGGATATAGGGCTGGGCGATCTCGTCCAGCATCCGGTACAGTTCATCCTTGTCGGGGGCGAAGCCCAGCTCCACCCCATCCACGGAGATGGCATAGGCCTCCATATAGGCCCCCACCCCCTCGAACAAGGTGTCCTCAACCTCGGCGGTGTCGCTGAACGCCTCCGGCGTGGCATAGACAGGGGTGAAGGTGACCTTCGCGCCGTAGCTGAAGTCCTCCCCCAGCACATCAGAGGCACGGGATTCCACACCGCTCAGGATGGCCTTGCCCTCGTCCTCATTGGCCACCAGGGCCACTTCCTCGCCGTCGGCCTCCATGACGTAGGCCCGGGCGTAGGTGCCGTTAAAGGCCCACGCGCCGATGCCAACAGCCAGCACCGTCACGTACAGCAGCGGCGAAATGGGGTGCCGCGCCACCACGTTCCGGAGCTGCGCCGTAGCCCGCCCGGCCCGGTCCCAGCCCTCCGCCGTCAGCAGGGATACCTTTTCCCACGCCGCTTCCGCGGCGGCTAAGGCGGATTTCCCCGCCCGCCTGGCGGCTTCCCCGGCCTTGGCTGCGGCGGCCCTGCCGCCCTCCTGCGCCTTGGCGGCCAGGACCTTCCCGGCCCCCTCCATTTTTCCGGCGGCCGTCCTGCCGGCCTCCACCGGCCCGCGCTCCTTCCGGCGCCTGGCTTTGGGCTCGGGCCGGGCGGCGTCCTGAACTGCCTGGCCCTGGGCGGGCATGGTCTGTTCAATATACTGCTTCCATGAGCGGGGCTGGCCCGGGTTCCGGCCCTCCTGCGCCCCGCCTGGAATGACTTCTTTTGCGTCGTTCCTGCCGTCCTCGGCCGCCTTTTTCTCTCGGCGGCTGTCCTGGTTTGGCTTCACGGTTGTCCCTCCTGTTTTTGGTCTGCGTCCCCATGGCTGGGGTTTTTGTAACAAAAACCGAAAAGAGTTACAAAACGGTTACAGCCCTATCCTACACCCTTTTCCTCCATCCGTCAAGCCCTGTTTTTCCCCCGGCGCGCGTCCCATAGCGGTCCGGAGGCGCGTTCTCTGCTATATTTTGGGGGATTCAGGGGGATGCTGGCACATCCTCTGGGGTGTCTGACAAAAACGACAAAAAGCGGCCCGCTTTTTCGGCGTTTTGCCCCAACCCCTTGACAGGGGTCCCCCTTTCTACTAAAATAAAGGCACCGCAGTCCAGATGGACAAGATGGAATATCACAGGGGCGCTGGGAGGCATTCCCGGCTGTGATGTGGGGCAAAGCGCAGCCCCCGGTCCCTCGTACCTGATCCGGGTAATGCCGGCGTAGGAAGTGTATTCGACAAATTGGGCCGTTGTCGTTCCTCCCGCTACCGCATTGCACCGTCTGCATTGCGGTATACTTATTCTTAGGAGGAACCGACACATGAACAAATCCCGTCTCACCGTACGCTGGCTGGTGGAGAGTGCCATCATGATCGCCATCGGCACCATCCTCAGCGAATTTCCAAAAATTGATTTTCCGCTGGGCGGCGGCCTGACCATCTGCTCCATGCTCCCGCTGGTGCTGATCTCCTGGCGGTACGGCGTGGGCCGTGGGCTGATCGCCGCCGTGGCCTACAGCCTGCTCCAGCTCCTGCTGGGTATGAATAACGTCCAGTATGCCGCCTCCGCCCTCATGGCGGCGGGCATCATCCTGCTGGACTACGTTGTGCCCTATACCCTGATCGGCCTGGCCGGGATGTTCAAGGGCAGGATGAAGGACCCCCGCCTGGGCCTGGTGCTGGGCATCGCCGTCACGTTCACCCTGCGCTTCCTGTGCCACTTTGTCACCGGCTGGTGGATCTGGGACGCCCTGTGGCCCAACGAATTCGGCTGGGCCAGCCCCTTCTATTCCCTTGCCTATAACGGCAGCTATATGGGCGCGGAGCTTGTGCTCACCAGCGTGGTGGCCTGGATTCTGTATTCCACGCCGCTGAAACCCTACTTTGACGGGGAAGATTTGAAATAAGGACTGATTTTACGTGGGCAAATTTGACGGCGTGCTGTTCTACAGCGACTATGACGACACCTTATATAATAGCACCCACACCGTATCCCCCGAGAACCACGCCGCCATCCGCTACTTCCAGGAAAACGGCGGGCGCTTTTCCGTGGCCACCGGCCGGGCGCACCGCACCTTCACCCCCCAGATTGCCCTGGAGCGCCTCAGCCTGAACGCCCCAGTGGTGCTGTCCAACGGCGCGGCGCTGTACGACTATGCCGAGGACCGCTGTCTGGTGGAAACCTTCCTGCCCCCGGACGCCCCCGGCCGGCTGGCCCGGCTGTGCGGGGAGTTCCCCGCGCTGGCCTTCGAGGCGTACCATGGCGACGAAATCTACGTCCACAACCCCAACGCCGTCACCCGGAACCATCTGGCCAAGGTGGGGGGCGCCCAGACCCTCTGCCCCATCCCCGAAATGCCTACCCCCTGGACCAAGGTTATTATGGAACAGGACGAGCCCTATCTGAAGGAGGTACAGGCCCGCCTCCTCCAGCTCTGGGGAGACGAATGCGAGGTCATCTTCTCCAACCCTGTCCTGCTGGAGCTCACCGCCAAAGGCAGCCACAAGGGGGCCATGGTGGCCCATGCCGCACGGCTTCTGGGTATTGCCCGGGAAAACCTCTACTGCATGGGGGACAATCAGAACGACATCCCCATGCTGGCGCTGTCCGCCGTCCCCTTTGCCCCGGCCAACTGCGCCCGGGAGGTGAAGGACTGGGGGGCCCGGGTGCTGGGGGACTGCGACGAGCACGCCGTGGCCCAGGCTATTGGGATTCTGGACTCCATCTATTGAAAACCGCCGGGAAAGGGCCGGTGGCCGGTTCCGCAGGGGAGGGGCCGGCATAAACGGGTAACAGGACGGAAAACGGGCCGGCAGACGGCCCGTTTTCATCTGTTTTATCAGAAAACGGGGGCTGTGGGTATTTTTTGCTTTACAAATGGGGAAAGCTGTGATATGCTTCCTGAGTACGCTCAATTGAGCGCGCCCGCCTGCTTAGTTTTGGGACAAAGCCCGCTTTGCGCGGGGCTTCTGCCCGCCCAACACCCAGCGGCAGGGGAATTCAAAAGGAAAGGTGGAACCCCCATGATCCGCAAGGACCAGAAAACGGCCGTTATCGAGGCCAACCGCACCCACGAGACCGACACTGGCTCCCCCGAGGTGCAGATCGCCATCCTCACCGCCCGCATCCAGGAGCTCACCGAGCACCTGCGGGTGCACATCCACGACAACCACAGCCGCCGCGGCCTGTACAAGATGATCGGTAAGCGCCGCAAGCTGCTGGACTACCTGGCCAAGAAGGACATCGAGCGCTACCGCGCCATCAT
>CAJULZ010000076.1 GCA_910587205.1 uncultured Oscillospiraceae bacterium
CACGTCCCCCGCCTGGGTCTCCACGATGGGCAGGGCGGTCATGCTGCCGCCCCCCAGCTCATCGCTGAGGTGGGCGGAGCGTTCCAGCAGACGGGAATGAAGGTAGAACACATCCCCGGGATAGGCCTCCCGGCCTGGGGAACGCTCCAGCAGCAGGGACAGCGCCCGGTAGGCCACCGCGTGTTTGGACAGGTCGTCGTACACAATGAGCACATCCCGGCCCTGGCGCATGAAATATTCGCCCAGGGCGCAGCCGGCGTAGGGGGCGATATACTGCAAGGCCGCGGACGCCCCGGCGGGGGCGCTGACCACGCAGGTGTACTCCATGGCGCCCCGGCGGGAAAGGTTTTCCACCAGCTGGGCCACCGAGCTGGTCTTTTGCCCGATGGCCACGTAGATACACACCACGTCTTTGCCCTTCTGGTTGAGGATGGTGTCCACGGCCACGGCGGTTTTGCCCGTCTGCCGGTCGCCGATGATAAGCTCCCGCTGGCCCCTGCCGATGGGGAACATGGAGTCAATGGCCAGAAGGCCCGTTTCCATGGGGGCGTTGACGGGCTGGCGGTCCAGGATGCCGGGGGCGGGGGCCTCCAGGGGATGCTGGGCCTGGGGCTGGATGCGGCCCTTGCCGTCGATGGGGACGCCCAAGGCGTCCACTACCCGGCCCAGGTAGCCGTCCCCCACCGGGATGCCGGCGGTGCGCAGGGTGCGGCGGACCATGCTGCCCGCGCGGATCTCCTCGCCGTCGCCAAACAAAACGCAGCTCAGCCCGTCCCGGCGCAGGTCCTGCACCATGCCCCGCACGCCGGAGGAGAACACCAGGATCTCGCCGTACTGGGCGTGGTCCAGCCCGCCCACGGTGGCGATCTCGCTGTCCACAGTGAGCACGGTGCCGATTTCCTCTGGGACGGCGGACAGCTCCCATTCCTCCACCGCCTGGCGCATGAGGGGGAGCAGGTCGTTTTCCCCGGGCTGGAGCTGGCGCAGGTAGTCCTGGAACTGCCGCACCCGGCCGTCGGGGGTCCAGTCGTAGACGTCCGACCCCACCTGGAGCCGGAAACCGGAACGCAGGGATTCATCCATCGCCCAGTTCAGGGGGACTTCGCGCTGGTAAGTCCGGGCCAGGAATTCGCCGAACCGGCGGAGCTGCTCCGGGGTGGGCTGCTTGGCGCTGCGCAGCTGGGCGGTGAGGCGGCTCCTATCGGCTCTCATTCCGCTTGCCTCCCTCTGCCAGGTCCAGGAACTGGTCGAAGGGGTCCTGCCGCAGGGCCAGCCGCCGGGTGGCTTCCTCAGCCAGCCGCCTCAGCTCCTGCTGGGAATCCCGCATGGCCTGCTCCCGGGCGCGCTCCGCGTCCGCCTGGGCGTGGGCCACGATCTGCCTGGCCTGGGCCTGGGCCTGGTCCAGCTGCTCCTGGGCGGACTGCTGGAGGGACTGCTGGGCCTTTGCCCGGGCCTGGCGGATCTCCTCGTCCGCCCCCTCCAGCTTCGCTTTGTACTCCGTGTGGATCCGGTCGGCCTGGGCCAGCTTGTCCTCGGCCTGCTGCTCCAGCTCCCTGTAGTGCTCCTCGCGCTTGGCCATGAACTGCTTCACCGGCTTGTACAGCAGGAAGTACAGCCCCCCGGTGAGAATGGCCAGGTTCATCCAGTGCAGCAAAATCTGCTGCGGGTCGATGTTCAATGGAAATGGCATATCGCAAGCGCCCCCTTGTTACAGAACGAAAATGATGAGGATGACCACCAGCAGGGCGTAGATGATGGCCGTCTCAATGAACACCAGGCCCAGCATCAGGGTGGTGCGCACTTTGCCCTCCGCCTCGGGCTGGCGGGCGATGCTCTCGGTGGACTTGGCGGTGGCCAGGCCCATACCCACCGCGCCGCCGGCGGCGGCGACGCCCACGGCGATGCCCGCGGCGATGGCCTTTAGGCCGATGGTGGAGTCCTCGACGGATTCGGACTGGGCGGGGTCCTCCCCGCCGGCAGGGGCGCCGGCGGCGAAGGCAGGGGCGGCCAGGGACAGGACCAGCACCAGCGCCCCGGCCAGGATCAGGGATTTCTTGAGCAGTTTATTCATGGGAAAACAACCTCCGTCTGATGTGTATTTTTAAAGGGGATTCAGGTATTGCGCGCCCGGGAATTCTTCTTGGGCTTTTTGGGGGACGGCTCAGACACCTCGCCGAAATACAGCGCTGTGAGCATCGTGAGCACGTATGTCTGGATCAGCGCGTGGAGCAGGGTGAACAGCACCCCCACAATGACGGGCAGGACGAAACTGAGATTGACGTAATAGTAGACCAGCTCGGTGACGAGCAGGCCGCTGAGCAGCGCGCCAAACAGGCGGAAGCTCATAGATATGGGCAGGGAGAACTCCTTTAGGGTTTTGCCCACGCCCTTGATCCCGTTGGCGGCGATGCCGCCGGACAGGATTACCAGGTAGGATAGGGTGCCCAGGGCGATGGCGGCGTTTACGTCGGACAGGGGGGCGGGCAGGGTGACCGGGTGTCCGTGCACTGTGACGGCCTGGAGGCCCAGCAGCTCGAACAGGGTGCCCACGAAGATGAACGCCCCGGCGGCGAAGATATACGCCCCCAGAAAGCCGGACCGGTGCGGACTGTTGCTGCGGGCCATACGGTCAAAGAGCCCCACCGCTTCTTCCAGCAGCAGCTGGAGCTTTCCCGGCCGGTATTGGAACCGGGGGACAGCGAAGACCCGGATCAACACGGCGGCGATGAGCAGCACCGCCGTCACCAGGAACGCGGAAATCAGCCCGGGGTTGACGGTTTTCCCGCCGAACAGGGCGATCTGGTTGATGTCGTGCAGAACCGCGTCCCGCATGGCCTGCTGCACGGTCTCCTCCCGACCGGGGGAGCCGGCCAGCAGCGCCCCGGCCAGCAGCAGGAGGATCGCCGCGATCCACAGCGCCAGGGCTTTTTTGTGTCCTTTCATCAAGCATCCCTTCTCTCGATGGTCTGATCGCACGCCCGCGGCGGGAGCACGTCAATTCTCCACCATTGTAATGCGAATTGGGCAAAAGTCAAGAGTGTTTTTCCCTGCGCAGACAGTAGATTTTTTTCCCAGGCTATGGTATAATATCCCTATCCAATCGTGAAGGGCGTGGTGTGCCCGGAATGGGAGCGTGTGTTTGCGCATGGGACAGACAGGCCGGGAAGCGGCGGGCCGGGGAAAGGGCCATCTTGTGATTGAACTGGGCGGGGATGGTCCCCGCGTCCTCTTTGCCGATGGGGCGGCCCGGGCGCTGACCGGCCTCACCCTGGAACAGCTTTTAGCCGCGGAGCCGGAGCAGGCGGCGCGGGGGCTGACGGTGGAGGTGGAGGAGCTGGACGCCGGGCATGAGCTCTGGGTACTGGACAGCGGCGGAGGGCGCCAGGAGGAGCTGACCCAGGTGAACGCGGCGCTGGAAGCCGCCCTGCGGGAAGCGGAGGAGGCGAACCAGGCCAAAAGCCGGTTTTTATCCAATATGTCCCACGATATCCGGACCCCCATGAACGCCATCGTGGGCATGACGGGGATCGGGCTGGCTCATATTGATGAGAAGGCCAGGGTGCAGGACTGCCTGAACAAGATCAAGACCGCTTCTGCCCACCTAATGAACCTGGTGAACGATGTTCTGGACATGTCCCGCATCGACAGCGGGCGCATGACGCTCAGCGAGGAGGAGCTCACCCTGCCCGACCTGATCCACGACGTGGCCGTGATGATGCGGCCGCAGGCGGCGGAGAAGGGGCAGTCCTTGGCGCTGGAGATCGGGGAAATCCTGGAGGAGAATCTGGTGGGCGATCCGCTGCGCCTGCGGCAGATCATGGTGAATATCATCAACAACGCGGTAAAATACACCCCCGACGGCGGAGAAATCCGGGTGTCCTTTGCCCAGCGCCCCGGGGAGGGGGGGAAGGTGTGGCTGGACTTCTCCTGCCGGGACAACGGCATCGGCATGAGCGAGGAGTTTTTAGGGCGTATTTTCCAGCCCTTCGAGCGGGTGAGAAACACCACCATCAGCAGGATTGAGGGCACGGGCTTGGGAATGTCCATCGTCAAGCGGCTGGTGGACAACATGGGCGGCGTGATTTCCGTGGAGAGCGCGGAAGGGAAGGGCAGTTTGTTCCTGGTGTCGCTGCCCATACCAGTGTCCCCCCAGAGGCGCAGGGGCCCGGCCCTGCCCACGGGGGCGGCGGTGCTGGTGGCGGAGGGCCGGGACGGCCCGGCGGGACGGATCATGGAGTTCCTCCGCCAGGGCGGGCTGGAGCCGGTGCGGATGGCCAGCGGGCTGGCTGCGGTCACATGGCTTACGGAAGCGCAGTATGAGGGCCGGATGCCTTGCGCGCTGCTGCTGGGACAGGAGCTGGCGGATATGCCGGTGCTGGACGTGGCCGCCCATGTGCGGCAGCTTGCGGGGCGGGGATTCCCGATCCTGCTGGTGTCGGAGGAGGACTGGGCGCAGGTGGAGTACCGGGCCACCCGAGCGGGAGTGAATGCCTTTGTGCCCTGCCCGCTGTTTCGAAGTCGGCTGCTGGACACCCTATCCGCCCTCACCGCCGGGGGCGGGGAGGGGCGGCAGGCCGGCAGCGGTTTGGAGGGGGATTTCTCCGGCCACCGGGTGCTGCTGGTGGAGGACAATGAGCTTAATCAGGAGATTGCCACCGAACTGCTGAGCATGACCGGGGTGCAGGTGGAGGTGGCCGACGACGGGGCCCAGGCGGTGGAGCTGTTCCGGAATTCGCCGGAAGGCTGGTATGAGCTGGTTTTTATGGACATCCAGATGCCTGTGATGGACGGCTATGAGGCCGCGCGGCGTATCCGAAGCCTGCCGCGGACGGACGCGGGGCGGGTGTGGATCGTGGCCATGACGGCCAACGCGTTTGTGGAGGATGTGCGCCGCTCCAGGCAGGCCGGCATGGATGAGCACCTCTCCAAGCCGGTGGATGTGGATCGTCTGTATGAGATCTTGCGCAGGCGGCTGGCGCCGGACGCGGCGCAGGGGTGACTGCCTGGGGCCGCGCGGGGCCCGGATAGAGGAGGGATGGCGCGCCATGCGGCCATATCAGGAGGAATATATCGCCAACCTGCGGCAAGTGGCCGCCCTCGTGTGGCGGGGACGGCCGGACGGGATGGGCTTTGAGGAGTATGCCGCGCAGATACGGGAGAACGAGGCCCGGGCGGCCCAACTGACCCGGCGGAATATGGAACTTCTGCGCGGGGAGCTGTTCCCCATGCTGGACAACCTGTTTGACGCGGGGGATGGAGAGCTGGGAGAACTGGAGGAATTCTCTTTAAAGCTGTTCAACGGCCGGACGGAATTGGATGTGGGCCTGTTCTGCCAGATCCGGCAAGCCCTGCTCAGCGTGGCCCGGCAGAAAAACGACAGGGCCGCCATGATCCGAGAACTGTATTGGCTGGGTATGGGCCGCAACAATATGAGCAGCAAGCTGGTTGGCCTGGAATTGGTGGATGTGGAGAAGTTCATTAACCGGATGCGGCTGTGCTTCACCGAGGCGGCGGCATACCTGAAATTTTTCGACGTAATTAAGGATACGGAGACCCGCGGGTACATTGTGCGTTCCCGGGCGAACATCTCCCTGGGGCAGTTCAAGGCCCCCCATGAGAAGATCCGGCGGGTGAAAAGCACCCTCCAGATCCTCCAGGACAAGGGGTATCAGGAACTGGAACCCGGGCTGCCTTGGGAGCGGTTTATTTACCTGACGCACCAGAATATGGCCTCCAGCATTTCTTACAGTAAGGAGCGGGTGATGACGGCCCAGGATATGGCCGATATCATGGAATCGGTATATATCGTCCATCATCGGCAGATCCGTGAGGCGGAGGAGCAGGGGAAGCAGCCTCCCGCCAAGACCATGTTTTCTTATTATGCCATTGAGTACTATTGCGGCATCAGTGGCCTGGATCAGCTGCTTGGACAGCTGGAGGAGCTGCTGGACGCCGCCGACCCGGAGGATTACAGCCCCGATGGGATGTACGCCATGGGCTCGCTGCCCGCCTTTTACAGCCAGTACCTGCAGCAGTACCCGGAGCTTGTGCCGCCGCGGAGGGAGTATTTGCAGCGGCTCTACCGGCGGACGCTGGATTATATGGACGCCAGCCCGTGGGATCCGGGGGAGGGGAAGCTGTTCCTCTGCCTGCGGCAGCTGGCCTATACCTTTGTAGAGACGGAGGGGGGTATCCCCTATGGGGAATTCCTACAAAAGCTGCTGCTTCGGTTTGCCACGGAGGTCTATTTCCACTCCCAGGCTGTGGGGGAGGCGGCTAAGGAATTCTGCGGCGTGATCTTGGGGGAGGACCCTGAATTTTTTGACGACATTGATTTTATCCGCGCTGTCCGCGACCCGGGGGAGAAGCGCCGGGTGGTGGAGGATTATGCCATAGGGTGTGGGATATTCCACGATGTGGGCAAGATCAGTGTGATTGAACTCTATTCTCGAACGGCCCGGCAGTGGTTTGAGGAGGAGGAGGAGATGGCGCGGCTGCACGTTGTGGCGGGGGAGGCGCTGCTGTCTCCCCGGCCGTCTACAAGCCGTTATGCCCCCGCGGCGCTGGGCCACCATGCTTGGTACGACGGTTCTCGGGGCTATCCGGACGCATATCGGCGGCTGGAATGCCCGGCCCGGCAGATAGTGGATGTGATCGGGTTGATGGACTGGCTGGAAGCCGCAACAAACGCGGACCGCCGATACGACGGGACGGGGGAAAGCTTTGAGGATGCGGTGAAAGCCGCCATTGGGTTGGAGGGGAAGCGGTTTTCGCCGCTGCTTACCGCGCGGCTGCGGGATGCGGCGACAGTGGAGCGCATCCGGGAGGCGTTTGCCCAGGGCCGGGGGAAGGCTTTGCAGGGAATGTACGACGCCGCCTGCCAAGCGCCGATGGGGTGAGACCTTGGGGCGGAAAATTTCTTCTGAAAAATTTCTCACAATTCTACTTTACAAAAGCGGGAATTTCTGCTATACTATCAAACGTCGTGAGAAATGCGCCCGTAGTTCAATTGGATAGAGCGTCAGATTCCGGTTCTGAATGTTGGGGGTTCGAGTCCCTTCGGGCGTACCATGATGGGTTGACAGGCCGCCAAGATAGGCGGCCTGTCAATTTTTCTCCAATAAGTTTTCAAATTATTGAAGCCACAGTGATTTTCGTCACTGTGGCTTTCATTTTGTGAAAGGACAGATTTTTATGAACGCAATTGAAAAAAGCAAGGCCATTCGGACTGGTTTACGCAAAGGTTTCCAGGATGGCACCTCCAAGATGGCCCAGCGCAAGTGCTATGGATATGACACTGACCCGGACGGTGAGTTGGTCATTAACCCTGATGAGGCTGCCACTGTTTGCTGGATCTTCGAACACTACCTCAGCGGCGACAGTTTGGGCAAGATTGCTACTGGGCTGGAGGAGCGAAGTATTCCCTCCCCCACAGGTAAGCCCAGGTGGAGCAGAGAAGCCCTAAACAAACTGTTGTCCAATGAAAAATACACGGGTCGGGTGCTGCTCCAGAAAACGATCAGCGTGGGCAGCGCTAAAATCAAAAATGATGGCTTTATGGATCGGTATCTCTACTCTGATCCCCATCAAGCCATCATTTCTGATGAGGTATTTAGGGCAGTCCAGCAGAAAAAGATGCGGCACGTAAATTGTTCGGAGCAAAGGCACGCTACGTAAGTGCTTTTCTGAATAACCGGCCTAAACGTTTTTCATTGAAGGTGTTCTTGTCACTCTGCTCACCGGGAACAGCAGGCGGCAAATTATCACCAGCGCTGTCACGCCCACAGCAAAACCTACAGCCGTATCCGACAGGTAATGCGCCCCCATTACGATGCGGGAAACCGCCACCGCCAGCGCCCAGCCAAATCCAACGCAAAAGAGGACGGCCTGCCGGTGCTTCCACTGGGGCCGAAGTACCGGCAGCAGCGACAGCAGCATCAGGCTGGACGAATTGGCGGAGTGCCCGGAGGGGAAGCTCTTAAACTCCTCTTTTGGCACGCCTGCGGCGGTCAGCGCGTCCCGCAGTTCGGTACCCGGCTGCCACCAGGGCATGAAGTACGCCCGGGCGTCACTGGCTACCAGCCGCATCCTGGCCCTGCCCCATGGGATTTTGATGAAGTTGACCACCAGGATATCCGCGAAAATCACCAGCAGAAAGACAGCCGCCACGCGGAGTACAATCCCGCGGTCCGCGTCCCGGCACAGGGACACCACCTCCCAGACCGTCAGGCCCGTGCAGCCCACGCCGATGAGCGCCGCCAGCCAGACAGGGATATCCAAATACCCAGTGGGCAGCACCGCAGCCATGGCCCCGCCGGAGAGGATGAACCAGCACCCGGCAATCGTCTGCAGCACCCTCAGCAGCCGCTTCTCCCGGCTCCGGGCGGACAGCAGCATGGCCCCGGCGGCGGCAAATCCCAGCGCCGCCGGATACTCCCCGAACCCCGCCAGCAGCCGCCCCGGCGTATTGTCCGGGTTATACAGGGCCAGGGAGATGGGGTAATCCGCAAAGCTGCCCACCGCCAGCATGACCAGCAAAACCGCCGCCGCTGTCAGCAGCACCCGCTTGGAGGGCAACGGATCGACGTAGTTCATCACAGCACCTCCCGCATCATGGCGGCGATCTCCGCCATCAGGTCTTCGCCCTGGGGCATAACGCCGATCTGGTCGGCAAAGCCGTGGCCCAGCCCCCGGTAAACAATGGTTTTCAGCCTGCCCCCCGCCCTGACCGCGTGGCGAGCGTAGGCGAAGTCCTCGAAAACCAGAAAGTCGTGTTCGCCAAAGGCCAGCAGCGTGGGCGGCAGGTCATGGAAATCGTCCAGGATAGGCGAAGCGTAGATGTGCTCCGGCTTTTCGTGTCCCTGTAAGTACACGTTGTCCAGCATATTCCCACCACCGCCGCTGACCAGCATTCCCATCATGCGGAACATGGCGTCGATCATCTTTCCATGGCGCTTGCTCTTGTGATACTTGGCCGGATCGACCCCGTGATAGAATTCCGTGTGGGTTCCGGCGATGTTCACCGCTGGGTAGATGAGGGCTTGCAGCCCCACCATGCCGGTCCCTTCCTCCCGGTCCCGGAGGGTGACCGCCGCCGCCAGGTTGCCCCCGGCGGAATCGCCGGACACCGCCAGCTTTTTCTTCGCCGCGCCCAGCTCCTCCGCGTGGCCGAATGCCCAACGGGTAGCGGCCCAGCAGTCGTCCAGCGGCTGGGGATAGTGGTGTTCCGGGCACAGGCGGTAGTCCACGTTGAGCACCACACAATCCAGCTCCCGTACCAGCACCTTGCACATCTGCTCCACGATATCCGGGCCGCCGCCGAAAAACCCGCCGCCGTGATAGTAGACCAGCATGGGCAGCCCCTGTCCGGCGTTGGTGCGTTTGTAGATGCGTACCGGCACCTGATAGCCGTCGGCGCTCTCTACGGTGACGCGCCGGGTGCCTACCCCTTCCGTCACCACGTAATCTCCCTTGTATTCCCCGAACATTTTCCGGGGCATGGCAATCTGCTCCGCCACCGTGGCGTTGGCCTTGGGCTTGGGCATAAAACGGCTCAGCAACGGCATCAAACGCATGGACTTGGCCAGACGGGGATCCATATCCCCGTCCGCCCCCCCTTCCGGGATGGGTTTGACCAGGATGGGTACGCCGTCCTTTTCCACCCTCTGTACCCCTTTGCGAAGGGACTCCAACAACGCCGCGTCATACTTTCTCCCCATGTGAAAACCTCCCAAAATCAAATTGGATACCATCATCTTATCACAGCAGATTGACAATGTATTATAAAAATGATACATATATTACAGAAAGGACGGTGATCCCGTGGATTTAGAGACCCTGACCACATGGTGCCACAGTCTTGCCAAGGCATACTCTACCGGCATCCGGCTGTATCGGGGCGGGGAACCGCTCTACTTCTACTCTGTCTACCCCCTGCACCCCGATCCGGCAGGACCATATATCCCCAAAATATTGGAATGTGAGGCGGAGGCGGGGATCATCACCACTCCCGCCTATCAATTTTATGGCTTCCTGGCGGTGGAGCCGGGGCTGTGGGTGATCCTCGGCCCCACCCGGGCGCTGCGGGGCGACGGACGGGAACTGGACGAGCTGCTTGCCCTGCTGGCAGTTCCAGCCGAGGAGCGGGAAGGCTATACCCAGGCGTTACGCAGTGCCCCGGTCATCAGCGCCCACCGCATGGCGTGGCTGTTGTCCTCCTTGGTCACAGCCCTGCGGGGCCAGCCCTTCCCAGTGGAACAGGTATGGTTGGATATCCGCCCCGAGGACAGTCAACAGTCTGTACACGCCAGCCATGCCCGGCAGCGTCTGGAGAGCACCGATGACGCCGACGCCCATCAGCTGGTGCGGCAGAGCTATGCCTGGGAGCAGTTGGTCACCTCCTACATTGAGGACGGCAGGCCGGAGACTTTGCGGGAGCTGTTCTCCGCCCCGCCCCGGGTGGCGGCGGGCCGCATGGCCCAGGACAGCCTTCGGCAGGTGCGGAACATGGGCATCTGCACCGCTGCGCTGGCCTCCCGTGCGGCCATCCGGGGTGGGCTGGATCCCCAGGACGCTTTCCTGGCCTCCGACCTGTACATCCAGAAGCTGGAGCTTATGACCGACCCCGCCGCCATCGAGCGGCTCATCCAGGAGATGATGATCGCCTACGCCCAGCGGGTGGAGCGGCTTCGGGGGCCCCAGGCGGGACAGGACCGGTTTTTCCGCCTGTGCGCCCAGTATGTCTCCCAGAACATCTTCACTACCATCCGGGCGGAACAGATGGCCAGGGAACTGGGGTACACCCGGGCCTACCTGTGCACCCGATTCAAGCAGGAAACCGGAATTTCCCTCACCCGGTACGTCCAGCAGGAGAAAGTGGCGGAAGCCAAGCACCTGCTGCGGTTCACCGACCAAGAACTGGGGGATATCGCGGCGCTGTTGGATTTCTCCTCCCAGAGCCATTTCCAGACCGTGTTCAAGCAGGTCACCGGGGAGACACCCATGGCCTACCGCCGGAGCAGCCAGGTATAAATAGCCCCGCATTTTGTAATGAGCTGAACGAATCTGCAATCCATTTGCGCCCCAATCTGCTATTATGGTACCATCAATCAAAATACGAAAAGGAGTGGAATCGCATGATGCAGGAAGTTCAAAAACAGGCGCGGGAACTGGTGGCCCAAATGACGCTGGAGGAGAAAGCGTCCCTGTGCTCCGGGAAAAACTTCTGGGAGAGCAAGGCGGTGGAACGGCTGGGGGTGCGCTCCTTCATGCTCACCGACGGCCCCCACGGCCTGCGCAAGCAGGCGGGGGCGGCGGACCACCTGGGGTTGAACGCCTCGGTGCCCGCCACCTGCTTCCCGCCCGCCGCCGCCACGGCGTGCAGCTTCGACCGGGCACTGCTGCGGGAAGTCGGTACGGCCATGGGCGAGGAGTGCCGGGCGGAGGAGGTAGGAATCATCCTGGGCCCCGCCGCCAACATCAAGCGCAGCCCCCTGTGCGGGCGGAATTTTGAGTATTTCTCCGAGGATCCGCTGGTCACGGGCGAGAGCGCCGCGGGGCTCATCGAGGGCATCCAGGGCCAGAATGTGGGTGCCTGCATGAAGCACTACCTGGCCAACAACCAAGAGAAGGCCCGGGTCAGTTCCAACTCGGTGGTAGACCAGCGGGCCCTGCGGGAAATCTACCTGGCGGGCTTCGAAAAGGCTGTAAAGGAGGCCCAGCCCTGGACGCTGATGTGCTCCTACAACAAGATCAATAGCGTCTACGCCTCCGACCACAAGGAGCTGATGACCGATGTGCCCCGGGGCGAATGGGGCTTCCAGGGGGCCATCATGACCGACTGGGGGGCCATGAACGACCGGGTGGAGGCCATCAAGGCAGGACTGGACTTGGAGATGCCAGGGCCTTGCGATGGGAACGACGACAAAATCGTCCAAGCCGTCCGGGAGGGCCGGCTGGACGAAACGCTGGTGGATGCCTGCGCCGCCCGGATGGTAGAGCTGGCCCTGCGGGTGGCGCAAAACACCAAAACGACCTACAATCAGGCGGCCCACCACGAGCTGGCCGGACGGGCCGCCCGGGAGAGCGCGGTACTGCTGCGCCGGGGCTCGGCCCTTCCCTTGAAAGAGGGCACAAAGCTGGCGGTTATCGGGGACTTCGCCCGCCACCCCAGGTACCAGGGGGCTGGCTCCAGCAAGATCAACCCCACCCAGCTCACCAGCCTGTGTGGCGCGCTGGACGCAAGAGGGGTCAAGTACACCTACGCCCACGGCTTCGAGGCCGATGGCGGCGTAGACGAGGCGCTGATCGCCCAGGCAGCGCAGACCGCCCGGGGCGCGGATGTGGCAGTGGTGATGCTGGGCCTGCCGGACAGCTTTGAGAGTGAGGGCTTTGACCGCGTTCACATGGATCTGCCGGAGAACCAGAGCCGGCTGATGGGGGCACTGGTCAAGACGGGTACCCCCATCGTGGCGGTGCTCAGCACCGGCGGGGCGGTGCTGCTGCCCTGGCGGGAGCAGGTGGACAGCATTCTGCTGATGTACCTGGGCGGACAGAACAGCGGCAGCGCTGTGGCGGATCTGCTGCTGGGCAAGGCGAACCCCTGCGGCAAGCTGGCGGAAACCTGGCCGCTGGCGCTGGAGGGCACCCCCTGCCATGGATTTTTTGGGAACGGCGGCAACGTGGAGTACCGGGAGAGCGTCTACGTGGGCTACCGCTATTATGACAAGGCCCGCAAAGAGGTGGCCTATCCCTTCGGCCACGGCCTGAGCTACACCGAGTTCGAGTATACGAACCTGACCCTGTCCGCCCAGGAGCTGGACGAGGGCGGCAGCCTGACGGTTCAGGTCACGGTGAAGAACACCGGCGCGCGGGCTGGGAAAGAGGTGGTTCAGCTCTATGTGGCCCCGCCTGCCGGTGGGATGTTCCGCCCGGTGCGGGAGCTGCGGGCGTATTCCAAGGTAGAGCTGGCTCCCGGTGAGAGCAGGACGGTGGAGCTGACCCTGGGTGGCCGCGCCTTCGCCTATTATGACGTCCAGGCCAAGGATTGGCGGGTGGACAGTGGGACATACATGGTGGAAGCCGGCTCCTCCAGCCGGGACATCCGGCTGATGCAGGCGGTAAAAGTCCGGGGGATGGCCCCCAACACGGTGCTGAATGAAAAAATCCCCGCCTACTGCGATCCGGCCAGCCAATGGCCCGTATCCAAGGAGCAGTTTGAGATTGTGCTGGGCCACCCGGTGCCCCCGGAGCGGAGCCTGCGCCCCTTCACCACCAACTCCACTCTGGGCGAGGTTCAAACCAGCTTTGTAGGACGGTTCTTCGTCAAGCAGGTCAAGGCCAACATGGCCAAGACTATGGGCGGCGGAGAAGGGATGGAGGAGTTCAGCAAGATCATCGACGCCATGCTGGAGGATATGCCTTTGCGGCAGCTGGCCATGCTGTCTGGAGGGGCAATGACCCCTGCCGTCATGGACGGGCTGGTGGAGATGATGAACGGGCGTTTCTTCCGCGGTCTGAAGAAAATGCGCGGGTGACCGCCTGATCGTTCCGTGCCCACAAAGGACTTTGCCTTGGCATATCATGCATAGAATCCAATCCTGTACCTCAACCTTGTTGTACCACAACGCTTTCAAAAAAAGCGATTTTGTCACATTGCCCAGGTTGAAAGCTACATTTTGACCTCGTTTCAGGCTGAAATACAGCTTTTTATTTGAAAACCATCCGTGATATACTGAGGTCCTGTACTGGCAGGGTTTGCTATAATTGCACGAAACAAATTTGTGCTGTAATCAGTTGGCGTTGCTCCGGCACTTGGCCCGGTTCGATTTATTGCATGATGAGGACTATCTGGAAAAGCTAAAAATGCGGGGTGAGGCAGGATGCAACCGGCCGGTCCGCTGGTCGAGATCCTCCATCAAGCTGCGGACACAGCATGAACACATCCTTCGTGAATTTCTGGAACAACGGCCGCGGCATCTGCATCGCCGAGATGCCGGAGCTGGAGGAGCTGTGCCAGGAACTTATTAAGTTGGCAACTAAATAATCATGAAAAGGGCTTGCCTGGGATAGGGAAAA
>CAJULZ010000077.1:0-10943 GCA_910587205.1 uncultured Oscillospiraceae bacterium
ACGGCCACATCCTCTACGTGGACGGCGGCATCCTCGCCTACATCGGCAAGCAGCCCTCGGGGGATTGAGCGGCCATTTGCGGACAATCCAAATGATTGGAAGGGTCAAGTTATGAAAATCGCACTCATCAATGAAAACAGTCAGGCGGCCAAGAACGGCGTCATTCTGGCGGCGCTGAAAAAAGTGGTGGAGCCCATGGGCCACACCGTGGACAACTACGGCATGTACGCCGCGGACGACGCGGCCCAACTCACTTATGTCCAGTGCGGCATCCTGGGGGCGTTGCTGCTGAACAGCGGCGCGGCGGATTTCGTCGTCACAGGCTGCGGCACCGGCGAGGGGGCCATGCTGGCGATGAACAGCTTCCCCGGCGTCATCTGCGGCCACGTGGAGGACCCGGTGGACGCCTACACCTTCGCACATGTGAACGACGGCAACGCCATCGCCATGCCCTTTGCCAAGGGCTTTGGCTGGGGCGGTGAGCTGAACCTGGAGTATGTCTTTGAAAAGCTGTTCGGCTTCGGCCACGGCCAGGGCTACCCCCCGGAGCGGGTAGAGCCGGAGATGCGCAACAAGCGCATTCTGGACGAGGTCCGCGCCAAGACCTTCCGTCCCTTGGTGGACGGCCTGAAGGATCTGGATCAGGAGCTGGTCAAAGGCGCGGTGGCCGGGGAGCAGTTCCAGGAACTGTTCTTTGCCGGGTGCAAGGACCAGGCCATCGCGGACTACGTGAAAAGCCTGCTGTAACGGATAACGCCGAAAGCCTTGATATCCCAGGGTATCAAGGCTTTTTGGCATGAAAAGGAGGGAAAACTGTGGCAAAATTGGAGATTTCTGTGGAAAACGGGCAGGGTGAAGCCCTGTGCCGGGTGGACGGTGAAAATGAGATCTGGCTGGTCCACCAGGGGGAGTACGTGCCGGGGGATAAGCTGGTTTTTTCCACGGATGAGGTGCCTGGATACTATGTGATCCGGGTGGACGGGGCCATGGACGAGGCATATGTGTACCTCACCGAGGGGCGGGTGGAATACCCCATTCCCTTTGAGCGCAATGAGCACATGAAGTCGGATCGGATGTCGTACTGCCCTGGGAGCTTTTATGGTGTGCAGCACTATATTACTATGCGCAGGGCCCGGCCGGAGGAAAATGAAAACTTCCGAAATGTGGCGAAAAATGTGATGGATTGGCAGGGCGCGGAGGGATGCTATCCCCATGTCCACGCCAACGCGGAGACCAAGGGACCGGTCGCGCCCCTGTTCGCCGCCCGGAATGTCATTGACGGCGTGGTGGCCAACACCTGCCACTATCCTTGGCCCTTCCAGTCCTGGGGCATTGACCAGCGGGCGGACGCGGAGATTACCGTGGAATTCGGCCATCCGGTGGATGTGGAGGAGCTGCGGCTCACCACCCGGGCGGATTTTCCCCACGACAGCTGGTGGGTGCAGGGGACGGTGAGCTGTTCCGACGGCACGTTGGAGGTAGTGGAGCTGGATAGGCGGGTGGAGCCCCAGGCGTTCCCCCTCCGGCGCAAAGGCATCACGTGGCTGAAAGTGGGCCAGCTTATCAAAGCTGACGACCCGTCCCCCTTCCCGGCGCTGACCCAGATTGAGGTGTTTGGGCGGAACGCCCGGCAGTAGGGCGGCAAAGCAATATCTTGCAAAATACAGGATATAAAATCTGGGACGGCGGGCCCAGGGTCCATCGGCGGCATCAATGACAGGGAAGCGGCCAGGCGTCTATGCGCCTGGCCGCTTCCCTGTCGCGGCGCGGGGCAGGACCCCTGCGCCGGCGGTCATTTTTTCCAGTTCAGCACGTCCCGGTTGAGCACGAAGTATTCGATGCCGGAATACAGGGTGGTAGCGGCAATGACGGCCACGCAGACCCAGTCCAGGTATTTAAAATAGTCCGGCGCGGAGTACAGCCCTTCCGGCCGGCTCTCCCACAGGTGCATGAGGCACAGGCACACCATGGTGGAGGCGGTTTTCACCTTGCCCGACCACCCGGCGGCGATGACCCGGCCATTGTCCACTGCCACCAGACGCAGGCCGGATACGGCGAACTCCCGGGCCATGACAATGACCAGCGCCCACGCCGGAACCCGGCCCATAGCGCAGAAATAGATCATGGACGTGAGCACCAGCACCTTGTCCGCCAAGGGGTCCATAAACTTGCCGAAGTCGGTGACCTGGTTATAGTGCCGGGCGATGTAGCCGTCCAGCAGGTCGGTGAGGCTGGCGATCACAAAAACGGCCAGCGCCGCATAATGGTTCCACGAAAAATCCAGGTGCCACAGCACCATGTAGACGGGAATCAGCACCACCCGCAGCATGGTCAGTTTATTTGCAGTATTCATAGGCCTTCTATTTCCGTCCTTTCCGATTGGTCCACAGCCACCAGAGCGCCCCAATTGCGGCCCCCGCCGCCGCGCCCAGCAAGGTCATCCCCAGCACGGATATCTTTCCGGCCAGGACCGCCGCAGTTCCTGCTATTCCCGCCATTCTGACACCTCCTCAATCTCGCCCATGAGGTCGCCGTCGGACATGCCGGTGATGCGAACCCAGACAAATTCCCCGGCGGGCACCAGCTCCGCTGCCGTGAACAGCACCCGGCCGTCGATATCTATTGAATCGGCATAGGTGCGGCCCACGTAACAGCCTGCGTCCGTATCAAAGCCCTCGCACAGCACCTCCATGCAGGAACCCAGCCGCTGTTCATTGTATTCATCCATAATCCGAGACTGGAGGTCTACCGCCAGCTCCACCCGGCGGGCGGCGATGTCCCCGTCCACCTGGTTTTCCATGGCGGCGGCCAGGGTGCCCTCCTCCGGGGAAAATTGAAACACTCCCGCCCGCTGGATCTTCTGCTCCCGCAGGAAAGCGCAAAGTTCCTCGAATTCCGCCTCCCCCTCGCCGGGGAGGCCGCAGATCAGGGAGGTGCGGATCACCACGTCGGGGATGGCGGCGCGGAGTTTGGCGAACAGCGTCTCAATTTCCGCTTTAGTGCTGCGGCGGCGCATGGCCTTCAAAATGCCATCGTTGGCGTGCTGGATGGGTATGTCCAGGTAGTGGACGATTTTCTGTTCCCGGGCGATGACCTGGATGAGCCCGTCCGTCACCGCCTCGGGGTAGAGATAGTGGAGTCTGATCCAGTGGAAATCCAGTTTACATAATTCCTCCAGGAGCTTTTCCAGCGTGGTCCCGTCCCCCAGGTCCAGTCCGTACCGGGTGATATCCTGGGCGATGACGATGAGCTCCTTCACCCCCCGCTCGGCCAGCCCGTTGGCTTCCGCCAACAGGGAGGCCATAGGGCGGCTGCGATAGCGGCCTCGGAGCCTGGGAATGACGCAGAAGGCGCACCCATTTGAGCAACCTTCGGCGATTTTCAGGTAGGCGGTATAGGGTGGGGTAGTCACCCAGCGTGCGCCGTCCTCCACGGTGTGGTGGATGTCGCCAAAGCGCTCCGGCCTCCGCCCGGCCATGAGCTGTTCCACGGCGGACACAACATCGGTGTAGCTGCCGGTGCCCAGCAGGCCGTCTACCTCAGGCAGTTCGTCGCGGATTTCGTCGGGATAGCGCTGGCTGAGGCAGCCCGCCACCAGCAGCTTTTTCAGCCGCCCCGCCTTCTTCAGCTCCGCCAGCTCCAGGATGCTGTCGATGGCCTCGCTTTTAGCCGACTCGATGAAGCCGCAGGTGTTCAGTACCGCCACGTCCGCGCCGTCCGGGTCGCCTGTGACCCGGTGGCCCGCGTCCCGGCACAGGGCCATCATCTGTTCGGTATTCACCAGATTTTTGGCGCAGCCCAGGGAGAGAAAAGCCACTTGATAACTGTTCAACTGATAAGCCCCCTTATTTTGACAGATGGGAGATGACCCGGTACAATCGAAGCCTACAGCCAGGCCACAGGCTGCTTTTTAAAACTTACTCTTAGAAAGGGGAATTTCCATGTACAACTACATTTCTGCCATCTACCACGGCGAACCGCTCCATGGCTGCGGCCCGTGCCCGCTGGACGATGAGGGCGCTACGCTGAGCTGCCTGGTGGCGCGGGTGCGCCTGGAAATGGGCGGGCCCTTTGCGGACGAGCTGGGGGACTATATCCGCGCGGAACTCAACGAGGGCCGGGAATGGGCGTTCCGGGATGGGTTCCAGCTGGGCGGGCAGCTTATGCTGGCCGTGCTGGAGGGCGGGGATTAGTCCCCATCCGGCCAATCCCTGCGGATGCGGTCCAGAGCGGCGGAGATCTCCTCCCAGCCATATCCCCGGCGGGCCAGGTAGTCGGACACTTTTTTTAAATTTTCCCGGGTGGGTTCTGCCCCCCGGAGCTTTTGCCGGGCCAGCTTGTCGAGCCGGCTTTCGTCGGGCTCCAGGCCGTCCAAGGCATCCTCCCACAGCTCCCGGGGAATCCCCCGGCGGTACAGCTCGTCCCGGATCTTCCGGGGGCCGTATCCCTTGGCGGCGTAGTGACGCGCCACGGTGGAGGCGTACTCCCCGTCGTTGAGCAGACCCAGGACGGCGAGGCGGCCGACCACCGCCTCCGCCTGCTCCCGGACGGCATCCCGTTGGGCTTCTAAAAGCTCCCGGCTGGGAAGATCTTCCTCGTCCAGCCGTTCATAGGGGTATTTTCCGCGCTTGGGCCGGGGCGGGGCGCACAGCTTATCCAGCAGCTCTTTCCGGGACATGGGCCGCAGGGCCAGCAGCCCCACCGCCCGTTCCATGAGCTTGGAGCGCTCCCCGGCGGCGGTAAGGGCTGCGGCATCCGAGTCCGTGAGCTCCATGCCCGCGTAGAGGCCCAGGGATACCACGTCGCCCTCGCCCACCCGGATCAGGGAGGCGTCCTCCAGCCAGACCAGCCAGCGCCCCTGCCTGTGCTTGGAGGGTTCTAACTTTTCGATTTTCATGACAGCTCCATCCACACCGCCTCATCATGGATGGAGGCGTTTTCCACCGCCCTGTAAAACCGGAGCGCGTCCGGATTATGGGCCATGATGGCGATGAGGGTGTCCGCGCCCCGGGCCTTCAGCTCCCGCCGCAGCTCCGCCAGCAGCCGCTGGGCCGTCTGCCGGTGGCGTTCCTCCTTCAAAACGCAGATCCAGTCCAGATAGGCGCAGGTGCAGCTGGCATCGCTCCGGGTAGCGAGGATCACGGCGTCGATCCGCCCCACCACCCGGCCATCCCGATAGGCCAGCAGAGACACCGCACCGGAAAAGCGGTCATCCTCAAAGCTCCGCTCCAGCAGAGCCCGGTAACCCTCCCCGGCGTCCATGAAAAAGGTGTCCGGCTCCTGACGGCGCAGCTCTTGCTCGAAGTCCAGCACGTCCCCGATCCGATCCCGGGTCAGCCGTTCCACCGTCACCATTCCGTCAGCCCTCAAAGTCCTCGGCATCCACGTCCACCGCCCGGCCCGCCGCCTTGGCGGCCGCCTGGGACTGGCGGCTCATCAGCTTGTAGGAGTTGGCCCGCACGTCGGCCTCCACCTGGGCGGCGATTTCGGGGTTTTCGGCAAAATATTTTTTTACCGTGTCCTTGCCCTGGCCCAGCCGGGTGTCCCCCATGGAGAACCAGGAGCCGGATTTCTGCACAATGTCCAGCTTGACGGCCAGATCCACCAGTTCGCCCATTTTGGAGATGCCCTCGCCGTACATGATTTCAAACTCGGCCTCCCGGAAGGGGGGGGCAACCTTATTTTTCACAATCTTCGCCCGGGTGCGGTTGCCGATGATCTCGGAGCCGTTCTTGATGGCCTCGATACGGCGCACTTCCATGCGCACGGAGGCGTAGAACTTCAGCGCCCGGCCACCGGTAGTCACCTCCGGGTTGCCGTACACCACGCCCACCTTTTCCCGGAGCTGGTTGATAAAGATAACGATACAGTTGGTTTTGGCGATGGACCCGGCCAGCTTGCGCAGGGCCTGGCTCATCAGGCGGGCCAGCAGGCCAACGTGGCTGTCGCCCATGTCGCCCTCAATCTCGGCCCGGGGGGTAAGGGCCGCCACCGAGTCCACCACCACCACGTCGATGGCCCCGGAACGCACCAGGGCCTCACAGATTTCCAGGCCTTGCTCTCCGGTATCCGGCTGGGAGATGAGCATGGAGTCGATGTCCACCCCCAGGGCCCGGGCGTACGTGGGATCCAAGGCGTGCTCGGCGTCGATGAAGGCCACCTCGCCGCCCAGCTTTTGGGCCTCGGCTACAATGTGCAGGGCCAGGGTGGTTTTGCCGGAGGATTCGGGCCCGTAGATCTCAATGATGCGGCCCTTGGGCACGCCGCCAATGCCCAGGGCGATGTCCAAAGACAGGGACCCGGTGGGGATGGCCTCTACCACAATGTGGGAATTCTCCCCCAGGCGCATGATGGAGCCCTTGCCGTAGTCCTTTTCGATTTGGGCGATGGCGGTATCCAGCGCTTTCTTTTTGTCCGCCGCCGGCGCCGCCGGCTCGACCTGCTTTTTTTTCTCGGCCATGTACGATCATCCTTTCCCGCCGGCGTGTTTGGGGACTGCCGGCCTCTTGCTATCCCATAGCATACGCTTTTCTATGTCCAATAAAACGGACTTTTAATGCGGTTTTTCATTCCGCGTCGTCATCCAGCGCCTCCAGCAGGAAGCTGACGGGGCGGAACCCGTCGTTGCAGGAAATCATGGCGGATTTCTCGTCCTTCATCCAGCCGTTGTAAAAGTTCCCGCCGCCGTGGGCCAGCGTCATCACAAAGGCGGACATGCTGTCCCAGGCGCTGGTGCAGAAGCCCTCCGGCCGCTCCCAGCCGTTGGCGATAAACACCTGGCCCACCCGCATATCGCAGGTGTGCTCGATGGGATTTTCATATCGTTCGATCAGATCCGGGTAAGAGGCTGTTTTCATCACCGTGATTTTTACCTTTTTCATTCTGCTCTCTCCGTTCTCCTCACTTCACGTCGTTATACAGCTCCACGCCCAGCAGCTTGACAATAGTGCCCTCCTGATAGGGCGTTTCCGCCCCCTCGCCGTTCAGCCGGTGGACCTTGGACACTGAGTACAGCAGGGCCCGGTACTCCACCGTCCCCCCATCGTTCAGATAAAAGGGGAGGGGATCAGACAGGCCAGCAGCAGAACGCCCGCCGCAATCAAAACGAGCTTCTTTTTCATGGCAAATCCTTTTTTGTTCCGCTTGTTTCACGCTTCCTGTTGTCACGCTGCGATGCGGCCAAGGCGCTCGTTTGCTTTCGCTCCGCCTCGCCTGGTCTGGAACCGCTGCACTCGGCCTCGCTATGCGCCAAGCTCACTCGCTGCCCGTCTTTCAGCGCTTCCTTCCACAACTCTCCAGTGCATCCCTGGGTCCATGGTGGTCCGGATATCCTGATAGCCGTTTTGCCCCAGGATGCGCTTCACCGCAGGGGCCTGGTTGTAGCCCACCTCGAAAATCAGCTTCCCGCCGGGAGCCAAGGCGCATTTCCACTTTTTTGCCACGGCGCGGTAGAACTTCAGCCCGTCCTCTCCGCCGTCCAAGGCCAAACGGGGTTCGTAATCCCGGACGGAGGGGTCCAGGTGGGCCACCTCCAGGGTAGGGATATAAGGGGGGTTGCAAAGGATCAGGTCAAAGTCCCGCAACAGACGGGGCGGAGGTTCCAGGGCGTCCACCTGGGCGGCGCTTGCCTGTTGGGACAGAGCGCAGCGCAGGATATTCTGCCGGCATATCCGGAGAGCGTCGTCCGACCACTCCGCCAGGATTACGTGTGCGCCGGGGCAGTTGTCCGCGATGGCCAGCCCCACGCAGCCGCTCCCGGCGCACAGGTCCAGCACCCGAGCGCCCTCCGGCAGGTCTCGGAGGAATAAGATGCCCCGCTCCACCAGGGTTTCCGTGTCGGGGCGGGGGATGAGCACGTCCCGGCAGACGTCCAGCGTCAGGCCGTAGAACTCCCATTCCCCGATGAGGTAGGCCACCGGTTCCCCGGCCATCCGGCGGGCCATCAAGCCCTGAAAACGGGCCGTGACCCCGTCCGGCGCGTACAGGGGCAGATCCCGAAGGAGATCCTCCCTGGTCTTGCCGGAGGCGCGGCACAGCAGTTCCCGGGCCTCCAGCTGGGCCTGCTCTACGCCCGCCGCCTTCAGCGCGCGGCGGGCGTCCAGGTATAGGTCGTTGTAGGTTGCGGGCATAGGTCTCACCCTCTCCGCTCAATCTTTGTTTACCAACGGTCCGCGCCCTTTTCCTCGGGCAAGACCCGCTTGAGCGCCTCAATGCCCACCTCGATCATAGAATCATCCGGCTCAAAGGTGGTGAAGTTCTGCATCCACATGCCCGGGGCCCGCAGAACCCGGCACACAGGGCCGTCATGGCCGCCCACGTAGCGGTTGAATTCATAAGTCACGCCCACGATGATAGGCAGCATCAGCAGGTGCAGCGCCATGCGCAGGAAGGTGTTTTCAATTTCCAGGGGGGTGAAAATGACAATGGACAGAAAGATGGACACCGCGATGACCACAAACAGGAAGCTGGTGCCGCAGCGGGGATGGTGCCGGGGCTGTTTGCGCACATTTTCCACCGTCAGCTCCAGACCGTTTTCGTAGCAGTAGATGGTCTTGTGCTCCGCGCCATGGTATTGGAATACCCGGTGGATTTCCTTCATTTTGGAGCACAGATACAGGTAGATCATGAAAATTGCCACCTTGAGCACGCCTTCTATCACGGAGCGGACCCACAGCGGCATGGTCTTCCACACCAGCGCGATGAGCCCTGTGAGGGCTGTGGGCAGGAGGATGAACAGGCCGATGGAGAACGCGACACCGATCACCGCAGCCAGGGTGACGATGATGCCCATGGCCTTGTCCTCCTCAAAGTGGTCACTGATCCACTTGTCCAGGCCGGTGAGTTCTTCCTCGTCGCCGGAGCCGTCGTCAGATACCTCGGCGGAGTGCATCAGGGCCTTCATCCCGTGGACCATGGAGCCGCAGAAGATAAAAATTCCTCGGATAAAGGGCAGCTTGGCCAGACCGGAGCGGGGCTTGACGGGTTCCTCGGTGATATCCAGCTCGCCGCTGGGCTTGCGCACGACGATGGCACGGTTGGCCGGGCCCTGCATCAGGATACCCTCCAGGAGGGCCTGTCCGCCGCAAGTGGTTTTGAATGGGGTGTTGTGGGAGTCCTGTTTTAACATGGGTTTGTCTCCTTCGTTATACGTTCTCAACGCCGAGCGGCAGGCGGATGGTAACGACACAGCCGCCGCCAGGGGCGTTGCCGATATCCAGCGAACCGCTATGGCTGTTGATGATCTCCTCGCATACGGCCAAGCCGATGCCGGAGCCGCGGGCCTTGGACGAGCCCTTATAGAATTTATACTTGATGAAAGGCAGCTCGTCCTCGGGTACGCCGGGGCCGTAGTCCCGGATGCGGATGACCACGCTTGCGTCCTCTTGGACAACAGAGACGTCCACCCGGCCGCCCGTTCCGCCGTGTTTATCGGCATTGTCCAGCAGGTTGCAGAACACCTGGCGCAGCCGCTCTGGGTCCCCGTCGATGATGGGCAGCTCCCCGCCGCACTCGGTGTAATCCAGCTCCAGCCCCTTACGCCGGAAGAATTCCCGGTAGGTGTACACCGCGTCCTCCAGTTCGGCCTGGATGTCGATGGGTTCTACAGACAGGTTGAACCGCCCCGTCTCCATCCGGGAGAATTCCAGCAGCTCCTCCACCATGCGGGTAAGGCGCTGGGCCTCGGATACGATAATGCCCATGCCCTTTTTCACGTCGGCGGCGTCCCGCACCTCGCCGTTGTAGAGCGTTTCCGCCCAGCCGCTGATAGCGGTGAGGGGGGTACGCAGCTCGTGGGAGACGGAGGAGATGAACTCCGACTGGGTGCGCTCGGCCTGGTCGATTTTCATGGACATGTCGTTGATGGCATCCACCAGTTCACCCATCTCGTCGTTGGAGCGTTTTTCCATCTGCACGCCGTAGCTGCCCGTGGCGATGCGTTTGGCGGTCTCAGTGACCCGGATGACCGGGTCCAGCACGGAACGGATGAAAAAGGACGCGCTCACCCCCATGACAATCAGGATCACGGCCCCTACGGAGGAGGTGACGGCAATGATTCGGGTCATCTGGGTCTCCACTTTGCGCAGGGAGGTGACCATGCGGACCACGCCCACCACGGTGCCGTTGTATACCACAGGGGCGGAGGCAGACACCACATGGTCGCCGGTGTTTCCATCCGGACCCATGGAAGTGGCCACCCGCTTTTCGCTGATAGCGGTGCGCACGTCGGGACTGTCCACGCTGGCGCCGGAAATGTCCATGGTGGAGGACATGAGCACCCGGCCACCGGCGTTGAGGATTTGAAGTTCGATGGTGCTTTTTTCCTCAAACTGGTTGACAAACTGCCGGGCGGTAAAAAGGTAAGTGGTTTCGGTGTAATTGCGGAACATCCCCGCGGCGGTCTGGGCCTTGCCCTCCAGGGTGGCCAGGATGGTGGAGCTGTAATAACTGTACATGGCCAGGGAGAAGGCGGTCACCGCCAGGGCAACCACCACGAAGGTGGCGGCCAGAGTGTTGAGCAGCCAGCGCCAGCGCAGCTTCCCGCGGGGCTTTTCCTTTGGAGCGGCCTGGAGTTCATCGGCTACGGGCTCTTTTTTCGGCTGAGCGGGTATGGCCTTGCGCCGTTTCCGGCGGTTTTCCTGCTCCATCGTATTCCCCCTTTTTGCCGCTTACTGAGCGGGGTTATATGTCCCACTTATAGCCGTAACCCCACACGGTGGTTACATAGGACGGGTTCTGCGGGTCATTCCCCACAAAAGCCGCGGCTTTTGCAGGGAGCCCGGATTTTACATAAACCGCCGGGAATGAATCCCGCCGGTTTCAAGGGTTCCGCTTTGCGGCGCGTCCGCGCCGGCGCCGCTTGCGCGGCGGAGGACGACCCGCCGGATGTGGTTATATGTCCCACTTATAGCCGTAACCCCACACGGTGGTTACATAGGACGGGT
>CAJULZ010000077.1:11043-13915 GCA_910587205.1 uncultured Oscillospiraceae bacterium
TCTGCGGGTCGTCCTCTAATTTAATGCGCAGACGGCGGATGTTCACGTCCACAATCTTCAGCTCCCCCAGGAATTCCGTGCCCCATACCGCTTCCAGGATTTCTTCCCGGGACAGGGCCTTGCCCGGATTCTCCATGAACAGCTTTACAATGGAATATTCCACTTGGGTCAGCTTCACCCGCTTGCCGTTTTTCTCCAGCGTGCGGTTGCGGGTGTTCAGCAGAAAGGGGGCCTGGATAATCTCGTCAGCGTCCCGTACGGGTACGCCTCCGGCCCTACGGAACAAGGCGTCCACCCGGGCGGTGAGCTCGGCGGGGGAGAAGGGCTTGGTAACATAGTCGTCCGCCCCGGTCATCAGGCCGCTCACCTTGTCCATTTCCTGGGTGCGGGCGGTGAGCATAATGATGCCCATCTGGGCGTTGCCCGCCCGGATGCGGCGGCATACCTCAAAACCGTCCATCTCCCCGGGGAGCATGATGTCCAGCAGGGCTACCTTCACATCCGGGTTTTGCTGGATGAGGGCCAGGGCTTCTTCGCCGGTGCCGGCCTCGATGGTGTCATATCCCGCCCGCTTCAGGTTGATGACCACAAAGCTGCGGATATTGGCCTCGTCCTCCAGCACCAGGACCTTTCTTGTCAAATCGATCACCACTTTCTCAATATCAGGACGTTCAGGACGTGGAGCGTTGGTGGTTGGCCCACTCCACGGTGATAAGCTTAAAGCGCTGGGCCAGGTCCGCCTCGCTTGTTCCGCAGTTCCACACGCCGCTGCTGAGGGTGGCGCAATAAGTGGTAGTACTGTCGCTGTACAAAGGGATACGGCCGGGCAGTTTGGACCGTGCGTTCCGGTTGTTGCCGGTGAGGCGGTAGATGGTAAGGAATTTTTTGGGCGCCCGGTCTGGGTCCGGCCAGTAGTAAAACGCCACCGCCCGTTCGCCGCGCCCGCTGAGGCTGTCGTCCCGGGCGACGGCGATGTTGCCCGCGTCCCAGCCGTTGGGCAGGTTCAGGTACCAGCCGTCTGACACCGAATGGTAGGTGATGGAATTGGTGCTGGCGCTGCCGGTAGAGTCAAACTGCTGCCAGTAGATCAGGTACTGGGCGGAGCCGCCGCTCTCCGGGTCGATGGGGGGGAGCTGCTGGGGCCGCGGGATTTCCAGCACGCCGTCGCTGTTGATATCCGCGGCAGGCACCTCGGTGTAGGCCCGGGCGGTGGAATTGCTCCGGCCGCTCTCGATGTCCCGGGTGATGTTGACCAGGTTGCCGTCTTCCATCACCAGGATATCGGTGAGCATGCCGGTTTCAAGCTCCAAGGTGACATACACAGCGTTCTGGCCGTCCACCAGGCGGCCCGCCTCCGACGCGGTTACGTCCCGCAGGCCGTCGGACAGGGAGGCCACCGTAGTGATAGCCAGCACGCCGTCCTGGTAGTCGTAGTATTCGGCCCGGTTATTCCCTTCGCCGGTGCTGTCCTGCTGGAAAACCAAGATCTCCTGGCTGCTGTCGTTGTCCATGTCCACCACCATGTAAGTCTCATTATAGGTGGTGCTCATGAGTTCGTCCACCTCGGAGCCGGTGAGGTTATAGGCTGCCAAGATGTGCACGCCGCCGCTGAGCTGCCAGCTGACAATGATCTCGCGTATACCGTCCCCGGTGAGATCCTCATAGGCAACGGAGTTAATGGAACTGCCCGCGCCGGATAATATCTGCATCTGCCGGTAAGTGTTGTCATCCCCCTGACGGAACAGGCACACCCGCATGGGCCGCTCCTGTTCCTCTGCAGAGACCACCCGGAGAAAAACGGCGGCGGTCTCCTGCTCGCCGTCTCCGTCCAGATCCAGCAGCTGGATGGTGGAGGTGTTGGTGCCATAGCTGATGGTGGCGTACTCGGCGTCCAGCTCAGCCATGGTGGCGTTGATGGTGGCCTGGAGATCCTTATACTCCTGGGGCAGGACAGGCAGGGCATAGAGGCTGTCCACCGGCTCGAACAGGCAGCCGGACAGACAGGCCGCCATGGCGGCGGCCAGCGCCCCTAACAGGGCAGTGCGCAGGATACGCGCGTTCATGTCCCTTCCCCCTTTCCCCATCGCGACGGCCACAGGCGCCGCACACATGGACTTCCATTATACCATGTTTTTTGCCGTCTGCCTATGAATTTTTTGAAACAAAAACAAAAAATAAAAAATTTGAAAAAACATCTTGCATTTTCCGGCGCGATGTGGTATGCTGTCTAAGAACTCAAGATGAGGCGTTGATATGCGGCTGTAGCTCAGCTGGATAGAGTGTTTGGCTACGAACCAAAAGGTCGGGGGTTCGAATCCCTTCAGCCGTACCAGAAAAGGTGTTATTTCGAAAGAAATGACACCTTTTTGTTTTTTGGCGTGCTTCTCCGCTTCCGCAGATTGGACGGATGCGGGGCGGTTTGCAGCGAGATCGCAGGTGGATAAAAGCTTGTCCGAGAATGTTGGTATCCAAGCTGCGTCAAGAAAATTGGGCAGAAAGCGCACTGGGAGGCTGGCGATTGTTCCAGCTTCCCGGTGCGCTTATCTGTATGCCTGTCTCAGATTTTTAGAATAAAGGCCGTTGCCGTCCGTTTTTTCACAGAAGTCATTTCTTCCAGAAGCCCTTTACAGGTCCACATCCGCTCCGATGTTCTCCCGGACAGCCGACTCCAGAATATCTGCGGCGGAAGCCAGATCCTGCAGCGCGATCCCCGTGGAATCGAAAATAGTGATATCCTCTGGCGCCGTCCGCCCAGGAACCGCGCCCGCCATCACTCCGCCAATTTCACCGAAAAGCCCGGACAGAATACCCTTTTTGTGGGGAATCTCGCATTCGCCCACCGATAGGCATTGGCCCTCGTCGTCCCCAAACA
>CAJULZ010000078.1 GCA_910587205.1 uncultured Oscillospiraceae bacterium
GAGTCTGGAGGAGAAGATCTTATATGTTGCAGACTACATGGAACCAAACCGGGATTTTCCGGAGGTAGGCGAGCTGCGTAGGCTGGCCTATATTGACCTGGACCGGGCGGTTGGTATGGGTACATCCTTGGCTATCCAGGAAATGGTGCAGCGGGGGAAGGAACTCCACCATGACACCCAAGGGGCCTATGAATTCTATTGGAAGGGAAATGAAGCATGAGCGACCAGACCAAAAAGCCAAACGACGGGACGCCCCATCAGGCGGAGCCGGGAAAGCGGTTGGACAGAAAGGCCGAACCGGCCCTGACGCCCGCGCAGGCGCGGAAGAAAAAAGAAAAGCGGATCATGATCATTATGATTGTGGCTGCGGTCATTATGGTCGCGGCGGCCGCCGTGGTGCTGCTGGTGAACCGGCTGTTCAAGGAGCCGGAGCTGCCCCCGGTGGGCCCCACCCAGTCTGACGCACCGAACCACTCGCCGGAACCGGGGGAGAGCGACGAGCCCGAGTTTAAGCTGGACACCGTGGAACCCAAGGTGGGCGGTGAGCGGAAAAGCGCCAAGATTTTCACCATCCTGATTTTTGGTTCAGATGAGACGTCCGGCTTAACGGATACCATGATGGTGGCCACCTATGACGTCACCAACCAGCGGGCCACCGTCATGTCCCTTCCCCGGGACACCTTGATCAACTCCAGCGCCCGACCCAACATCAGCGCCAAGAAGCTCAACGCCGTATACAATGTTTACGGCAAAGGGGACGAGGGCATTGAGGCGCTGAAAAACGAGGTGTCCGAGATCGTGGGCTTCACCCCCGACTACTACGTGCAGATCGACTGGGAGCTGGTGGGGGAGATGGTGGACGCCATCGGCGGCGTCTGGTTTGACAACCCCTACCACATGGAGTACTATGACCCCTACCAGGATCTGAACATCTACCAGGAGCGGGGCTACCGCTTTATCGACGGAGACGATGCCATGCAGATTGTTCGCTGGCGGGAAAACAACCCTGGCGTGGCAAGCGGCGGCACGGGCAGTGACCTGGATCGGCTGAACGTCCAGCACACCTTCCTGAAGGCGGTGCTCAAGGAGACCCTACAAATTAAGACCCTGTTTAAAGTCAACCAGCTGATGGAGCTGTTCAACAGCCGGGTCAAGAGCAACCTGGCCTTGGAGGAGATGCTCTGGTTTGCCCGGGAGGCCGTGGTGGGTGGGCTCCAGGTGGACGATGTGGAGTTTTGTACTATGCCCAATGTCTATGGAAGCTATTACCAGTTCGGGCGGGATTGGTATTTTGTCTGTCCCAACCAGGGCAAGCTGCTCCCCCTCATCAACGAATCGCTGAATCCCTTCAAGGAGGAGGTCACTATCAAGCAGCTGGACCTGATGAGCGTCAGCGCCGACGGATCGTTGCGCTCATCCACCGGGCGGCTGGCCGCCCCGGAGTTAGGGGAAATCCCGGTGCGGGAGACCCCGCCGCCGGAGGAGAGTGAGGCACCTGTGGAGAGCGGTGAACCTTCCACCAGCGATCCTGTGGAGAGCGATCCACTGGAGAGTGGCGCGGTGTCCAGCGACCCGGCGGGGGGCGATCCGGGCCCCGTTGCCACGGACAGCCCGCCGGCAGAGCCGTCCGCGCCGGTGGATGTCCCGGCCGGGCCAGTGGACGGCGGCCCGGAGCAGTCCGCGGCGGCGCCGGGCGGGGAGGACATTACGAGCTGGGGCGACACCCCGGACTAATAACATAGAAAAGGAGAGAATTCCATGCTGAACGAAAAAGAAATGATTTCCATTGCCGTAAAAGCGCTGGATGGGAAACAGGGTAAAGACATCAAGGCGCTCCGTATTGCTGACCAAACGACGCTGGCGGACTATTTCATCATCTGCAACGGAACCTCCAACACGCAGGTGCGCGCCCTGGCGGACGCGGTGGAGGAGGCTATGTCCAAAGCCGGGGAGGAACCCCACCACATCGAGGGCCATCGGGGCGGCCAGTGGACGCTGATGGACTATTCCAGCGTGGTGGTGCACATTTTCACCGAGGAGGGCCGGGAGTTCTACGGCCTGGAGCGGCTGTGGTCGGACGCGGCTCCGGTGGATATTGCCCAGTTTTTGACGGCGGAAGCCGAGTAAGGACGTGATTGCCATGGAAAACAACAAAAAGGTGATGGTATCCGGCGTCCAGCCCAGTGGGGACCTGCATATAGGAAACTATCTGGGCCCCATTTGCCACTGGCCGGAAATGATTGACGAGTTCGACTGCTACTTTTTTATGGCCGACCTGCACACGATCACTGTGCGGCAGGAGCCTGCTCAGCTGCGCCGCCGGGTGCTTACCCAGTTGGCCCAGTACATCGCCTGCGGGCTGAACCCGGAGAAATGCGTATTGTTTATCCAGTCCCACGTCCCCGCCCACAGTCAGCTTGGATGGGTGCTGGACTGCTATACCATGTTTGGCGAGCTGTCCCGGATGACCCAGTTTAAGGACAAGGCTGCGAAACATAAAGACAATATCAATGCCGGATTGTTTACCTATCCCGCGCTTATGGCGGCGGATATCCTGCTCTACCAGCCGGACTTCGTCCCCGTGGGGGAGGATCAGAAGCAGCATGTGGAGATTTGCCGGGATATTGCCAACCGTTTTAATGGTCTTTACGGAGATGTGTTCAAGGTGCCTGAGCCGTACATTGCCAAGGTGGGCGCCCGGATCATGAGTTTGTCTACCCCGGAGAGCAAAATGTCCAAATCCCAGCCTGAAGGGTGTGTTATTCTGTTGGACAAACCGGAGGATATCATGCGTAAATTCAAGCGTGCCGTTACGGACAGCGATACCGAACATTGTGTGCATTACGATAAAGAGAATAAACCCGGCGTGTCCAACCTGATGCAGATCTATGCCTCCGCCACGGGCAAGAGCTACGAGGAGATTGAAAAGGAATTCGACGGCCAGGGCTACGGCAAGTTCAAGCCCGCTGTGGGGGAGGCCGTGGTGGAGGCGCTGCGGCCCATTCGGGAGGAAACGGAGCGGCTGCTGGCCGACAAGGCGTACCTGGAGGGGGTATACCGCGCCGGGGCGGAAAAGGCAGAGTACATCGCTAACAAAACCCTGCGTAAGGTGTACAAAAAGGTGGGCTTTTTGCCCCGGTGACAGGGGGGATCCCCACCTCCAGGAAGAAACAGAGATACGCTGGGTAAAGGAGCGAAATTCACTTGAAGGATTTAGGAACGGTTCTGGCGGCACCGGATATCTGGAAGGTGCTGCTGGCGCTGCTATTGTCGGCGGTGGTGTCCTGCGCATCCACGCCGCTGGTGAAGGTACTGTCTGTCAAAGTAGGGGCGGTGGATGTGCCCAAGGATGGACGGCGGATGCATGACCACCCCATCCCCCGCATGGGTGGGCTTGCCATTTTCTTTGGTTTCATTGTGGCGATGCTGCTATTTGTCCATCTGGATGCCGCCAAGAAGGGGATGCTGCTGGGAGCGGTCATTGTTGTGGTGCTGGGCATCCTGGACGATAAGTATGCCCTGCCCGCCAAACCCAAATTTTTAGTGCAGATTGGGGCGGCGCTTATCGCCGTACTGTCGGGCAACCGCATCGAGGTGCTGTCTAATCCCAACATTTTCAGCGAAAACCCTGTGTGGGAACTAGGTGTACTGTCTATTCCCATTACAGTTATTTGGATCGTGGCTATTACTAACGCTGTGAATTTGATTGACGGTCTGGACGGATTGGCCTGCGGTGTATCCACGATCAGCGCCGCTACCATGTTGGTTATTGCCCTGATTGTGAGCGAGCAGGACGTGGCGTTGATGATGGCGGCGCTGGCCGGAGCGTGTATTGGTTTTTTGCCGTATAACTTCAACCCGGCAAAAATCTTCATGGGCGATACCGGCGCTACATTTTTGGGGTTCATCATGGCCACGGTGTCGGTGAACGGGATGTTCAAGCAATACGCCATCATTTCCTTTGTGGTGCCCTTTCTCATGCTGGGCCTTCCCATTTTTGATGTATGCTTTGCGGTGGTGCGGCGGGTATCCCATGGGCAGAGCCCCATGGCACCGGATCGGGGGCATGTCCATCATCGTTTGATTGATATGGGTTTTTCCCAGAAGCAGGCGGTGGGAGTGCTGTATGTGATCTCCGCCATTTTGGGCCTGTCTGCGGTGGTGCTTACCGCCACCAATGCGGTAAAGGCGATGGTGTTCCTGGTGGCAATGGGCGCCGCTGCGGCAATTGCGTGGCGGGTGTTTTTGGCAGGTCCCGGGCATGACAAACCGGAGGGGCCGGATCAGACGGGACAAGCTGGTGAAAACGAGGAGGGCCGGGATGGATAAGCTGAAAGTGATGACCATATTCGGAACCCGGCCGGAAGCCATTAAGATGGCCCCCCTGGTGAAGGAATTGGAACGTCGACCAGAATTTGAAAGCTACTGCTGCGTTACCGCGCAGCATCGGCAGATGCTGGACACGGTGCTGGACATTTTCCGGATTGTCCCTCAGTTTGATCTGGACATTATGGAGGCAAGGCAAACGTTGTCCACGATTACCAGCAAGTGCCTTCTGGGGCTGGAAGAGGTGTTCCAGCATGTCCGGCCCGATTTGGTGCTGGTGCACGGGGATACCTCAACTACCTTTGCCAGCGCGCTGTCCGCTTTCTATCAAAAAATTTCCATTGGGCATGTAGAAGCAGGCCTGCGGACTGGCGACAAATATTCTCCCTTTCCGGAAGAGATGAACCGTTCCCTGGTGGGACGGCTGGCGGACCTCCATTTCTGCCCAACAGAAGCCAACCGCCGGAATCTGGCGGCAGAGGGGATTACCCGTGGGGTGTTTGTTACCGGGAACACCGTCATCGATGCGCTAGGCACCACCGTGCGGAAGGACTACCGTTTTTCCACGGAGACGTTGAACCAGTTGGATTACGCAGGGAAAAAGGTGATCGTGGTCACTTGCCACCGCCGGGAGAACTATGGTGAACCGATGCGGCAGATCATGACCGCCCTGCGGGAGCTGGCCCAAGCATACCAGGGGCAGGTGGAGCTGGTTTATCCAGTACATCTCTCCCCAGTTGTCCAGGAAGCTGCCCATAGCCATCTGGATAGGCTGGACAATGTGCATCTTATTGATCCTCTTACAGCTGACGAGATGCACAACCTGATGGCCCGGAGCTATATGGTTCTCACTGATTCCGGGGGTCTACAGGAGGAAGCACCGGCGCTGGGGAAGCCGGTGCTTGTCCTACGCCGGGAAACGGAGCGCCCCGAGGCTGTGGAGGCAGGAACGGTGCGCATTGCCGGTACGAGCGGTTCGGATATATTCAAGATGGCGTCCGAACTCATCGAATCCCCGGCAGCCTATGCGGGGATGGCCCACGCTGTCAATCCCTATGGGGACGGCAAGGCATGCCACCGTATCGCAGACGGGATTTTGTATTATTTTGGGCGGGTGAGCCGTTCGCCTGAGATGTTTCAAAGCCGCTGATCAGAGGGGCGGCAGGGGAGGGAAGGCATATGGAAGACAGGAAGCGCACGGTACTGGCGGCGATAATCATCGCGGTAGTATTCCTGGCTGTGCTGTATAGCTTTTCCCTCAACCTGTTTGCCGTTCCCCCCGAGCTGGTGATTGCCGACACAGATGCCACAGCAAGCATTGATCCGGGGGGTGAGGACCCGGATGAGAGGGGCGGCGTGGCGGTGGAGGTGTCCACGCAGACGGTGCAGAGCCTGGTGGCATCGTTGGCGCGGTATGAGAGCTATAGCCGCACTATGACTATCGAATACTATTCCGAAAGAGGATCCGCAGGGTTGGTGGCGGCCCAGACCTGGGTAGATCACGGTTGGACCCGGTCGTCCGTGACGCTGGGTTCCGGCAGGGTGGAGCATTCGATCGTGGGGGAGGGTCAGCTTTGGCTGTGGTATGACCAGGATGACCAGGTGTATACCGGGCCGGCGACGGGCACGGCTGCCGACCTTGCCCAGCGCCTTCCCACCTATGAGGATGTGCTAGCGCTGAACCAGGCCTCCATCACCGGCGCGGGCTATGTGGAGCGGGATGGGCTGCCCTGCGTCTATGTGGAAGCGGTGCACTCTGGGCTGGGTTATGTGGAGCGGTACTGGGTGTCGGAGACCAGCGGGCTACTCATGGCAGCCGAGACGGAAAAGGACGGGGAGCTGGTCTACTCCATGGCTTCCCATGAAGTAATCAGCCCCCTTGACCAAGCTGCCGGTGTGTTTTCCCTCCCCGATGGTACGGAGCTTCATAGCCCGGAGCGGTAGTTCAGCCGCCTTTATCATCGGCAGGATCACTATCGTCAAGCCCCAGCAGAAGGAGTAGCCCCAAGGTGATGACCAGTTCCAGATTGTCACCCTCCAGATAGAGAAATAAAATGATAAGGACCAAGAGGATATCTCCAGTGTCAAAGTTCTCCAGAGCAAAGTGCTTGCGCACACCGGACAGGAGCTGGCCAAGGCCGCCGGTGATCTCACCAATCAGGTCATTCTTAGAATGAATGGGGCCTATAGGACGGCTTTGATGAGAGTAGGGTTGCTCTGGATGGCTTTGACTGGGACGGTTTGGGGCGGGAACCGACCTGAGAGGCCGCGGGCCGGATGGCGCTTGTGGCTCTGGATCCAGCGCCACAAAATTGTTGTCATCCAGATAGTGGTTATACATGGCCGCCCTCCTCTCCCTGGTGGCGGAACAGCTCCAGCCCGGACCGAATCAGGCGAGACAGCTTGGCAATTTGGATAGCCTTGTCCAGTTTGGCATAGCGCTGCTCCCGGACAAAGGGCCGCAGGGCGTTGAGTAAAGCGACGCGCTGGTCGTCGTCTCTGCTGTTAAACTGGTTGATGAGCCCGGCGGCAGTGCTGAGTATTTTGGGATCCAGGGAGCTGAGCCCTCCCAGCAACCCGCCCAGGCCGCCCCCGGACGCCGCTGTTGGCGGAGTGGGGGACGTCTCAGGCTGTGGGGCAGGGGGAGTGTCTGGGTTGTGCGGTTCATCCCCGGCGGGGGGCGCGGAATTGCCCAGATTCAGTGATTGGGCCAGCGACATGATCTGCGCCATGGCCTGGGGATTGCCCAGGATGCCCTCTAATTTTTCTTCCAGTTCGCTCATGCCAGCCCTCCTGACCCCCCGCTTGCGGGGCTTATTTCAGACTATCCTTCATCTTTTGAAGGAGCCTGGATCCCTCCGGATCCTGCATTAGACGGTGGATTGCGCCGGCCAGCTGGGCCGTGTCGCCTTTTGCGGCCCGCTCTGCCGCAGACTCCAGGTCGCCGGTGCTCTGGCTGAGCATGGAGAAAATTTTCTGTGTCTCCGGCGCGTCCCGGAGCTTTTCCAGTTTGGCGGGGTCAGCTATGAGGCCGGCCGCCTGCTTCCCTTTTAAGATTTCATCAAAATTCGGCATAGGACTTCCCTCCGTTCATTCCCAGTATATGAGCGGGGGAGAGAATGGTGACCAATATGAAAATTTTAGTGATGTCAGATTCCCATGGCCGTTTGGATTTGATGCTGGATGCCATGGAACAGGAACGGCCCCAGCGGGTGTTTTTCCTGGGAGACAATTACAGGGACGGTCAAGCCCTGGCTGATGCATATCCGGACATACCGATGGATTTGGTGCAGGGGAACTGCGACTGGAGTGCGGGACCGGATGAATTGCTGGTAGAAGCAGGTGGGATACGGTTCCTGCTCACCCATGGACACCGGTATTACGCCAAGAGCGGGACAGACCGCCTGGTGGATGCTGGGAAGCAGAAGGGAGCAGCGGTTGTGTGCTTTGGACATACCCACGAAGCGCTGAATATGCCGGAACGAGGTGTGTGGCTGTTTAACCCCGGCAGCGCAGGCGGGGTGCACAGCCGGCCCGGCTATGGCGTGATTCTGGTAGGGGATGGAAGGTTCCTGTTAGAATTGAGATGAAAAAACTCCCGGCGCATAAGCGCCGGGAGTTTTTATCAGGCGTGGCTGTGTCTTGCCCGGTTTTCCTCTGGGCGAAACAGCAGGGTGAGGCACCAGAGGGCCGCAAGGCCCACAATGGCATAGATAATCCGGGCAAGCCAAGTGCCGGAACCGCCGCAGATAAAAGCGACCAGGTCAAAGTTGAACAGGCCGATGACGCCCCAGTTTAGCCCGCCGATGATGGCCAGGGCCAGTGCGATTTTGTCTAAGAGCATGGTACAAACCTCCTTCGTAGCCCTTGGGTCAGAGACGCAAAGGGTTTGATATCGTCGCAAAGGTAGTTTGCACCGGTCTTGCGGGGGTATGCTGGGAAATCCTTGGTTAATTCGAAAAAATTTCTGGACGCTTATTCCGCCATCACAGTGCGACTGGCGGGAGTGATACAGACATAGGTCTTGCCGCGGCCCAGGGCAAGAGGGGAACCATCCTCGTCGTAATAGCGCAGTTGGTTTTCTGCAGCGCCCTTCTCCCAGGTGATGGGGATTATCTTACCGCCGCAGGCAAAAAAGCCCTGACCAGAGCTGAGATCCACTTTTACGCGGCCCGCATCGTCCAGCACCACATAGCTGGTCTGGAGCACAATTAAATTGGTGACGGCCACTTGGCTACCGTCGTTCCCATCGATGTAGGGTTCGCCATATTCCTCTACCTGATAGAGGCCGCTGGCGGTATCGTAGTGGAACACACCGGTTTTGTAATTGGAGAAGGGGACGGTGACAGTGGTGGCGGCGCTGCCCTGGACGGGGGTGCCGTCATCAGTGAAAACCATCTCGTAAAGGTAGCTCTCCTTATGGGCTTCCTTGCCCTCCTTGGCCAACATGGCGGTAATGGCCTCGCCGGAGGTGAGCAGGGAGTGTTCAAAAGCGTAACGGTGGCCGCTGATGCGTTCGCGGTCCCGCCAGAACATCCCGGCGTTCGCGCTGGAATAGTAGCCATTGACGCCGTCCACGGTAAACAGGCCTAAACGGCTTTTGGTGTTGTAGAATTCCGGACTGGCACCTGCATGGATGTATACTGCGTCATGGCCCTGGGCGATTTCCCAATAATATTGGCGGGCAGAGCGGACAGAGCCCACCAGGCCCAGGGAGCCGGGCTCCTGATATACGGCCAGCATCCGGGTAATGCCGCCTTCGGCCAGTACTTCATAGATGATATCCGCTTGGCTGTTCCCCTGCTGGGGAAGGGCTTCTCGGAGGTTGTTGAGCATGATGGCCACCGGGCGCGTCCCGGAGAGATCGTTTTCACAGGGTAGGCCGGTGAGAGGGTGGTAGAAGGCGGGTTCCGGGGTGGGTGTTGGCATGGGGTCAGGGGTGGCAGGGGCGGTTGAAACAGGAGGCTCCGACGGGCTGGCAGATGGATCGCCGCTGGTATCGCCGCAGGCGGGGAGGAGCAGGAGCAGCAAGGCGCAGAACAAGCAGGTCAATCGTTTCATAACGGTTCCTCCTAAGTAAGTGGGCATCCGCCCGGCGGCGGATAAGATTGGATTTCATCATATTATACCAATTGTGTCGATGTTTGTAAATGGAAAATTGACCAGCTCTTGCAATTCGCCGCTATGTCTGATATAATATTTCTCACATTTGGGAAAAGGAGTTGTAAAGCTGCCTATGGACGCTGCTGTGCCCATATTCCAGCAGACGGTGGGCCCGTTGGGGCTGGATGTCCCCCCAGCCGGAGAGACCGGGTTTGAACAACTGGTGGCGGAATACCGCGCCCAGCTCCAGCCAGGGTTGGAGCCCGCCCATATCTGCGGGATGGTCAATATGGCTGAGTGCCGGGCTGCGCTGATCGCGGCGCGAGAGGCAGGGTGCGCCCCGGTTTGGACGAGCTGGGTCTGTGATGAGGATGGGGAATCTGCTACCCGGGTGCATATGTTGGCCGCCCTGTTTGTGTGTGAAGGGATGGGGGCAGCAGCGTTTGGGATCGACTGCCCGGAAGACAGTGCGGATGGTTTGCTGCATGAGTTGGCCGCATATGCCCAGGTTCCGCTCTACCGGATGCGGGCTGGCAGCGCCACACCATATCCCTATGAGCCGTCTCCGCGGGACCCGGACGCCATCCCATGCGCCACCGGTACTGCGCCCTGCTTTGTTACTCGTACGATTGATGTCGGGGAGGAGCTGGAGTGCGGCCCCGATCTGTTAGAGGATATCATTGCTGCGGAGGATGATCCGGTGGGAGCGGTGAAGATCGCCATCCAGGAGCAGGACGATGTGGAGATCTTCGCGGAGCACCAATACGCCGTGCGGGATGCCCTATGCCTTTGGTCTGACGTACCAGAGCTGTTGGAAGGTGCCCTGCGGGTGTACCAGGGCCGGGCCTTTTATGACGGTACCGGCCAGCTGGAACCGGAGGATTTGGAGCGGCTGAGCCGGCTGTATGGGCTGATTGTTCTGTGATGGAGGGGTGCGCAGTGGTTTTGACAATTGACGAAGTAAACGATATCTTGGATCAGATATGCGGTGAATTTCCGGAAGATTTGTTTCAAGAGCTTAACGGCGGTGTGTTGCTGCTGGAAGATGCCATGCCTGACCCAGAGGCGGGTGAGGACGTCTACATCATGGGTGAATATTGTGTGGATGAGCTGGGCCGGTATATTAATATCTATTACGGGTCTTTTGCCGCCCTGCTGTTCGATGAACCCAAGCATGTGTGGGAGGATGAGTTGCGCATTACCCTGCGCCATGAACTGACTCACCATGTGGAAGGTCTGGCAGGGGAGCGTAGCTTGGAATACAAAGATTCCGCTCAGCTGGACGCAATGCGCCATGGCGAAGATTGGAATCAGGAAAGCTGAGAGAAAGGAGGGGAAACATGGAAACGATTCAGTATACCCCCAAAGGGGTCTGCTCTAAAAAAATGGAGATCGAGTTGGAGGATGGGGTTATCCGAGCTGTCCGGGTGTTGGGGGGGTGCTCCGGCAACTTGCAGGGTATCGCGTCCTTGCTGAAGGGGATGGCGGTGGAGGAAGCGATTGTCCGGATGGAAGGCATCCGCTGTGGTTTCAAGCAGACCTCCTGCCCAGACCAGCTGGCTGCAGCGTTGAAAACCGCCCGATAAGATTTCCATCTGTCTGCCGAGGCAGGAGTAATAAATGATAATGATAAGGAGTGCGTAACCATGATTTTCGGATCTGCCAATGCGGTGGGGTGCCCCTACCAGTACCCGGCTGCCATCGAGACGGCATTGAAATGGATTGCCAACCATGATATGGCTCACATGGAGGCGGGCACCTATGAGGTCCAAGGAAAAGACCTTTATATCATGATCCAAGATATTACCACTCAGGACGCGGAGATTCGCCGCCCGGAGCGCCACAACGACTACCTGGACATCCAGTACATCGTATCCGGTGTGGAGCGGATGGGCTATGTGCCCTATACTGGTACGGAGTCAGTGCTGGAGGCCCCCGAGGGAAAGGATGTCATCTTCTATAAGGATTTAGAAGGTGAGAACTTTGTGGATGTGGCCCCGGGGTGCTACTGTATTTTCTTCTCTGATGATATCCACCGCCCTGGCTGTGCGGCGGGTGAGCCAGGCAACGTGCGCAAAGCTGTGGCCAAAGTGAAGCAGAGCCTGCTGTGAAAGAAATGGGGGCTGTCCAAGATCTGGACAGTCCCTTTATTTTTCGAGGATAGAGGATTGGGAAAAGCAGGGGAGATTGGCAGATAGTTTGACTTGCGGTACAAGGCTGGAAAAGTTACAATTTTGTCATAACCTTGGCGGTCCAACCCACACGGAGTGCGGCCAGAGTCCGCGGATACGCGCCCTGGCGCGGAAATGATGCAAGGAGTGGCAAAGCAATGAAAATCAGGAAGACTGTGATGGCGGTAGCAGCAGCGGCAGCGCTTATCCTCCCCGCTTCGGCGGCGGAGATCCTACTGGTCGGGGGACAGAACGTATGGGACCAAGCCGGTGCGAGGATTGTGGAAGATGGGACAACTTATGTTTCCCTGCGTGCCATGGCAGAACTGTTGACGCCGGAGGCGGAGGTTTTTTGGTTGGACGGCATGGCCCACGTCCAGGGGGGCGGGTTGTCCTTGTCTGCGCGTCCAGGGGACACCTGGCTGACAGTAAATGACCGGGCGCTGTATGTCCCCCATGGTGTGCTGCTGGAGGATGGCAGGACGCTGGTGCCGGTACGAGTGCTTGCGGAGGCCCTGGGGGGACAGGTGGAGTGGAGCCATGAGGCAGGAATCACCCTAACGGCAGATGGTGTGGAACCTGCAGATGCACCCTATACTGCTGAGGAGCTGGATTGGATGGCCCGGATCATCTCCGCTGAAAGCAGAGGAGAGCCCCTTTTGGGTAAGCTGGCGGTGGGTACTGTAGTTTTAAATCGGGTTGCAAGCGATGAATTCCCGGATAGTATTTACGACGTGATTTTTGACAACCAATGGGGGATACAGTTCCAGCCGGTAGCCAATGGGACGATTTATAATGAACCTACTGAGGAGAGTATGCTGGCTGCTAAGCTATGCCTGGACGGGGCGCGAGTAGCAGGGGACAGCCTGTATTTCCTTGCGCCAGAGTTGACTGACAACCATTGGATCATGGAGAACCGGGAATATGTAACCACCATCGGGTGTCATTGGTTCTATCGATGAAATCCATAAATTTCTAAATATATGGGTAATAAACTCCCATATTTATATATTAAGTATAACAGCCGAGCCTATTTACTCAATAGGTTCGGCTGTTTTGACCAAACCAAAAGGTTGCAAAATGGTTTTAAATCGGTTACAATATGGTTACAATTTGAAAGCAAATTGTAATAAGGAGAGATTTCATGAAAAAACGAGCAGTCAGTTTATTGCTGACCACCCTCGCTGTCGTGAGCTTTGTCCTGCCCGCACTGGCCGCCGCGCCGCCCGAACTTGAGGTTGAACCTGTGGAGGGGTTCATCCAGGAGGAGCGCGTAGAGGTCGAGGAGGCGCCTGCTATCCGGCTGGATGGTGAGCCTATGCAGTCCGTAGAGTACGAGATCTTGAACGGTGTCTGCTATGTGACGGTGAGTTCTTTTGTGTCCATGTTGGATCCGGAAGCCATGGTGGAGGAGGAAAACGGGATTGTTACCGTTAACGCCTCCACGGTGGTGGAAGTGGTAGATGTGGCCGAAGGTATGGAACCCGCCGCCAACGTGGTGGAGGAGACCTTGAACATGACGGCAGCCGTCGGAGCCTACTGTATTGTGGCCAATGACCGCTATCTCTATGCAGAGGATGGTTTGGTTCTACTGAATGGTTCTGTTGCCGCCCCCGTCCGAGTGCTGGCAAAAGCATTTAACCTTACTGTAGACTTTGATAGTGTGGAACAGGCGGTTCTTCTGGGACATCAGGAGGGTGCCGGTGCCTACCTGATTCCTGGGGCCTACTACTATGACAGCGATACCCTTTATTGGCTCTCTCGCATTATTAACGCAGAGAGCGGAAACCAGCCCCTTGTAGGGCAGCTTGCAGTGGGTAACGTGGTGATGAATCGCGTCGGAAACCCCCGGTTCCCGGACACAATCTATGAGGTTTTGTTCCAGAAGAACCAATTCACCCCGGCCAGCAGCGGTTCGATCAACCGTGAACCCAATGGCGAGTCCATTATTGCGGCCAAACTGGTTATGGATGGCGCGCAGGTTGTGCCTACAGCGCTATTCTTTAATCGGGTAGGGGTACCTTGCTATGCGTCCCGCAACCGGACGTATATTACTACCATCGGTTCCCACGCATTTTATGCCTGAAAAACGAAAAAGCGCGGTAGCTTTTAGCTGCCGCGCTTTTTATTTGTGTCGAAGGGATGATTCCCCCTGTACGCTTTGGCTCGCCAAAGCGCTGGAAATGGACAATCTCGCGCTCGCGCAGGAAGCGGATCACATTATTGACGTCCGGATCGTCGGACAGACGGAGGATGTTGTCATAAGTGAGGCGGGCTTTTTGCTCTG
>CAJULZ010000079.1 GCA_910587205.1 uncultured Oscillospiraceae bacterium
GACTGGAGTTCAGACGTGTACTCTTCCGATCTCTGACCTATGCAGTTACCCGGCTGTTCCCGCTGTCCGCCCCTGTGGCGGACTACCTAACGGACCAGGCCGAGTCCATCGCCGCGCTGGACTTCTCCACCGCCCTGGCGGCGTCCACCCTGGCGGCGCTGGCGGGCTGGCTGATTTTGGCGGGGCTGTGCGGCTGGCTGCTGCGAAAAAAATGTGGCAAACCGTCTCATTATGGTGTATAATAGAAGAAGCGCGGAGGATAGCCGCACAGGGATGCTCCGCATCCCTCGCTTCCGCCCATGGCGAAAGCTCATTCATTCCGCTGTCTCTCCTCTCCCCACGAAAACGCCCCACCCCAAGGAGGTACCTCCCATTGCTGTTTGATAAAGATATGGCCCCCCGCTGCGCCTACTGCCAGCGGGGCACTCCCCTGGAGGACGATCAGGTGATGTGCGTGAAAAAGGGCATCGTGTCCGCATCCGGCTCCTGCCGCCGGTTCCGGTACGATCCGCTGAAACGGGTGCCCCCCAGGCCCATCGCCGCCTCTTTCGGCCATCTGCGGGACGAGGATTTTACATTGTAAGGAGGGCACGCGATGGACAACAGCGCCCAATGGCTGGCTTGGGCTGTGGAGCTGCAAAGCCTTGCCCAAGCGGGGCTCGCCTACGGCAGGGACGCCTATGACAAGGAGCGCTATGCCCGCATCCGGGCGATTTCCGCGGAGATCCTGGCCCATATGGCAGATTTGCCCGTAGAAACGGTAACAGAGCTATTCTGCAACGAGACCGGCTACCAGACCCCAAAGCTGGATACCCGCGCCGCCATCTTCCATGACGGGAAAATCCTCCTGGTACGGGAAAATGACGGCAGGTGGTCCCTTCCCGGCGGCTGGTGCGACGTAAACGTCTCCGTCGGTGAAAACACCGTCAAGGAGGTCCGGGAAGAAGCTGGGCTGGACGTAATCCCCCAGCAGATTATCGCCGTTCAGGACCGGGCTAAACACAATCTGCCCGTTTACGCCTATGGCGTGTGCAAGATTTTCGTCCAGTGCGCCGCCATCGGAGGGCAGTTCATGCCCAACATTGAGACCACCGAATCCCGCTATTTCCCGCTGGACAAGCTGCCCCCGCTGGCGGAGGAGAAGAACACGGCGGAGCAGGTGGCCCTGTGCTTTGAGGCGTACCAATCCGACAGCTGGACCGTCCCATTTGACTAGGGCTTGTTTCATATCTCGAAGAATGCCGGTTGACGAGGGATTTTCCTGTCACCCCTTCACATTCCGCTTCCATTTCCGCGGTCGCCGCAGAATCTTGCAGGATGCAAGATTTCTATCCCCGGCAAAAGCGCGTTCTTCCCGCTGCCCCTCCCCCTGCAAAGCCAAAGTACGGCTTTGCGGGGCCATTACCTCTCAGGCAAAACTCAGCCCCACGGCTTGCGCCGTGGGGCTTTTATCCTTCATCCGCGTCCAGCGGCCAGGCAGCAGCTTTACTATCCTCTACCCTACCGTCAGCGGACTAAAACTCTTTTTCGGTTTCTTTTTCTCACAAGAAAAAGAAACAACCCTATCCTTCGTCCTCGATCAATCCGTACCCGCCGTCATTGCGGCGGTAAACCACGGCAAACGCGCCGCCCGCCTCGTCCTTAAACGCGAAAAAGCTGTGGCCCAGCAGATCCATCTGCAAAATGGCTTCGTCCACCGTCATGGGCTTGATGGGGAACTTCTTGGTGCGCACCACCTGGTATTCCCCCTCCTCCGACACATCGGGCACAAAAGAGGTCTCCTCCGCAGGCTCGGCCAGGGTGAACGCGCCCTGGCGCAGCCGCTTTTCCAGGCGGGTCTTGTGCTTTCGAAGCTGGCGCTCCATCGAGGTGACGGCGGCGTCCACCGAAGCGAACATATCCGACGTACTCTCCGCCACCCGCAGGATGGTGCTGCCGGACCGGATGGTGAGCTCCACCTTATTCCGGTCCTTTTCCACGGAAAAGACCAGTTTGGCCTCCGCTTCATTCCTGAAATAGCGGTCTAACTTCCCCACCTTTTTCTCGGCATAATTGTGCACGGATTTGGGCAGGCTGACCTTTTTGTCTGTAAACGTAAACTTCATGTGCTCAGCTCCTTTCGCCCCGATGGGCGCATCATTCGGGGAAAGAGCGCCCCCGGTATACCTTTATTATACCATACCCCAGCGGCCAGCGCCATACTTTTTTGGCATTTTCCACAAAAAATTTCAGAACTGTTCCCGCCCGTCGATGAACACGTGGAGAACCCGGCTGCGCCAATCAAAGGGGTGGCCGTCCATGACCACCACGTCGGCGTCTTTCCCCGGAACCAAGGTTCCCAGGCGGTCCCCCGCCCCGGCGATGCAGGCGGCGTTGACGGTGATGGCGGCCAGGGCCTCCTCCTCGTCCATCCCCGCCCGGGCGGCCATGGCCGCGCAGAACGGCAGCAGCCCGATGGGCGTCTCCGGGTGGTCGGTGCAGATTGCCACCTGTACCCCCGCTCGGGCCAGGATAGCGGTGTTTTCCGCGGTCAGGCGGCCCAGCTCCGGCTTGGAGCGGTCGGTGAGGAATGGCCCGGTGATCACCGGTACCCCCTCCTTCGCCAGAAAGTCCGCCACCAAATGCCCCTCGGTGCCGTGGACGATGACGCAGTCCAGGCCGAATTCCTTGGACAGGCGGACGGCGGTGACGATGTCGTCCGCCCGGTGGGCGTGGAAGTGGGCGGCCAGACGGCCCGTGACCACCGGCCGCAGGGCCTCCAGCCGCACGTCCGGCCCAGGGCCGTCCAACGTGTCGTCCGCCTGGGCCCGTGCCCACTTCAACTCGTAGTCCAGCGCCTGGGAGAGCTTTTCCCGGATGATGGCGGCGGTAGCCATACGGGTGGCAGGCCCCCCCTTTTGATGAACCCGCTTGGGGTTTTCCCCCAGGGCAAACTTCATAGACGCCGGGGCGCGCACCGCCATCTGGTCCACCACCGTCCCTGCGGTTTTCAGCAGCGCGGACTGCCCCGCGATGGGGTTGGCGGACCCAGGCCCGGTGAGCGCACAAGTCACGCCCGCCCGCCTGGCCTCCTCAAAATAGCGATTAAAGGGGTCCACCCCGTCCAGCGCCCGCAGCTGCGGGGTGCACGGGTCGGAGCACTCGTTTAAGTCGTCCTCCGGGCTGCCGCAGCCGTACATCCCCAGATGGCAGTGGACGTCAATGAATCCGGGCAGGACGTGCCCCCCCCCGGCATCCACCACGCCGGACGCCCCCGCGTCTCCGGGCAGCGCGGCCATGGGCCCCACCTGGGCGATCCGGCCGCCCTGGATGGAGACAAAGCCGTTGGGGATGGTCCCGTCCTCCATGGTGTGGATCACACCGTTGATAATGAGCATAGGCTTCTCCTCCTTTTCCGGGATAAAATGCGGCCGTCCCCAGGTTTCGACGGCATTTTATCCCCATCCGTGGTACACTGTACTTGCGGCACAGGCCGCGGCATGGGCTTGCCCCATGCGGTCATTCCATTCTCCCGCGCAAATAGACCCTTTGGCTCTTTTCCCTTTCGGGGAAAAGAGCCGCTTCTTTTAAGAAGAAGCGCGGAGAAGCGGGCTCTTTGGCTCCTTTCTCTCGCGAGAGAGAAAGGAACGCCCCCACAGGCCCTGCGGCAGGGCGGGAGCAAAAAAGGGGGCGCTTCCGCGCCCCCCTCTCTTATTTCCTTCCCCGCCGGCTGCCCCGCTTTTCGTTCATGTGCAGCTCGGACAGCTTGCTGTCGGAGCTGGCCATAAACTGCTTGAGCTGGTCCTCAAAGCTGGCCGGTCCCCTGGGCTGGGCAGGCTCCGGCGTAAAGCCGCGGCCGCCCTGAGGACGCCGGGCCGGGCGGTGCTCCCCCTCAGGCCGGGGATGGGGATTGGGCCCCCCGGGACGCGGGCCGGGGCGCCGCTCCGGCCTGGGCGGCGGGGGGGCCGCCTGCTTGATGGACAAGTTGATCCGGTTGTTGGCGTCTACGCCGATCACCTTCACCTTGACCTCCTGCCCCTCTGCCAGGTGGTCGTGTACATCGTTGACATAGGAATACGCGATTTCAGAAATATGCACCAGCCCGGAACGGTTTCCGGGCAGGGCCACGAACGCGCCGAAGTTGGTGATGCCAGTCACCTTTCCTTCTAAGATAGAACCGACTTCAATCCCCATAAATCTCTTTTTTCCCTCTCCGTATGTAATGGATTTTTTGCCCACGCGCCGTTTTCACGCTGCGAGGCGGTCAGGACGCTTGGCCGCTTTCGCTCCGTCTCGGGCAAACCTCACCGCCGCTGGCGGCAGCTTGGCTTTTGCCCTCGCTCCGCTCCAAGCTCCCCTGCACGGACATCCCTTGCGCTTCTCATCTCGACGAGTCCACAAACTCGATCTCGTCCGGCTCCAGCATTCCCAGTTTACGCCGGGCGATGTCCGCCAGGTACTCCGGGTCCCCGCTGTGGGCGATATCGTCTGCCAGCGCGGCGTTTGCCTCCTGCTGCTCCTGAACCTGCCGGGCCAGTTCGTCCCGGTCGGCCTGAGCGGCGCTCAGCTTTGCCTGAGTGGACAGAAGGCACACGGCCGCCGCCGCCAGCAGGACCAGTACCAGTAATTTTGTGGCCACGCCCGCCCGCTTTAGTTTCATGTGCCATCCCCTCCTCCCCGTTGTTGGCGAAACGGTATATCATATTTATTTTATACCATCCCAGCCAATTTTGAAAGTGTTTTTTTTGCGATTTCAAAACTTTTTTTCCAGTCCTCCCCATCCGGCGGATGGGGGCGGTGCAAAACCGCCATACCCGCCGCACCACCCCCGCCGCCCAGAGCAGCGCGGGCAGCACCAGGCGGCTCAGCGTGGCAAAATACACCCCGCCCCCAAGGAGGACGGCCGCCATGTGGTAGATGCGGACCCGGCCGTCGTCCCGCAGCAGGGTGAGGGCGAACAGCGCCGCCGTGGCCCCCAGCCAGAACAGCAAATCCAGCCCAAAGGCCAGCACCCGCAGCCGGCTGTTCCGCCGGACCGTCCGCATCCCGTCATAGACCAGCCCCAGCAGCACCCCCAGCAGCATCCCCTGGCCGAAGATGGCCATCTGGGCCGCAACGTCGGCGGGCATGATCAGCGTAGCAGCCGGGACAGGAAGCCGCCCCGTCCGCCGCCCCCGTCGTCCTCGTAGGTGACGGCGTCCACATCTCCCTCCACCTTCAGGTCGCCGCCGTCCAGGGACAGCTTCTCAATGTGCAGGTTTTCCCCCGTCACCACCATAACGCCCTTGGTGGTGGACAGCACAATGGTGTTCTCGTCAAACCGCTCCACGTCCTCCACCCCGGACACGGTGAGGCTTTTCCGCTCCTCGATCACCACATGGTGGGGGGCGGACAGGCCGCTGTCATATGTCATGGAACCAACTCCCTTATGCTTGATGGTTCCATTCTATGGGGTTTGTCCCAGGATTATGAGTGAAAATCAGGGCTGGCGCGGCAGTTCCCCTCCGTCTGCCTTCGGCTCGGGGGCCGACGCGGGCGTCCTGGCGCGGAGGTCCTGCTTGAGCAGGGTGTACGCCACCGCCACCAGCGGAACGCTCATCACCATGCCCACCAGCCCCAGCAGCGAGCCGCCCACCGTCACCGCCGCCAGCACCCAGATGCCGGGCAAACCCATGGACGTACCCACCACACGGGGGTAAATGAGGTTGCCCTCCAGCTGCTGGAGCGCCACCAGGAACACCAGGAACCACACCGCCTGCCAGGGGTCGATCATCACCAGCAGCAGCACCGCCAGCACCGCGCCCAAATAGGCCCCCGCGATGGGGATCAGCGCGAACACCCCCACCGCCACTGAGATCAGCGGGGCATAGTCAAACCGGAAGATGCACATGCCCAAAAAGCACAGCCCGCCCAGGATGCAGGCCTCAATCATCTGGCCGCTGACGTACTTGGAGAAGGTGTCCGCGGTGAGCCGGGTGACGGACAGCACCGTCCCCGCCGCCCATCGGGGCAGGTAGGCCTCCACCAGCCGGCGGCACTGGGCGGTGAGCCGGGGCGCGCCGGACAGCATATAGATGGAGAACACCAGGGAGATGACCCCGGTGACCACCGCCGACACCAGCACGCCGGTCATGCCGATGAGGTGGGGCAGGGTGTTGGTCAGGGCGTCCAGCGCGCCGGTGAGCAGCTTTTGCAGGGAGTCGCTGATCCCCGCCGACAGGTCCAAGCTGGCCAGCTGTTCCAGCTCCAGCTTGGCCACCAGCCAGTCGAACAGCTCCTGGAAGTTGGCGGCGTAGGTGTTCAGGTTGCCCATGAACATCTCAATGCTGTGGGTGAGCTCGGGCACCACCATGGACACCAGCACCGTGATGAGGGCGATGACCACCAGGTACACCGTCACCACCGCCAACGGCCGCGCCCCCCGCCGCATCTGGGCGGGGAGGGCCTTGTCGTACAGCCGGGCAAAAAAATTGCAGGGCCTGCTGAGGATGAAGGCGATCACCCCGCCGATGACCAGGGGCTGGAAGGCCGCCGCCATCCCGCCCAGCCAGCCGGTGACCGCGTCCAGCTTGACGATGACCGCCACCAACACCACGGCGTAGGTGATGAGCAGCACCAGGCTGCGAAACAGTTTCTTGTCCATGTCACACCCTCCGTCATTCGGCTCCAGGGAGTTCCCCGGCCCGCCTGTGCCGGAGCCAGTCCGGCAGATGCCGCTTTACCTGCTCGGACACACCGTCGGGAAGATTGTCCAGCGAAAAGAACCGCAGGTCGTCCACCTCGCCCTCCTGGCAGCTCAGCGTCCCGGACCAGTCCCGGCAGGCGTAGGCGAACTCCACATTATATACCTCGTCTCCGTTGGGGTAAAAGTAATGCTCCTCCGGGCCGGCGTACACCCCGTACAGCTCCAGAGCATCGGCCGACAGCCCCGTTTCCTCCAGCAGCTCCCGGCGGGCGGCATCCTCCGGCGACTCCCCCGGCTCCATGGAGCCCGCCGCAGAATAGCTCCATTGATGGTTGTCGCTCCTGAGCTGAAGGAGGACGCGGCCCTGTCCGTCCTCCACAAACACGCTGGAACCCACCTGAATCAGGGGGCGGTGGCCCACATAGGCCCGCAAATCCATGATATAGCCCATAACAGCCTCCCCGCAGCCGTAAATTTTTCCTGGCTGCGCCTTTTCCCAGTGTACCACCAGGGGGCGTCCCCGTCAATTAAAGAATTTCAAAAGGCGGAATGCACATCGTCGCCCCGGGCCCGCTCCAGATTGATCCGCTTCTTCCGCCCGGAGGCATGGGCCAGCATGGCGTACAGCGCCTCCCGGTCGTTGTTCTCGATGGCCACCCGGTACTGGTGGACCCGTTCCTCCAGCTCGGCGGCCTTTTGGGACAGCGCCGGGGCGTTGAGGGTGAACAGCTGGGTCCACATGGCGGGGTCCAGCGCCGCCACCCGGGTGCAATCCCGGAAGGAGCCGCCCTCAAAGCCCACGCAGGAGAACAGCTCGTCGTTGTCGCACACCGACACGGCGATGATGTGCATGAGCTGGCTGGTGTAGGCGATCATCTGGTCGTGACGCTCCGGGGTGGTCTCAATCACGTCCCCGAAGCGGCAGTAGTCCGCCATACGGCGCAGCAAATCCAGGTGCTCTGCCGTGGTCCTGGGACCGGGGGTGATGATGAAGTGGGTGTTGCGGAACAGGGTGGCCTCGGCGTTGTCGATGCCGGACACCTCCTTGCCCGCCATGGGGTGGCAGCCGATGAAATCCACCCCGTCCGGCAGGCACTCCGCCGCCTCCATCACCGCGGTTTTTACGCCGCACACGTCCCACACCAGCGCCCCCGGCTTGAAGCGTTCTTTGTGCTCCCGCAGAAAGCGGATAATGCCCACCGGGTCCTGACACAGGATAACCACATCCGCCCCGGGCAGCTCGGCAGCTGGGTCAAAGGTGAGCCGGTCGGCGGCATGTTTGGCCTCCGCCTTGTCAAAGGTTGTCTGGGAACGCACCGCCCCCACCACCTCGAAGTCCTCAAAGCCCTGGAGGGCCATGGCCAGCGAGCCGCCGATGAGGCCCAAGCCCACCACTAAAATTTTTCTCATAGGAAACATCCTTCCTGTTTCTGCGCCTGCCCTCACGCTTCTCTGTTGTCATGCTCGGGCTGGGCGCATCGCCGGGCCCCTTTCCCTCCGCCTCGGCCTGGTCTGCGGGGCGCTATGCGCCCCTGCGCTCGGCCTCGCTCCGGTCCAAGCGGCCCTATGCGCCTGCCCTCACACTTCCCGGCCCACGCAGGCCGCCACCGCCCGCAGCCTGTCCATGATGGAGCCGAACTGCTCCGGCGTCACCGACTGTGCCCCGTCGCACAGGGCATGGGCGGGGTCGTTGTGCACCTCAATGATCAGCCCGTCCGCCCCGGCGGCCACGGCCGCCATTGCCATGCGCTCCACCATCCATGCCTTGCCGCAGGCGTGGGACGGGTCCACCACCACCGGCAGGTGGCTCTGGGCTTTCACCGCCAGCACCGCCGACAGGTCCAGGGTATTGCGGGTATAGGTCTCGAAGGTTCGGATGCCCCGCTCGCACAGGATCACGTTGGGGTTCCCCCCGGCCATGATATATTCCGCGCTCATCAGCCACTCCTCAATGGTGGACGACAGCCCGCGCTTGAGCAGGATGGGCTTGTTGGTCTTGCCCACCTTTTTCAGCAGGTCGAAATTCTGCATGTTCCGCGCGCCGATCTGGATCACGTCCACCGCTTCTTCAAACAGGGGGAGCTGGTCGGCGCTCATCAACTCGGACACGATGGGCAGGCCGGTATTCTTGCGCGCCTCGTCCAGCAGGAGCACGCCCTCCACCCCCTTGCCCTGAAAGGCATACGGGGAAGTGCGGGGCTTATACGCGCCCCCCCGGAGGGCCGCCGCCCCGGAGCGCTGGACAGATCTTGCAACATCCAAGATCTGCCCCTCGCTCTCCACCGAGCAGGGCCCGGCGATGACCACCAGCTTCCCGCCGCCGATGGACACGCCGCCCCCCATGTCGATCACCGAATCGTCGGGGTGGTACTTGCGGTTGGCCTTTTTGTAGGGCTCGCTAACCCGCATCACCCGCTCCACGCCGTCCAGCTGGGCCAGCAGCTCCTGGTTCAGCGCGCCCGCGTCCCCCTCCGCGCCCAGGATGGTGGTTTCGCTGCCCTGGGACACCATCACCCGCACGCCCCCGGCCTCCATGGCCTGGACGGCCCGGCCGAGCTGCTCCTGGGTAAACCCATGCTTCATAATCACAACCATTTGATATCCGCTCCTTGGCAAAATATTTTCTGCGCAAAATAAATACGCGGCCGCCCCTCCGGGCCGCCGCGCAGGTTCCTGTGCCGCACCGCCGCTCAAGGGCATGACAAAACGCCGCTATCGCAATAGCGGTAATAGCCATACCCATAGTTCCGGCAGTCCATGCACAGCCCTCCTGTTCCTTTTTTGCTGCGGTCATTATACTGCTTTAAAGCTATAAAGTCAAGCGTTATTTTCCTCCCCTGCCCAGCGGCCTTCCCCGGGAAACAGGACGCCCCCAGGCATTCAATGCCTGGGGGCCGGCCCGTCTGCGTAATAGATGCAGAAGACGAGAAACGATAACTGGATAGGAGGACTGTAATCTCCCTCCAGCAATCTTATTATAACATACTGTCGACATGATAAGAATATGGAATATTCAACAAAAATATACTATCGACATTATACATATTAACGACAGTATATCTTATACTACCTCAAAACAGGAGGTGGTCATATGGCCTATTCTGACGCACAGAAAGAGGCTACCGCACGGTACAATAAGAAAGCCTATGACCGCATCGAAATCAAGGTGAAGAAGGGGCGGAAGGCCCTCATTACGGCCTTTGCCGCCAGACAGGACAAGAGCGTCAATCAGTTCATCGTCGAGCTGATTGACAAGGCCATGCTGGAAAACGGGGACGCCTGAGGTCCAGGCGCCCCCGTTTTTGGCGGCTCGGCTTTTCGGGCTCGCTTTTGCTGCGTCTCGGGCAAAACCCAGTCCCACTCCCGTGGGTCTTGGGCTTTTACCCTCGCTCCGCCCCAAGCTCCCCTGCGCAGTTCTCCTATAGCTTCCCCAACCTGTCCAGTACCGTCATGGTACGGCAGAAATCTTCCGATACGTTGAGCACGCCTTCCTCCAGACCCTTCAACGCCCCGGCCTCCACCAGCTTTTCCACCGCGGCCCTGTAGTACTCGGGCACATCGTCCAAATTCCTATAATACACCATGCCGTCATCCTCCTTCCCGTCCCGCTCCGCCGCCACATCCCGGCGGAAATTGTCCATACTTTTCCCAAAACGGGGGAACCAGTGTTCCACGTCGGCGTGGCCGGAGGCCACCCCCCGGCGATAGCCCTCGCTGTGGCAGATCACCACCCCGTCCGCCAGCGGGTCCAGGCCGTACCGCCTGCACAGCATGGCGGTCAGTTCCACCGCCGCCCGGTATATCTGGGCGAAGTATTCCCCGCCCGTTAAATCGTCCTCACAGATTTCAAAGCTGATATGGGTGTCGTTGGCGCTTTTCCCGCTGGTCCCGTCCCCCGCGTGCCAGCCCCGGTGTTCCCAGGGCAGGGTCTGCACCGCCGCGATGGAGCCGTCCGCCAGCTTCCCGACAAACCCGTGGACGCACACGTCCAGCCCCGGGCGGTTCCAGTGGTTGCCGTTCGGGTTGGCCCCCAGCGCCGCCAGCAGGTCCTCCCGGCCCGGCGTGCCGCCCACGGGCTGGACATACCGCCGCAGCATGGGATTGTCCGCCCCGGTGGAGTGGACCATCACCCCCTGGGGGTTGATCGTCCGTTTCGTCTTATAGCAGTCGTTGTCCGTGAGGATACATTCCAGCAGCTTCACTCCCCGCCGTCCCCCTTCCGGGCCGTCCGCTCTACCTGCGTACCGAAGTAAAACGCGACAATCACTGTATACACCGTCATGAAATCCTGGCCCACCTCCCCGCGCAGCGCCAAAACCGCGAATACCACCGTGAGCAGCAGCGTCACCAGCGATTTCACGCACAGCAGCCGGGACAGCCGGCTGCGCAATACCTCCTGCATCCAAATCCCCCCTGCATCTTGCATCATATAAAATATAAGATATTTGGGGCCTCTGGGATCCCAATCATTGCTATGCCCCAAACACCCCCCGCGTGCCGCTCCACCCCCTCGCCCAGAGGCCCGGACGGGGGATTTTTTCCGGTTTTAGTTGCCTTTCCCGCCCACGGATGATATAATAACATACTCTACGAATTTTTGAACGGGAGGGTCCCCCATGTAACTGCCCAATCACCCAGCCCACCGCAGTCCAACATCAAACTACCACTATGGAGGGATCATTCCATGCCACAATATGAATCCGAGATCAAGCGGCGGAGAACTTTCGCCATCATCTCCCACCCAGACGCCGGCAAGACCACCCTAACGGAAAAATTCCTGCTCTACGGGGGCGCCATCGCCCAGGCAGGGGTGGTGAAGGGCAAAAAAAATGCCCGCGCCGCCACCTCCGACTGGATGGAGATCGAAAAGCAGCGGGGCATCTCCGTCACCTCTTCCGTGATGCAGTTCCAGTACGAGGGCTTTTGCATCAACATCCTGGACACCCCCGGCCACCAGGACTTCTCCGAGGACACCTACCGCACCCTCATGGCGGCGGACAGCGCCGTGATGGTCATCGACGCCGCCAAGGGCGTGGAGGCCCAGACCCGAAAGCTGTTCAAGGTGTGCCGCCTGCGGGACATCCCCATTTTCACCTTCATCAACAAGATGGACCGGGAGGCCCGGGACCCCTTTGAGCTGTGCCAGGAGCTGGAGCACGAGCTGGGCATCGACACCTACGCCGTCAACTGGCCCATCGGCTGCGGCAAGGCCTTCCAGGGCGTCTACGACCGGGAGCGGAACCGCATCCTCCACTTCACCTCCAACGGCGGCTCCAAGGCGGCCACCGCCACGGAGATCAGCCTGGACGACCCCGCGCTGGCCTCCCTCATCGGGCAGAATTACCGGGACCAGCTCTCCGACGAGATCGAGCTGCTGGACGGCGCCTCCTGCGAGTTCGACATGGACCGGGTGCGCCACGGGCAGCTCTCCCCGGTGTTCTTCGGCTCGGCCCTCACCAACTTTGGCGTGGAGCCCTTCCTGGAGGATTTCCTGCGCATGACCACCGCGCCCCTGCCCCGCACCGCCGGGGAAGAGCTCATCGACTCCTTTGATGACGGCTTTTCCGCCTTCGTGTTCAAAATCCAGGCCAACATGAACAAGGCCCACCGGGACCGCATCGCCTTCATGCGGGTGGTGTCCGGGCGGTTCGACGCGGACAAGGAGGTCTACCACGTCCAGGGCGGCAAGAAGCTGAAGCTCTCCCGGCCCCAGCAGCTCATGGCCGCCGAGCGGGAGATCATTGAGGAGGCCTACGCCGGGGACATCATCGGCGTGTTCGACCCCGGCATCTTCTCCATCGGGGATACCCTGTGCACCGCCGCCCACAAGTTCCAGTTTGACCCCATCCCCACTTTCGCCCCGGAGCACTTCCGCCGGGTACGGCCCCTGGACACCATGAAGCGCAAGCAGTTCCTCAAGGGCATGGAGCAGATCGCCCAGGAGGGGGCCATCCAGATCTTCAAAACCCCCTACTCCGGTATGGAGGAGGTCATCGTGGGCGTGGTGGGAACGCTGCAATTCGACGTGCTGGAGTACCGCCTGAAAAACGAGTATGGCGTGGATCTCTACGCCGAGGGCCTGCCCTATGAGTACCTGCGCTGGCTCCACCACGACGGCGACGAGCCCCTCCGGGCGGACGATTTGACCCTCCCCGGCGACGCCATGCTGGTGGAGGACTACCGGCAGAACCAGCTGCTGCTGTTCGCCTCCCAGTGGTCCATCAACTGGACGGCGGAGCGCAACAAGAGCATTGCCCTGTCCGAGTTCGGCGGGGCGAAATTCTAAAAAAGCGGCCTTCCCTGTTTGGGGGAGGGCCGCTTTTTGCTATTCTGTACCACTGTGCCACGGATAGCCGCAAGCAAGATGAAATTTTTCTGGCAGTCTTTGCTGCCGCATCCTTAGAGCGGACGCCGCGTATCCGCCCCCATCACATCGCAAATCTCCATCAGACTGTTTACCTCGTAATCCGCTTTTTCCTCTTCGCTTGTGATGTTCCAGTATCCGCCAAACTCCTGTTTCACCCATATGGTGTTCATTCCCAGCTTCTTGGCGGGGACAATGTCGTTATCGATCCTGTCCCCGATCCAATATCAAAAAACAGCCATTTTATATTTTGGAACACGGCCGCATACCTCCTCAGATGAAGCTTGATTGTGTTGATTTTATCACAGCCACTTTCAAGATTCAAGGCATACTGTCAGCAAAATAGACATTCAGCTCCTCCCGGCGCACCTCCCCCCGCTCCCACAGCAGGGCCAGCACCTGGCCGGCGCAGTCCGGCGGAAGCTCTACCCCTTTGGCCCTCAGTTCCAGCCCGTTCAGTGTCCCGCCCTCATACAGCTCCACACAGCGCCCCCAGCGCCCGCCCTCCGGGCCGAAGGCCGCCGTCACGTCCGCTCCCGCCGATGGCGGCGTCACCGGCAGGCCGAACTTCGCCTGGAGGTATCGGGCATACTCCTCCCCGCCGGGGGCGTCGATGAGCAGACCCCGCACCTGGGGGCACAGCCGTTCCGCCGCCGCTTCCAGCTCCGCGCACAGCCTGGGGGCGGACAGGGCCACCCGGCCCCTCCGGCGGGGCACTCCCGCCGCGTCCAGCGCCCCCAGCGCCAGCACGTCCGCCGCCCCACGCCACAGGAGGACCGGGTCTACCGGGCGCAGCCGCCGAAGCCGGTCCCCCCAGGGGAAGTCCCGCCCCAACAGCACCCGGCC
>CAJULZ010000080.1 GCA_910587205.1 uncultured Oscillospiraceae bacterium
ATCCCTAAGCGTATCGTGGAGATCGACGTAGTGGAGCAGCTGGTGGCTGCGGGCAACATCGTCATCACCGTGGGCGGCGGCGGTATCCCCGTCGTCGAGACCGAGGCAGGACTGAAGGGCGTGGCTGCCGTCATCGACAAGGACCGCGCCAGCGCCCTGCTGGCCCGGGACGTGAAGGCGGACCAGCTTATCATCCTCACGGCGGTGGATCGGGTGTGCGTCAACTTCAACAAGCCCGACCAGCGGGAGTTGCCTTCCATGACCCTGGCTGAGGCGGAGGAATATATCAAGCAAGGCCAGTTCGCCCCCGGCAGTATGCTGCCTAAGGTGCAGTCCTGCATGGAGTTTGTGCAGGGCAGCGCCACCGGCGGAACCGCCCTGATTACTTCTCTGGCCCGGGCGGCCGAGGCGCTGGACGGAAAAACGGGCACGGTGGTTGAAAAGTAAGAGGAAAAGACTATAATATAAGAAGGAGAGATTGTCATGGCGGAAAAGAAAAAGAAACGCTCGTTAAATACCTTCCTGATCCTGCTGGCCGTCCTGCTGGTGGTGTCCGTCGTCACTTGGATTGCCAGCGGCCAGACCTATACCGGCTTTGACGAGGAGACTGGCGAGGCGATCGAGATGGCCGTGGAGGGCGCTTCCCTCAGCGACATCCTGATGGCGCCCATCGCCGGCTGGCATGACGCCGGGGACGTGATCGGCTTCGTGTTCTGCCTGGGCATTTTCCTGTCTATCCTCAACGCCACTGGGGCGCTGGAAACCGGTATCCATGTGTTGGTGAAGAAGCTCAAGGGCAAGGAACTGATACTGGTCTGGATTTTGATGTTCCTGTTCTCCATTGGCGGCACCACCTACGGCATGGGCGAGGAGACGGTGGGATTCTATATCCTGCTGGCGGCCACCATGGTGGCCGCGGGCTTTGACCCGCTTGTGGGCGCGGCCACCGTCCTGCTGGGCGCCGGCACCGGCGTGCTGGGCTCCACCATCAACCCCTTCGCCACCGGCGCGGCGGTGTCCGCCGCGGTTGACAGCGGCGTTGATGTGAACATGGGCACCGTATACGTGCTGGCCATCATCCTGTGGATCGGCACCTTCATCCTATCCGGCCTGTTTGTCACCGCCTACGCCAAGAAGGTGAAGGCGGGCAAGGGTTCCATCTTTACCAGCGAGCAGATCAAGGAGTGCACCGAGGCCTACGGCACCTCCACCGAGATTGACGACAATGTGCGGCTCACCGGAAAGCAGAAGGGTGTGCTGATCGTGTTCGCCCTGTCCTTCGTGGTGCAGATCCTGGGCTTCATCCCCTGGGCCGACCTAAACGAGGGAATTTACAATGGCCTGGGCTTCTCCAGCTTCCTCACCGGCAACGGTCTGGGCGATTGGTGGTTCGACGACGCGGCCACCTGGTTCCTGCTGATGGGCTTTGTGATGGGCTTTATCGGGCTGGACGACAAGAAGAAGTTCATGCCCTGCGTGATCAACGGCTTCACCGACATGATCTCCGTCAACCTGGTCATCGCCCTGGCCCGCGCCACCACCGTTATCATGACCACCACCGGCCTGGGCACTTGGCTGGTTGAGGCGTCCATCACCGGTCTGACCGCCTCCGGCCTGCCCGCCCCCATCTTTGGCTTCCTGGACTATGTGCTCCATGTGGGCCTGAGCTTCCTGGTGCCGTCCTCCTCCGGTCTGGCCAGCCTGTCCGCCCCCATCGTCTCCCCCATTGTGGCTGGTATGGGCTGGTCCGTGGAGACCTCCATCATGATCAACGTGGCTGCCAACGGCTTTGTGAACCTGTTTACCCCCACCTGCGGCTTCATCATGGGCGGCCTGGCCTTGGCCCGGGTTCCATGGGATGTCTGGGTCAAGTGGTCCGCCAAGCTGCTGGCCGTCATCGCGGTGTTCTCCGCTGTGGTGCTGACCGTGGCCATGCTTGTCCTGAGCTAAGTTTTGCGATCCACAATTTTTCCCTCTCAATTATAAGGAAAGCCGGCCGTATGCGCCCGTACATACGGCCGGGCTTTCCTGCGTCTGCGTATTAAGACCAGAAGAAAGGCTGAAGGTGATCCCTTTGAACCGACCCGCGGCGATGCAGGACAATCTGGCCGCCTCCAGAGACCCGGCTGCCATCTGCACCTTTGATTATGAGGCCATCCAGGCGCCCACCAAGCCACTGATTCACCAATCTGCCCGGTTTATCTACATCAAGCGGGGTAAGGGGACGATTGAGATCGGCGGCGTGGCCTATGATATCAAGCCGAATATGCTGGTGGCTGTCGCGCCCTGGTCCATCACGGAGATCACCCAGGTGGAGCAGACCTTGCAGTTTATGTTCATCGTCTATGATTACCATTACATCAATTCCGTGCTGAAGGGCGTGCCCGGGCTGGAGGAGGACAGCTCCGAGCTGCTGCGGTTTTTGTCCATGGAGCCGGTGGCCTACCTGGACTCGGTGCAGGCGGAGTACGTGGATAATTTGGCGGAACAGCTCAAAGCTGAACTGGGCGTGGAGTCCACCCGGGTGGGCCCGCCGCCCGACCGGCCGACGGCCCAGCTTTACGTCACAATGAAGCTCATTGAGCTGATGATTATGTACCGGAGGTACGTGATGGCTGTCCGGGGCGAAAAAGACTATGAGAAGGACATCGCCGCGGAAAATACTATCCTTAGCTACCTCTACGCCCATTCTGCCGAGCGGCTGACCCTGGCCACTGTGGCGGGCGCGTTCTTTATCTCGGAATCTACCCTCTCCAAGCGCATTGCCGACACCACCGGCACCACTTTTTCCAAGCTGGTGTCCAGTATCCGCATCGAAAAAGCGTCCGACTACCTGATTTACACCGACCTGACCTTGGACGCGATCGCAACGCTCACCGGCTTTGTGGACGCCTCCCACCTGTCTAAGCATTTTGTCGCCAAGGTGGGGGTACCGCCCATCAAGTTCCGGAAAATTTACGGCAAGTCCAAGACAAAGTTCAACCGCACCAACAAGAACGTAGCGTTCGAGGTGACGGACTATATTTATAAAAACTACACCACCGAAAAACTCAGCGCCGGCCAGGTGGCCTCCCAGTTTGGCATCTCCGTGGCGGAGATGAACCGGCTGATGCTGTACCACTCCGATATGAATTTTGAGACGCTGCTCAATTTCGTCCGGATCAACCGGGCGTGCGAGCTGCTGGCCTCCACAGAGTACTATGTCATTGACGTGGCTTTTGAGGTGGGTTACAATAATATCAAAACTTTCAATACCAATTTTCTCAAGCTCAAGGGAATGACCCCCACGGAATTCCGGAACCGCATTACCTTCCAAAAAGCGGACGGCAGCGAGACGCACCGGCATAAAAAATGAATACACCCGGATAAACTTTGGATAATATACTAAAATATACAAGAAAAACTGTGTGATCCGTATAGCGCAAAAGTGTGATGCGGCATACAATTCATTCATTTATGGGACGCATCGCTCTTTTCACGGGCAGACGCAGAGGAATGGAAGGACGCTAATGAAAAAGAACCGGCAAAAGCTGATCCTGGAGCTCATTTCCAGGCAGCCGGTGGAGACGCAGCAGCAGCTCCAGGAGCTTTTGGAGCAGAACGGGGTTCATTGCACCCAAGCCACCCTCTCCCGCGACCTCCACACCCTGGGCCTGATCAAGCAGACCGAGCCTAATGGGGTGATCCGGTATGGGGTCAACCCGCTGTCTGTGGAGGATAACGACCAGCGGAAGCTGCTGAATATTGCCCGGATGGCCGCGGTTTCCGTAGAAGTGGCCCAGAATATTATCGTCATCAGGACCCTGTCCGGCCACGCAAACGCTGTGGGCTCGTTTGTGGATACGCTGGAGCAGCGCGGCCTGGTGGGCAGCATCGCCGGCAACGACACGATCCTGCTGGTGATGAAAGACAACGAGACGGCGGACGAGCTGCTCCAGATCATCCGGGAATTGCTGGATGGAACGCGTTCGCTGCCCTGACGGAGGGACATTGCCATGAATGATTTTGAACAGAAAATTTTCCAAGCCGTCCAGGAGGCGGTCCGGCAGGTCTATGGGCTGGAGCCGGAGGATTCCGTGCTGACCGTGGAGGTGCCCCGGGAACCCAAGCTGGGCGACTATGCCACCGGCGCGGCCATGAAGCTGGCCCGCACCCTCCACAAGAGCCCTATGGATATCGCCCAGCCCCTGGCGGACAAGCTTCAGGAGCTGCTGCCTGAGGCGGAGTCGGTCACGGTGGCCAAGCCGGGGTTCATCAACTTCAAGCTGCGCAGCGGCGCGCTGACGGCCTTGATCAATCAGGTGCTGGATGCCGGGGAAGATTTCGGTAAGAACAGCTCCGGGGAAGGCGTGCACATTCTTGTTGAGTGGGTGTCCGCCAACCCCACCGGCGATCTGCACTGCGGCCACGCCCGCGGCGCGGCCTGGGGCGACGCCATCTGCCGCCTGCTGGAAAAGAGTGGGTACGATGTACTCCGGGAGTTCTATGTCAACGATGCCGGGAACCAGATCGTCATGCTGGGTGAGTCCCTGATTTCCCGGTACTTCGAGTGCTTCGGCAAGGAGTACCCGCTCCCCGACAACGGGTATCACGCAGACGATGTGAAGCAGATCGCCCGCGACATTGCTGAACAGGACGGCGACAAGTGGCTGACCGCCGACCCCAAGGAGCGGCTGGAGTACTTCATGCTGGAGGGTAAGACTCGGGAACTGAGGAAGATCGAGAAGGATTTGGAGCTCTACCGGGTGCATATGCAGTCCTGGATTCATGAAACGTATTTCTATGAGAACAATATGGAGCGGATTAACGCCTGCCTCAAGAAGATGGACGAGATGGGCCTGCTCTACGAGCAGGACGGTGCGCTCTGGCTCAAGACGACCAACTACGGCGATGAGAAGGACCGCGTGCTGCGCAAGAGCGACGGCACCCTGTCCTACCTCACTCCGGATATTGCCAACCACGTCTACAAGATGGAGCGGGGTTATCCCACGATGGTGGATCTGTGGGGTGCCGATCACCATTCCTATGTTACCCGGATGCAGGCTGCCCTCACCGCCCTGGGCTATCCCAAGGGGACGCTGTCGGTGGATCTGATCCAAATGGTGCGGATGGTGGAGGACGGCGTGGAGGTCAAGATGTCCAAGCGGACCGGCAACGCCATCACCTTGCGGGATCTGTGCGAGGATGTGGGCGTGGATGCCGCCCGGTGGTTCTTCGTGTCCAAGGACATCTCGTCCCAGATGGATTTCGACATGAAGCGGGCTGCGGCCCGGGACAATGATAACCCGGTATACTATGCCCAGTACGCCTATTCCCGGATGTGCTCTATCTTGCGGAACAAGGAGATCCCGGAGTTCCACCGGGAGGACCGCTATGATCGGCTCACCGATGAGAAGGAACTGCTGCTGCTCAAGCAGATGGGTGAGTTCCCTGCCTTGGTAGCGAAAGCCGCCCGCACCCGGAAGCCCAATATTGTGGCGGATTATATCCTGGCGCTGGTGAAGCTGTACCACAGTTATTACAACAGCACCCGGGTGAACAACCCGGAGGATCCGGAGCTCACCAACCAGCGGCTCGGCTTGGTGAAAGCGTTGCAGGTTACGGTGCACAATGCGCTGGATCTGCTGGGCGTCTCCGCCCCGGAATCCATGTAAAAGTGAATATGTAAGGCGGCCCGCCAAAGCGGGCCGCCCGGTATGCGCCCGTAGTTCAATTGGATAGAGCGTCAGATTCCGGTTCTGAATGTTGGGGGTTCGAGTCCCTTCGGGCGTACCACAAACTTTCGCCGATTCGTTTTGAATTGACGGAAGTTTGCTTGTTTTACAGGGAAATTTATGCGTAATAGTTTAATAGAACGGTGCCGATAGCCCTCAAAAAATACTGTGTGGGCCTTGTTTGAGGAGCTGCGAAGAAACGATGAAATTGGTATCCTTGCCGGATCCGCTGGTGAACTGCAAAAAGCGTGCAAACGCCCACCAATTCCCAATGTCTGCGCCAAGATGGCGGTGGAGATGGGTAGGGACAATTAAGCGGTTGCAATGTGAACGAAATAAACAATGTTACAGAGGATGCGCTTTATTTGAGCGAAGTGCGTGTAATAAAACCGGGAGACGCCCCAAGCGCCTCTCGGTTTATTTTAATCTGCGATGGAATGGATGCCTGCGCTGCAAAGACAACTGTTAATTGCAATGGACAATCTTGAAAACAGCCAGTCTATCCGGGTACGTTTGGGCAATCTGGCAGCGAAGGCCAATTGCGCGATGTCATTATTTGAAGCGGTGGAATATGTTATCTAAGGAAGCACTGATTAAATGTGCCTGCGGCGCTTCGCGGATATTTTTCGCCACAACTTCGTTGCGGTTTCTTGAAATAAACACAATGATTCCTGCAAAATCCCGCCTCGCTGCGGCAGAAAATCTCTCGCAAATCGTTTTTATCGATTTAATCAGCCCTTCCCTAAGAACCCCTATTGTCCGCTTATCATGGATCTTCAGGGATCAAGCACAGATGACGCTGAAATTGTCCGAATTCTCCGGGCCGAAGGGTATACGTCAGGCTTGGCTCTTGTCGATGCCCTGATGGCAAAGGGAAAAGACGGCCTTTTCATATGGGTGTGGAGGTGTTAAAAAAGGCCGGTTGTCGCAGGGCTTTGCAGAGCCCTGTTTGTCCGAAATCTTAGCATATTGAGATTTCTATGCCCTGGTTCGGCATAGTGGAAAGACGCATAGAGTTCCTGCTGAGGGAAAGCAAAAATTGGATATGACAATGGAATTCCTATTTCAAATTTCTATAATATCTGTTATAATACCGTCAAACGTTGAATTGTGAGGCAGGGAACCAGAAGCCTTAACCATGGCGCGGCGAGTCCAGGGGGCGGGCGGATTCCCCTGAAAGCAGATATCTTTCCGGACGATGCGAATGGAGAACGCTTATGATAAACATGTCAAACAAACGGGAAAAACGGAGCGGAATTTCCCTGCTGCTGTCCATCATCGCGGTTTTCTGCGTTTTTGGGGTGATTGTTTTTTCGGTGTCGCGGAAGATATCCAAGGAGATGTCCGCGTCCGCCATTCAAAACCTGAGCGAAAGCCTGGACCTGATCCAGTGTACGATTGAGGCGATCCTGCGCAATGAGGCGGAGTTCCAGAAGTTGATCGCCCAGGAGGTCGCCCGGGCGGATGACCCGGAGGAATATATCCGCGTCCATGAGAAAAATCAGGCCATGGCAAAGCTGTCGCTGATCCGTTCCGGGAAGACGGAGGGGGTGTCCAATACCGGGGAGCAGTTTACCGAGGAGGGGCTGGACTTCTCCGCAGGCGGGACGGTGGCGGGGATGCCGGTTTCTCAATCCTATTTGAATTATATGGGAACCTGGTCCTATACCATAAAATGCCCAGTGGAGAGGGACGGGCAGGTCATTGGAACCCTCTATGCCGAGTATATCTACGACACGATCGACCAGTCGCTTCCCGAGGATGGGTTTTACAACAAACAGGCGACGCTGTATATCATGGACGCGGAGAGCCAGCGGTTTGTCCTCAAACCAAAGGGAATGGGCCAGCGCAGCGCAGGCCATCTGAACCTCGCTGATTTCTACCGAGCCAATAACATCCAGGACCCGGGGATCCAAGCGGAGGTAAACGACTGTTTGCGCACGGGGCGCAACGTCCTATTTTATCACGACATCCGGGGGGTAAGGGCCCTTAGTTATATGTGGCCGGTCAACGATGGGACGATTTCCCTGGTGGGTTATGTGCCCGTTGAGGCCATCCAGCAGGAGGGACGGACCGTCAACCAAAACATTGCCATCGTGGTGATCTCGCTGCTGGTGGCGTTTTTGCTGTGCATTGGACTGTACTACCGCAATTGGCGGCAGCAGGATAAGCTGCGCAGGGAGCAGGAGGCGGAACGGAAGCTCTATAATCAGCAGCTGTCGGAAGCCCTGCGGGCCGCTCAGATCGCCAGCGAATCCAAGACGACATTCCTGTCCAATATGTCCCACGACATCCGCACGCCTATGAACGCGGTGCTGGGCTTTACAACGCTTCTCTCCAAGGACGCGGAAAACCCGGAAAAGGTGCGGGAGTACACCCAAAAGATCATGGCCTCGGGGCAGCACCTGCTGAGTCTGATTAACGATGTTTTGGACGTCTCCAAAATTGAGAGCGGGAAAGTGGTGCTCAACCTGGAGGAATTTGACCTCAACGACGTGGTATCCTCTGTGGATGCCATCATCCAGCCCATGGCCAAGGCAAGGGGGCAGAAATTCCACCTGGAAATGACAGGAGGCCGGCATGAATATCTGGTGGGCGATGAGACGAGGATCAACCAGATCCTGATCAACCTCCTGTCCAACGCCGTAAAATATACGCAGGAGGGTGGGAACATCTGGCTGCGCATCACCGGGCTGAAGCAGCGCTCCAGCCAATATGAGCATATCCGTATCGAGGTGGAGGACGATGGCTACGGTATGACGCCGGAATACCTGGAGACCATTTTTGACGCCTTCACTCGAGCAGAAAACAGCACGACCAATAAGGTGCAGGGCACCGGGCTTGGCATGGCGATCACGAAAAGCATCGTGGAGCTGATGGGCGGGACCATTGAGGTGTTCAGCGAGGTGGACAAGGGTTCCCTGTTTCGGGTGGACCTGGAACTGCGGGTGGCGGAGGGAGCGCCGGACCACGTCCACCGGCCGGAGCCGGAGGAAACCGCCGACCTGAACGGGATGCGCTTTTTGGCCGCGGAGGACAATGAGATTAATGCGGAGATTTTGACGGAGCTGCTGGAGCTTGAGGGGGCTGCCTGCGAGATCGCGGAGAACGGACAGCTGGCGCTGGAATGCTTCCAGCGCTCGGCGCCGGGCGAATTCGACGTCATTTTGATGGACGTCCAGATGCCGGTGATGAACGGCCATGAGGCTGCCAGGGCCATCCGGGCACTGGAGCGGGAGGATGCGGGGCGCATCCCCATTATTGCGATGACGGCCAACGCCTTTGCCGAGGACGAAAAGGCGGCGCTGGACGCGGGCATGGATGCCCACGTGCCAAAGCCGTTGGATATGGAGCATTTGAAGAAAGTGATCAGACAATTCGATATACGGAAGGAGGCTCGATAAAACATGAAAAAATACAGATGGATTTCTGTCTGCATGGCGGTTCTGGCGGTTTTGCTGCTGGCATCCTGCGGAGGCCGCAGGGACTCCGGCAATTTGTTTCCAAGCGTCAAGGAGGAGGAGCGGACGGTCAATCTGTTCAGCCCTATGGAAAAAACCGACCCCGACGCGGAAAACGTGGCGAGGACTGCGGCGGACCTGACCATAGCCATGGCGGAGGAAAGGCTTGGCGTGAACGTGGCCTACCGCACCTATACGGCGGAGGACTATAAAGACAAAACCTATGATGAGGTGGCCATGGACCGGGCCCGCAATGATATGGACGACCTGTATCTGCTCAACCCGGACACCGTGCGGGCACTGGGGGTGGAGGGGAAGCTGGCCGACCTGTCCGGGCTGGACGGCGCCAAAAACCTGCGGGACATCATCATCACCGCCAACACGGTGAATGGCAAGCTGGTGGCCATCCCCCAGGAGGTGGTGGCCTACGGTCTGTTTGTCAATGTGGACATGTTCAAGCAGTATGGTCTGGAGCTTCCCAACACCCCGGAGGAATTCCTGGAGTGCTGCCGGGTGTTCCAGGAGAACGGAATTGAGACGCCAATCGGGGCCAACCGCTGGTGGTTGGAGTGCTTTGCCTTTGCGCTGGGCTATGCGGACCTCTACAATGGGGGGGACACCGGGGCGGAGATCGCCGCCCTGAACAGCGGGGAAGCCCGATACAGCGACTATATGCGCCCCGGCTTTGAGTTCCTCCGGACGTTGATCGACGAGGGGTATGTGGACGCGGAACGGGCCCTGGTCAGTGAGGCCATTGAGGCGGAGGGGCCGGACTTCCTGGCCCAGAAAACCCCTATTGTTATAGCCTACTGGGGGGCGGCCAACTCCGAGACAGGCTATGGAAAAACAGACTTTGATATGAAGGTGATCGGCTTCCCCAGCAGCCGGGGCCAGATGCCGGTGATGCCCATGACCGGATGGGGTGTGGGCGTCAATGCGGAGCACAAGGAGGACGCCTTGGAGGTGATGAATATCATCACCTCCGACGAGGCCCTCCAGCTCTATTCAGCGACTAACCGGGTTATCTCCCCTTCAAAAAACGTGAAGGTGGACTGCGTCCCCGCCCTGGAGCTCCTTAACAACCGGATTGAAGAAGGGGTCTATGTGCTGGGTTCCAACGCGGGCATGAATGTGGAACAGTGGGGGAATACCTGCCTGATCGTGCGGGAGCTGCTGGGTGGCGCATCGGTGGAGGAGTGCATGGCATCCTTTGACAAGTTGCAGGATGCGGCATTGAACAAGTGACAGGAGCGGCCCCGCAGACGTTTCATCCGGACGCCTGCGGGGAGGGGCGTGATGTTTGCGTCCCAACAGGCAGCAGGAGCGCAGGCCGGGCCCGGCCTGCGCTCCTGCTGCGTATGCAGCCCCGGTATGACCGGGCGCGGATGAGGGGAAAGCTCCTTACGGTTCGTCGTCCTTTTTTACCAGGATGGTGAGGGCCACGCACAGCAGGGCGGCTACGGTGTAGACAATGGGGGCGGCCTGCTTCCAGAGGTTGAGCCCGTAACCCAGGCCCACGTACAGCGCCGTAGCGGCGACCATCCCAACGGCCCAGACCCGGCCCACCCGCCGCTGGGCCGGGGTCATTTTTTCCTCCGGAAAGCCGTATTTGGAATGCTGAATGCCCGCCCAAACCAGGGCGGTGGCGGATATGGTGATGCACAGCAGGAACACCGTGCCGCACACCGCCTCCCACTGATCCCTGGCCAGGTGGGCGGGGACGTACGTATCCATGGGGATCATGGCGGTGAGCCCCAGCAGCAGGAGGGCCACCGGAGCAGCGATAAGGGCGGGGAAGCGGCGCTCAAAGCGGTTCATCTCCTCCGTTGTATAGCAGGGGCCGATGCCGGGGTGCTGGCGGAGGAACGTGTCGTGACTCATGCCGGAGACAATAAAAATGGTGACGGCGGCGATGAGGAACAGGAAAAAGGCCACCCCGCCCGCCATCTCACGACCCAAAAATTCGCCGATGAACAGCAGGACGGTGACGCCCAGCAGCACCAGGGCCACCCCCGCCGATATGGCGGCGGCAAAGCCGTCCATGTGCTTGTCCCAAAGGGCGGCGTCCTCCCCGAAGCGGCGGGACACGTCCCCGCGAAGCAGGGTGTCCATATCGCAGTGGAACAGGCCGCACAGGCGCAGGATAGCCTCCGTCTCCGGGTAGGCGGCGTTGGATTCCCATTTGCTCACCGACTGGCGGGACACTTCCATTTTTTCCGCGAGCTGCTCCTGGGTCATGCTGGAGCGCTTACGGAGGAATTGCAGATTTTCTCCAAATGTCATGTAAGAAGACCTCCTTTCAAGGTGTCCCCAGTATGGGACAAAACCGGGCGAAAGGCTACCAATTTGCTGTTGCGTTTGGGTTGCGCAGGGTAAATTTGTGGTTGCGGAAGGGAAATCCGGGAGATATCCCTTGAATTTAAATGGTCAGCTCAATCTGATTGCCCTCGATGCCCACGGCGCAGCTCTCGTAATAGTCGTCGCCGGTGGTGCGGGGACCGCTCAGCACCTGGTAGCCGTCGGCCCGCAGGCGAGCAGTGAGCTCGTCCACCTTTTGGGCGCCGCCCAGGCTGAAGGCGATATGGACGTACCCCGTCCGGGCCAGGGCGGGGCCCTGTTCCACGGTGTCGGGCTTGTTCGTGAGCTCCAGCCGCGCGCCGCCGTCAAAGGACAGGAAATAGGAGCGGAAGCCGGTTTTGAGGTTGTGGTTAGAGCCGGGTGGAGGATGCGCCCAGATAGCGTTGGAAATACCCCCGTTGAAAAATTTCAGCCCCGGATAACGGCCTCCGCCACCTTGATCCCGTCCACAGCGGCGGAGGTGATGCCCCCGGCGTAGCCCGCCCCTTCGCCGCAGGGGTACAGCCCCGGCAGGGCGGGGGACTGGAAGGAACCGTCCCGCAAAATGCGCACCGGGGAGGACGAGCGGGTTTCCACCCCGGTGAGAACCCCGTCTGGGTGGGCAAAGCCGCGGAGCTTGTGGTCAAAGATGGGCAGGGCCTCTTTCAACGTGTCCAGCACGTAGTCCGGGAGCGCGCCGTCCAGGGCGGTCCAGGCCACGCCGGGGCGGTAGGTGGGCAGGATGGACCGGGGGCCGTTGGAGGGGCGGCCGGCCAGGAAGTCCCCCACCAGCTGGGCGGGGGCGCGGTAATTGCCGCCGCCAAAGTCAAAAGCGGCGCGCTCCCACCGCTCCTGAAAGCGCACCCCGGCCAGGGGGCTGTCCCCTCCGAAGTCCTCTGGGTTCACCCCCACCAGGAAGCCGCCGTTGATGTTGGCGCCGTCCCGGGCCCGGAGGCTCATGCCGTTGGTGACTACCTGGCCGTACTCGCTGGCGGCGGCCACCACCTGCCCGCCGGGACAGACGCAAAAGGTGAACGCCGAGCGTCCCGAGGGCAGGTGGCAGGCCAACTTGTAGTCGGCGGCGGGGAGCTTATCCCAGAAGGCGCCAAACTGGGCGCGGCTGATGGCCTCCTGGCTGTGCTCAATGCGCACGCCGATGGCGAAGCTTTTGCGCTCCATGGGCAGACCCCAGTCATACAGCATTTGAAAGGTGTCCCGGGCAGAGTGGCCGGGGGCCAGTACCAGCGTATCGCAGGGCAAGGCGTACGCGCCGCTCGCTACCTGGACGGTAAGGGCGGACAGCCGCCCGGCGCCGGCGGACAACCCGGTGAGCTGATGGCCGAAGCGGATATCTGCGCCCAGGGAGAGCAGCTCCTGACGGATGGACTTCACCACGCTGCGGAGCACGTCGGTGCCGATGTGGGGTTTGTGGGAGTATTTAATGTCGGCGGGTGCGCCATGGGAGATGAAAACGTCAAAGATATAAGAGATGCGGGGGTCGTTCACCCCGGTGGTCAGTTTGCCGTCGGAGAAGGCGCCCGCGCCGCCCTCCCCGAACTGGACGTTGGAGGCGGGAGAGAGGAGCCCCGCACTCCAGAAGCACTCCACGTCGACGGTTCGCCGGTCCACATCTTGCCCCCGCTCCAGCACGATGGGGCGCAGCCCCGCCCGGGACAGGGTCAGCGCGGCAAACAGGCCTGCCGGCCCCATGCCCGCTACCACCGGGGGCAGGGAGGAGGTCCGGCCTAGGGCGGGTAGTGCGTAAGGTGTGTCAAATACCGCTGTCACTCCCTTTGGGGCCCGGCGAAGAATGGCGCTCTCTTTATTTAATGTAGCGCGGACGGCGCACACCAGGTGGACATCGTCCTTTTTCCGGGCATCGATGGACTGGCGCTGGAGGGAGAACGACAGGAATTCGGCGGGACGGACGCCGAGGATTTTCGCGGCCTTTTGGCGGAGCAGGGTCTCATCCCCGCCAATAGGGATGGTCAGGTTATTGATTTGCAGCATAATGTTGGGCTCCTTTGCGGGGTTCCTACAAGATATATGGTATTAGGATAATCTAACATAGTCGGGCCGATTCCGCAAGAGGAAAGGAGACGGAAAAAAGTCGGAAAAAGATGAAAAAAGGGGTTGACAATAGGCAGAGTATTTGCTATTATAATCGAGCGCCACACAAAAGGGCAGCAGTGAAGCAAGGCTGGCAAGGAACTTTCGAGGAGATTGAAAAAAGTTCTTGACAGCGGGCCGAGGGTGTGGTAAGATAAAAAAGTTCGCGAGGGCGCGGCACGGAGGAGAGCTCAACGGGGAAGGCGAAAGGAAT
>CAJULZ010000081.1 GCA_910587205.1 uncultured Oscillospiraceae bacterium
CGGTTTTGATGCCGAAATCGCCTGCATCCAGCTCCGCAGCCTGTGGACGGCATACTGCCTGCACCACAACTTTGATGCGGACACTGGCAGCTACGACAACGATTTAATGAAGCTTTGGGCACATGTGGCCGTTTCCGAGGGCGATACCGCCTATTGGAGTGACTATGACAGCTTTGGCAGCTTTATGTGTGCCAATCTCGTGTAGGAGACACCAGGATGATGAAAAAATATTTTTCCGTCTGCTATAATTTTACTGTATGAGGAGTGTGTACGATGATTTTTGAGCGATTTGACAAACTGGCCCGCACCGACCGCGTGCTTCTACTCACGGCGCTGGAGCTGCTGTGGCAGAATGGTCGTGGGATGATCCAGTCCGAGGATGTATCCAGGCTGACCGCATCCTGTGTGTCCAGCCTGGGTACATTTTACACCGGGGAAAAGCTCCATGAGGCCGTGACGGTCTGCAAGGAACTGGCCTGCTTGGAAACAGCGGAACTGATCCGCTGCATCCGGGGCACCAGCACGGAGACGAAAGACCCAGACGTAGATGAAGAAGGAATCTGCCCCATCTGTGGCGGCGAACTGGAGTACGGGGACGATGAACCCTTGGACGATGGGGGCGTCTATGATTGGACGTGTCCCAGCTGCAGAGCCATCGGAAAAGAGGGCTACAGCAAGGTGTTCGACCGGCACTACGATGTGCGGGACGGGGACGGCAATCCGTATCCATCCCAGTCAAGCAGCGCAGAGAAGCTTATGGAGCCTGCGCCTGCCCCCTGCGCGGAAAAACCATCGGTGGCAGGCCAAAAGAGCGTCAATGCGTTGCCACCGGAGGATGTGGAGCGGCTGAGTGTCTATTTCCCCAAGGAGGACTGGGAAGCCCTTTTCTGGGGCTTTACCTGCTTTTCCCGTCAGAACTACGCTGCGGTTGTCCCCATAGAGGGCGTAAATGAGATTCTGCTGAGTCTCCAGTGTACGGAGGGCGGCACCCTGGGCGAGCTGGCTGTCCGCTGGTATATGCTCGGCGATAAGCCAGCTCTCCGGCTGGAGGTGTTCGATGAAGCGTGGCCTATTACTCAGACGCCCACCTTTGTGGCGTTTATGGAGGAACTGACCCAAATGAGCCGGCACCACGCCCCTACCCCGAATGAAGTGTCCGCGCTGCTGATCGCCCACGGCTTTACGGATCAGTCAGACCGGCCCCTGGGAGCGAACAATGGCTGAGTATTCTGATCGCGCCAGGCTGCGCTGGTATCCAGACATCTGCTGCCCCGCCTGTGGCGGAGAGGTGAACTCCTGGGACAAGCGGTGCAGCCGGGCCCTGGCCTACAAAGCGATTGTCTGCGAGGCGTGCATCGCAAAAGAATATGGGATCAATGTGGAGGAGTTGAGAGACACCATGAAGAACCATTTCGGACTGATTCCGTGTCCTGGAATATGAAAGAACTCAATGAGCTGACCCGTCGGCTGTTGGCGGAGGGCTGGAGCCCGGAAGATACGCCGCCCGGAACACACCCATACAAAGATTATTACGGTGGATGGACCTATACCGGTGACGCGATCCGCGCCATGGTATGGGAAACGCCCTGCGGACTGCTGGCGGGAGGCAGCCATTTTCTGAATGGGTATATGTCTTACAACGGCATTGACTGGAGGCCGGAAAACGGGAATCCGGTAATTACCTGTCCTGTTTTTCCCTCTGAACCCTGCCCGCTCCGCGATCCCTGTTTGAACCGCGAGCGTTACGATCTGCATTCTGATGATGTTATCTATCAGTGCTCCTGCCATCAGACCGACCGCCCATATACCTATGCGGGCAGTGTCGATGAAGCGCATGATCGGGTTTGGAAAGAGGCCGACGAACTCTGGGAGGTGTTCAAGGCTCAACACAAGGGGCGGGTATGCCGCCATCAGAGCCACTATGGTCGGACAACCAAAACCTGGCAGGCTTTCTACGATCCAACGGATTGCGCCCGCATGGGCTGTACCTACTGTGATGTGCTGGCAAAGGAAACAGACCAGCACAAAGGAAATGTGTTCTATGACATACGCAAATCCTGGACCTTGAAGGGCGAGGGCCTTTTCCCCGACCAGCCAAGGACAGTCATAGAAAAGGGCATCAAGCTGCTGAAGCGAAAGGCGTCTATGACCATCTGCGAGGCCATTGTCAAATATGGCCGACACACCATTGAGGATCGTGTCCGGTTGAACCATCACCATGAACTGTTTTTCGATAAGACGCTGAAAATTGAGGTAATCAATCTCCGTGCCGCCAAGGTCAATACCAGGGACATCAAGCAGGATCTTCAGGATATCGCCAATGGCATAGAAGTAATCCATACAATAGACAGCGAGAAGGCAGCCAAGGAGCAAAAACGGGCAAGACGGAAAGCGGCCAAGGAGCAGCGGATTCGGAAGGTGGAAAAAATGATCCTCACCCAGGGTTGGGAGGAACTGGACGATATTTGGAAACACCGGGCAACAAAGCTGTTGGATGAAGATAGGATCAGCGAGCTGATTCAAGCCTATGCTGCCGGACCACAGGCGTCTGCTCAGCCGCCTGTGGCGCAGATTTCTATTTTTGCGGAAGACGCTGTGCCCTCAACGCCAGAAAAGGAAACGCACGCCGCATGACATAGGTGTCATCGACTTCGACACCGCCGGTGGCTATGACTACGATGTGTGGGAAGAGACTTCCCGAAAATAATTTTGACGAAGGAGGACGGCTGCTCATGCGGCTGTCCTCCGTACTGTTAAGGAGGACAACATGGAAAACAGCAAATTGATGACCCCGCTCTTTTATGATGGGATGTTCAACCGCGACGGCCGCAGGATGCGGGCAGTGCTGGAACGGGAAATTTCCGATGGCACACAGACTTACCGGCTGTGGCGTTCCGCCGGAGCACCGGACCTGGACTACCCCCGCGCCGAGAATGACAAGTACATCCTCCATGTGGAGGTCAACGGCTATCTTGCACCCCTCGACATGACAGATTTTGCCCTGACCGACATCTGCGGACTGGAGCCTGCCGCAAAAGCTCTATACGGCGGAAAAGAAAAACGCGAAGAGTGGTTCGACCGTCTGCGGAAATCCGGCGGCTATGATGCGGTCAGCGCGGCGATAGCGGAGGAACAAAACGAAATTGAGCGGTACGGCAGCGACCCCGCCCGTCAGACGGAGTACATTCAGAACGTACTTAATGGACATATCAGCACTTATCAAAAGGCAAAGGAGAACGGTGGCCAGTCATTCCCCGATTTCATTGGGGCGCTGGCGCTCAATGACCTTGCCAAATGTGTGGAGCTGTCTGCGGCATATCGGGCCAAACGGCAGGCGGAGAATGAAGCCCGCCGGGCCCGCGCCGCGGAGGAAGAAAAGGCGTACTGCGTGGAACAAAACCAACTGGCGGAGCAGGAGGTCTCGTCGGCCCTTCAAGTTATCCGGGACGGCGGTATTCTGCAAAACACCACCGTCAAATTTTATGACAGCAAATACAGTGTCAGAAACTATTCCATTGTCAACTACCTGATGCGTCAGTACCGCATTGACGTCCCGCTCCGCACCCAGGGCTGGATCAATGACAGACTGTCCAGCGTAACCATCCAGGATGGAAGGTGTGTGAGTCTGCAATTCTTTCGCTCCAGAAACGGCCGGGGTTCGCAGAAATTTTTCGAGTGTATGGACGCTCTGATCCGGGCTGCTGCGGTATCCGCGCCGGAACAGGCGGCATGAGGAGGAGAGATTATGAGAATTGCGGTTTATTATCCTGGCCGATGCCAGAACTGTGGGAAATCGGTGCCATTAGAAGAGACTAAGAGCCTATCCCGAAATTAGGAGATGTGTGGTATACTGAGTCTGGGTGATAGAAAATGAGGAAAGTATACAAATCGTGGACGATATCTGATGAGTTGTGGGAAGCAGTGAAAGACGAAATACCGCCCAGGAGACGAGATCCGGAGAAAGTCTACCAACACAAGCCGGGGCAGGGCCGACCGCCTCTTCCAGCCCGAAGCGTGCTGGAGGGAATCTTCTACGTTCTACGCACAGGATGTCAGTGGAAAGCGGTTCCAAAGGAGTATGGGAGCGGAAGTACAATCCATCGGAGATTTCAGGAATGGCAAAGAGCCGGATTCTTTGAGCGGATCTGGGCCAAGGGATTGGAGCGGTACGATGAACTGGAAGGAATCGGCTGGGAATGGCAGAGTGTGGACGGCTGTATGGTCAAAGCGCCGTTGGCGCAGGAGTCTGTAGGGAAGAATCCCACAGACCGAGGAAAAAATGGGCACAAAACGCTCGGTTCTCACCGATGAGAAGGGACTTCCCTTAGCTGTGATCCTCTCCGGAGCAAACACACATGACGTAAAACTGTTGGCGGATACGCTGGACGGCGTGATCATTTCACGCCCGGAACCCAATGAAGAGGCTCCTCAAAATCTCTGCCTGGACGCCGGCTATACAGGCCACCAGGACGAAGTGGATGCAAGAGGATATATTGCCCGAATTCGCCCCAGGGGTGAGGAGAAAAAAGAACGGGAGAGAAATCCGCATTTTCGGGCCCGCCGCTGGGTTGTTGAAGCCCTTCATTCCTTCCTCAACCGTTTCCGTAAGCTACTGGTTCGCTTTGAGAAAAAGGCCGTTAACTACCTTGCTCTCATCCACTTTGCCTGCGCTGTTATTGTTTGGCGCAGACTACTTCCCGTTCATCTTTAATTTCGGGATAAGCTCTAAGTACGGAGAAGAAACCATTTTTGATGGCTATCGTATTTTCCACGTCTGTCCGTATTGCGGGCATGAGATTAACAACAAGGTGGGGCCCGTGGATGACAACGGAAACCCCATCCCTTTGAAACAGTAAAGGAGACTGACGCAATATGAACGAGTACATCTATCTTCGAGCGTGGTGCCGGTTACTTGGGTCGTTCTTCAACTTTATCGAAGGTAAGGGCAAAACGGAAGACCTCCAGGCGACAGGGTACCTCGTAGATGTGTACGCCCCCCATGGCCGGAATCGCCGCAGAGCTGTCGTGCTCCAGGCCGGTCGCCGGGCAGAAAGCACCGCCGCTGAGCAGGCCACTGCCGAAAGAAAAAACTGTGTTGCTTTTCAGGTAGATACCAGTACCGTCAAGGACAGCCAGATTGTGGACGGCTTTTTTGTCCGGGGCCAAAGGGCAATCGATCTTAATTGGCCGCTGCTGTCCGAGTTGGAAAACATGGAGGCCGCTAAAACCTATATCCGGGGGTATCCGCACCAATCCAGTCTGTCAACCGGTTTACGGTCCTGACGGGTACGGGATGGCGGTGTAGGCAAAATCTCCCGCTCCGGCGGTACCGGGGTGGAGCTGATATAAAAAGAAATAGAGGTATCTAAAATGGTTAAATGGTTTGTATATTTCTTTGGGCGTCATGGTGAGAAACGTTGCCATTGCTTTGAAGATGGTGAACAACAAGCGAGGCACTTTGCATCCCTGGTTGGCGGGGAGATTGTCCTTGAGATTGACGGACATATCGTCTTTAAGAGTGGGAATTAAAACCGAAAGCCCCCGCCACCCTGTGGGGGCGGGGGCGAATAAAGAAAGGGTATCACAATGAAAGAGCCTTGTTTAGTGTTCTGGTATAAAGACCGGGAGCTACTGGCCTACAGCATCCGGGAGACATTCCCCAGTGAGCAGGAGGCCACTGGGGAGCTGCTGGCCGCTGAAAGCAACATCCCGCCAGAGGCTATCCGGTGGACAGTTGAAAATCGGTAGCAAATCGGTAGCAAAGTGGGTGTCAGGTTTCTTTTTGTTTGGAATCTTGCCAGTATTCCCTCATTGTGATATCCACCGATGAAACGCTGGCAAGAAATACACAAGTGGAATGGAGGCATTATGAACGTCTATGCAGATAACGCCGCAACCACAAAAATGTGCGCGGCGGCAATCAAGGAAATGCTGCCCTATATGATGGAGACCTACGGAAATCCCTCCAGCCTGCACTCGGAGGGGCAGAAAGCTGCCATGGCCTTGCAGGATGCAAGAGAGCGGATCGCTGCAAGGCTGGGCTGCCAGCCTGATGAAATCATCTTTACCTCCGGCGGCAGTGAGGCGGATAATCAAGCCGTCCTCAGTGCCGCAAAGTTTGGAATGGAGCATGGGAAAAAGCATATCATCACCACTGCCTTTGAACACCACGCCGTACTTCATACGGTGGAAGCCCTGCGAGCGGATGGCTTTGAAGTGACGTTTCTGAATGTTCACAGCGATGGGTTGGTTGTGCCGGAAGAAGTAAAAGCAGCAATCCGACCAGACACCTGCCTTGTAACCGTTATGTACGCCAACAACGAAATTGGTACCATCCAGCCCATTTTCCCAATCGGACAGATTTGCCGGGAGGCCGGCGTACTGCTTCACACGGACGCAGTACAGGCAGTAGGGCATCTTCCCATTGATGTCAAACTGGAAAACATTGATATGCTGTCTCTGTCGGCCCATAAATTTCACGGTCCCAAGGGTATCGGGGCTCTTTATGTCAGGAGAGGAATACCGCTCCACCCCTTGATTCACGGCGGCGCACAGGAACGTGGGAAACGGGCCGGCACGGAAAATGTCTCAGCCATTATGGGCATGGCGGCGGCGTTGGAAGAAGCCTGCGACAGTATGAACAGAACATCCGTTTATCTTACAGAGCTGCGGGAACGGCTGATTGACGGTCTTTCTCCAATTCCCTCTTCCATGCTGAACGGCTCTCCGCTCTACCGTTTACCCAACAATGTGAATTTCAGCTTTGCGGGAATTGAAGGGGAGTCCCTTGTCCTGTTGTTGGATAAATTGGGCATCTGTGCCTCAACAGGTTCCGCCTGTAATTCCAGTTCTATGATGCCAAGCCATGTCCTTTTGGCGCTGGGGCGTCCGCCCGAACTCGCGTATGGCTCTCTGCGGCTTACCTTGTGTGCAGAGAACACACAGGCTGAAATCGACTATTTGATTCACGCGGTCAGCGAAGCCGTTGCAGAGCTGCGGCATAAACTAGCTGGCAGTACCCAAATACACCTTTAATTGTGGAGGTAGATTCTATGGCGTCTTATGAAAATGCAAAGCGGCTTATCTGGTACGATGGGGTTCCCTGCCCGGTCTGTGGAGCGGAACGAACAGTTGGGAGAAGCGAATCTCCCGCGCCCTGAGTTACAAGGCTACCAGAGAAAGCGCAGTTAAGCATATATGATGTAGCTTGACTTGTAAAGTTGATTTTGCTTTACAATCCCTATACCCACTTTTGTTATCAAAAAGAGCGTGCCGCAGATTTCACTTCTGCGGTACACTCTTTTTAGCAGAGCAAAAAACATTTTAGCATGGCTCTGCTCTAAATGTCGAATTATAGGAGAACATATCGAAACATTTTCGTTGACAAACGCCGGCTTTTGAAGTAAACTGACCATGTAATTGATTGTTTGTGCGTTCTCCGCTGAAAGCGCGGAGCCGGTTTCCTGTGGAGCCGGGAACGAGAGGCACTCGTATTGCACACGTTGTTAGGATTGTACGCAAGTACCGATTGGATGGACTGCGCTGTTTAGGGAGCAGTCTGCCTATCGGTACTTTTTATTATATATAATTTTAGCCCAGTGGGCGGAGAGGATGATGCTTTTGAGCAGACAGCGGCCCTTTACGTATGGGCCACAACGAAAGACCTGCCGGAAAAAGATTCCGGCGAAATGAAGAGGCTTGATACCCCATAATCCAGTGACGGAGTGGGTATCAGGCCTCTTTTTTGCGTTTTCAGAGAAAAAATCAAAAAAAGGTGGCTACAGAAATGAAGAAGAACACTCCCCTTTGGGGCAGCATCTCCATCCTGATTGGCGTGGTGATCGTCATCCTGGCCCTCACCCGCGGCACTCTCTGCACTGTGCTGCTGACCGCCGTGTTTGTCGCATGGGGCCTCTGGATTATTCTGACGCAGGTGCTCCCCAACCGGCGCGCCGCACGGGCTATCCAGCAGATACAGCCAAACGCTTACCCTGACCAGGCGCTCATGCAGACGCTGCTCCGCCACGTCAACTACCGCATCTCCGGCTGCTTGAAATCGGCCTACCCGGACGCACAGTGGGAGTGGGTCATGCGAGACCCCGCCGGCTTTGTAGCGCAGGGCGGCACCGGGCGTATCCGCGTCAGCGGTATCCCGGAGTACGACTACGCGGATGTGACATTGGATCGGAACGGCAAGCTGTCCTGTTCCCTCGTCAAGGTGGCCCCTATCGGCGGCAGTAGCGGCGAGAAGCCCGGCGCCCCGGCACAGGACACACTGGACCCTCGTATCTGGTATGAAACGCAGGGCCGCGAGGTGCTGGAGCGGCTGGTAGCCGACCTGGAATCCCGGGGCCACCACAGCCTGACGCTGAAGGAGGATGGGACGATCTGCACACAGTCCACGGACGGCGGCACAGAGACCTCGCAGGGAGCTTTCACCAGCTTCCCCGAGCGTGTCTACTGGCCGGGTCTGGTAAAGGTATTGGAGCAGAACGGCCTTGCCGCCACCACCCAAGACAATGGCATCATCGTTGCCTGGTAAAAAAGGAGGACAAATGTGAAAGCAGGACGAACCATTCAGGAGATGGCGCGGGAGATCCTGCGTCAGAGCGAGGCCAAGCAGGACTACTCGGTGAACACCGCCAACATCCTCATGGAGGCTGGCGGCGGGGCTCCGATGCTGCGGCTTCTGGACAACACGGGTATCGACCGGGTCGAGCCGCTGGACATCCAGCAGACGGCCCACCGGCAGCTCGGCACCTATCTGGGCATCCCCCAGAAATACTATGACAAGATGCTCACGGAGAATGTGGGACTGCTGGCGGATAACGTCAACAGTTGGCTGAGCCGCGCTTCCGAGTACCGTCTGCTCCGTACCATCGACGGGCGGGCTAGGGCGTTTCTCAGCGACCGCTACCGCCGCATCGACAACCTGGACATCGCCAACATCACCCTCCCCATCATCGAGGAGATGCCGGGTGCTTACTATGAGAGCTGTGAGTTGACTGAGGACTATATGTATATCAAGGTAGTCAATCCCCGGCTCACCGCTGAGGTGACTCCCGGCGACATTGTGCAGGCCGGCGTGGTGATCTCCAACAGCGAGACCGGGTTGGGCGCTGTGAGCATCCAGCCGCTGGTTTTCCGACTGGTGTGCAAGAACGGCATGGTGGTCAACGAGGCCAGGACGCGTCGGACCCATATCGGCCGCGTCAACACCACAGATAAGAACTTCTTCCTCTACTCCAAAGAGACGCTGGCTGCCGACGATCAGGCTTTTGTCCTGAAGATTCGGGACACAGTGCGGGCGGCGGTGGATGAGGCACGCTTTGCCCAGGTGCTGGGGAAGATGCGGGAGAGCACCCATCTGCGGCTGAACACCGCCGACATCCCCGGTGTGGTCAAGCTGGCGAGTTCCAGTTTCGGCATTACGGAGGCGGAGAGCGGCGGCGTACTCCAGCGTCTGATTGAGGACGCCGACTACACCGTCTACGGTTTGGCGAACGCCGTCACCCGGTACAGCCAGGACGTAGAGAACTATGACCGCGCCTCTCAGCTGGAGAGCATCGGCTACACGGTCATGACCATGAACCCGGAGATTTTCCGACGTATCAACCAGGTTAGCAGTATGGCCGCCTGACGGCCCTGCAAAATATTTTTATAGGAGGAATTTCTACATGAGCAACCAGAATAACACGACTTTGGCGGAGCGCACCCCTTTCCTGCTGCCTGATATGGTGGCTGGCGACGGTTTCTCTCAGGAGGAGTTGGCGGAGGATATGGACGGCCTGAATCTGGGCTTCCAGCGGGTCAAGATCCCCGGCAGCGGGATGCTGGTCTTCGAGATGCCCGGCGACAACCCGGACAACCCGGAGTATGTGCAGACCCTGGAGGGGGTCATCCTCCACAGCCACAACGCCAACGTCTACTGGCCCGAGGGGAGCGAGTACGATGACAACACCCCGCCCCAGTGCCAGTCGGACGACGGTAAGCTGGGCGTTGGCTGCCCCGGCGGCCTGTGCGCCAGCTGCGGGTACAACATCTTCGGCTCCGGCCCCAACGGAAAAGGCAAGGCCTGCAAGAATATGCGGGTTCTGTATCTGCTGCAGAGCGGTGGGTTCATGCCCATCCAGCTGTCCCTGCCCCCCACGAGCATTAAGCCCTACACGAACTTTTTGAACTCGGCCTTTTTGGCCCGGCGCCGCGGCCTGTGCGGCAGTGTGGTTCGGATCAGCCTGAAAAAGGAAAACAACGGCAAAGATGACTACAGCGTCGCCCGGTTTGAGCGGCTCTATGACTTCACCGGCGAGGAGCTGGCCCGGGTGAAAGCCTGTGCGGAGAGCTTCAAAGAGCAGCTGAAGCTGATCCAGGAGCAGCGGGCCGCCGCGCGGGAGACCAACGCCGGCAGTGAGGTCGAGATGGGCCGTCCCGCCCGTGTCATGCCTGACAATGAGGGGCACTTCTCCGTGGGCGCCACCATCGTGAGCGGCGAGTACGGGGGACTGCCGGACTGATTTGTCCGAGAGCGGATCACCGGCGCTGACAGAGGATCAGCGCCGGTTCGCGGCGGAAAACCACAATCTGATCTACCGTTACCTGTATGAGCAGGGCCGTGCTGTGGATGACTACTATGACATCGCCGCCCTCGGCTTTCTCTCCGCCGTCAGGCGGTATATGACAAAGCCAGAACTGCGGCGGTACGCTTTCTCTACCATAGCGTGGCGCTCCATGAAGCAGAGCATCGCGTCTTTCCACCGTGCGGAGACACGGAGAGAGGCGGCGGAGCGGCGTTACAAGGAAACTGTCCAGGTGACTGCACCAGACCCGATGTCGGAGTTGGAGGCCAGACTGATTCTTCATGATCTGGTCTCCACCGCCAGCCGGCCGCAGTATGAGATGATGACCTTGCGGTCGCAGGGCTACTCCATTGCGGAGACTGCCCGCTCACTGGGAATCGAACCCAGGCGGGTGCGCAGTCTACTGCGGGAATTGTACCGTGTGTATCTGAAACTATACATGAATTGAAATGGAGGTTTTGAACGTGAACGACAAGAAAACCACCACCTTGAGCGGTGTTTTGATGTACCCTTTGGAGGTCGGAAGCTGCGCCCTGATACTGAATCAGGGGCGTGTCCTGCGCACCTCCTGTGTGGTGGCGATCCATCGGAAAAAGCGCGATGAGATCCGCTTTGAGACCATGAACACCAACTACCGGCTGCTGCTGGACCCTTTCCCGCAGGCGGCTGAGGAGATGCTGTGCATGGCCGCCTGAGCAGATCAGGGCATGAGAGGCGCACTGCGGGTTTTAACCTGCGGTGCGCCCCTTGCGTTTCATAGGAGATGCCAATGAATGAAAACATGAAAATCAAACCTGTAAAAGGCAAAGAGCGCATTCCCTTTCACTGTCAGCTCTGTGGGGCTTGCTGCCGCCAGGTGGAGGACAGCATCATGCTGGAGCCGATGGACATCTACCTCCTTTCCCGTTTCCTGCGGGATAGAGGTGAGCCTATTGAGGGCCCGGAGGATCTGCTGGCCCAATATACCCACCCTGATGTACTGGCGGAGCGCCTGCCTATCTTCCTATTGAACACGGAGGGGCCGGAGAATGCCTGTGTATTTCTGAAGGATGGCCGGTGCAGCGTCTATGAGGCCCGGCCACGGGTCTGCCGTATGTATCCCTTTACGGTGGCGCCGGGAGAACGGGGCCGGGACTTCCTGTACTGTCTCTGCACAGAACGGTCCCACCACTTCATGGGAGGCACGGTATTCGTAAAGGATTGGTTCTATGAGAACTTTCCTTTAGAGGCCCGTAGCTTCCTGAAGGAGGATTTTGAGGCGCTCCCTATCCTGGGCAAAAACGCGGTGTCTATGGGGGAGCGGCGGCTCAAGGGCCTGATGTTTCAGTTCCTCTTTTACCGTTACTACAACTATGACCTGGACAAGCCATTTTTGCCACAGTTCCACGCCAACACCAAGGAACTCAAGCGGCTGACGGCTGTGCCGGAAGGAGGCTGACCAATGTACTACGCATTGGAGCGCCGCACACGGAAAGGCCGGTTTCTTCGGTACGGTGTCTGCGGAAACCGACATTTGCTGGAGCGTATCCGCAGCGGCCAGAAGTCCCCAGGAGAATGGCGGGTGATCTGTCTCGGCTGTGCCGGTGCGGAGGGTCCATCCACAACGCAAAAAAAGGCCGGATAATAGGAAAGGATGATTTGATGGATTTTTACGAGACCAGAATGGGACAGGAGTTCTATACGAATACGGTTCCAAGGATCACCAAGGCGTTGGAGGATATTGCAAAGTCTCTCAATGCGCCGGCTCCTGTGATTCAGTTGCCCCAGGACATCCCCAAGGACTTTCTGACTGACCTGTACCTCGGTAACTACGACCCCAGCGATGAACCGGAACCGGAGGAAATTGCGGACTGCACTGCCGAGATCATCGCAAACGAGGCCGCGCTCCACAAGGCCGTTTCTCCGGACATTTGGAGCCTGATTGACCGCACGTCCACCTTGCTCCATAAAAAGGGGGATATCTTGCAGGCGCAGGCGTTCGCCGCCGGGTTCCGCTGTGCCATGACCATGCTTGTGGTAGGGCTTGCAAAGCCTGGCAGCGGCGAGGCAGCGTGATGCTGGAGGGAAGAATCCGCCGGTTCCGATGCGCCGAATGCCCGGATTATCTGCTGTGTACGGAAACTGCCCCCCAGCCAGTCAAGGGCCTGACCCTGCGTTTCGGGTGCAGATACTGCATGGGCGGCAAACGGCCTCGGGAGATGAAAAAGCGTGACCCGAAGGTATATCCACCGTCCTGGTGTCCCAAACGGAAAGAGCCCGCAGAACTGCGGCTCTACGCCTATAAGGATACCAACACCTGGTATTACCGGGAGCTGATGAAGCGGCAGGGCCTTGAAATTACTCCCAGCGGCCCGGAATATGCCTTAAAACATGAGGGACACATCAATATGACTGCCGCAGAATTTCAGCGTGAGGCGAAAGGACGGCTATTATCGGATATTCTCGGCTTTTTGCCTATGACCGGTGAGGTTATCGAGATCAATGACGGCCTGAAAGCATGGTTTTTTCTTGTGAAGAAACGGGGCGTTACGCTGTTGTTCCGGTTTGATCGTGACGCCGCCCTGCGAAATCAGTACGAGGATAGCTTGAAAACCAGTTCAAAAGATGCCTGAACGTTATCGCCAGGCAAAACAACACAGAAAGGCGATTATCATGGAAAAGGAAAACAACTATACCTGTGCGTATTGCCAGCGGCCGTTCCCCATCTGGGATATGCGCCCCATCAATCGCAGTATTGAGGGGAAAAAGTTCCGTGTCTGCGATACCTGCGCGGACGCCGCCCAAGACAGCAGCAAGATTGTCCAGTGTGACGCCTGCGGTGAGTATTTTACCTCGGATGTGCTCCACGATGAGGAGATTTGCGGCCACACTTTTACCGCCTGCCCCAACTGCGGCAAGGATATGGTGGACTGCATGACGCGGGAGGAGTTCGAGAAGGAACACCAGCCCTGCCGCTATGCTGTGATCGTGCGGAGCGTTGACGGCAGCCAGCGGGGATATACCGTGTCTGTGGATGGCAACGCCGGCATCGGTGCCGCAT
>CAJULZ010000082.1 GCA_910587205.1 uncultured Oscillospiraceae bacterium
AGTCAGCCAGCTGCTCCCCTTATTGTAGCTTTGGCACGAGACGGACGAACCCCCCCGGCTGACTGCTAGGGGTTCCAACCAAATTATATTGTAATAGGAGGAAAAAATCATGAATCTGCCATTGAATGTGGATTTCAGCGGAAAAGTCGTGGTGGTCACCGGCGCGGGCGGCGTGCTGTGCGGCGACATGGCTCGGGCCTTCGCCCAGGCGGGCGCGAAGGTGGCCGCTTTGGACTTGAACGAGGAGGCCGTGAAAAAACTTGCCGATGAATGCAAAGCTGAGGGCTTTGTCTGCGAGGGCTACAAGGCCAACGTGCTGGAGCCGGAGGCCCTGGCTGCCGTCCATGAGCAGGTGCTCAAGGATCTGGGGCCCTGCGATATTCTGGTAAACGGCGCGGGGGGCAACAACCCCCGGGCCACCACCGATAACGAGTACCAGCACGAGTGGGCGGAGGGCCAGAAGGGCTTCTTCGACCTGGACGCGGGGGGCGTGGACTTCGTATTCAAGCTGAACTTCCAGGGCACCCTGCTGCCCACCCAGGTGTTCGCCAAGGACATGGTGGAGAAAAAGCACGGCTGCATTTTGAATATCTCCTCCATGAACGCTTACATCCCGCTGACCAAGATCCCCGCCTATTCCGGGGCCACGGCCGCTATCAGCAACTTCACCCAGTGGCTGGCGACGCATTTTGCCAAGTCGGGCATCCGCTGCAACGCCATCGCCCCGGGCTTCCTGGTGTCCAACCAGAACCGGAAGCTGCTGTTCAACGACGACGGCACCCCCACCGCCCGCTCCGCCAAGATCTTGAACGGCACCCCCATGGGCCGCTTTGTGGACAGCGAGGAGCTGCTGGGCGGTGTGTTCTTCCTGTGCGACGACAAGGCCGCCTCCGCCATCACCGGGGTGGTGCTGCCTATCGACGCGGGCTTCGCCGCCTACTCCGGCGTGTAACCATAATAAAAAAGGGGTTCGCCCGGGCCATACAGCCCGGGCGAACCCCTTACTACGATATGGGTAGGTTTACGGGAACAAGATTGAAACGGATCCTCAGGCGTTTTCGCGGCTGTAGAAATACCGCTCGGGATCAATGGCGTGGCAGCGCAGATAGTCCGCCCAAATGCCGTAGCAGTGGTAGGCGAAGTGGCAGCCGTCGTTGGCCAGCTTTTTGGGAAGCTGGCCGTCCTTCCCGGTGTACACCTCGGCGGTGTTGAGCAGCACCACCCGCTTTTCCGTGGCCACGCGGACGATGGCCTCGTTATATGCGGACACATTGGCGTTGGTGATGTAGGCCGGCAGACCGTTGGCACGGCACATGGCGTCGTTTACCGGCGGGAGGAGCTGGAGGTAGACCACCGCCTCCGGCTGGGCGGCGAGGATCTTGTCCATCAGCTCCGACAGCCCTTGCTCATATGCTTCGGCGCCAAAACCCAGCTCGTTCACGCCGATCATGAGGTAAATGGAATCGTATTGCTTCTTGGACAGCGTCCCCACCAGGGTGAGTTCCTCGCCGTCCACCTCAAAGACCTTATAGTCCTCGCTGTCCGCCCGGAATACGCTCATCCCCCGGGCCCAGTAGAACGTGCCGTTTTTCAGGCCGCTGAACAGCTGCAAGCCCTCGGTGCGGGAGTCGCCCAGAAAGACGGCGTTGTCAAAAAAGCTGTCGTCCTCCACCGGGCCGCTCTCCTCCAGAGGGACGCCAAACTCATAAACAGGCCAGGGGAGGGGGGTGGGGGTCGGTTCCGGCGTGGGGTCAGGCGTGGGCGTGGGGTCAGGCTGCGGCGTCTGGGCGGCCTGCGTCCCCAAGTCGGACGGGGCGGACGGGGCGGCGGAAGGCGGGGCGGACGGACCAGCGGCAGAACACCCGGCCAGCAGGGAAAGGGAAAGGGCTGCGGCAAGGCAGTAGGACAGTTTTTGGCGCATTTCGACACGAACTCCTTTAATTTGACATTACCTATCATGGTAGCACTGCCGCGGGCCCCCTGTCAAGCAACGAATGGTTACAGTCCGACAACAAATAAATGACAAAAGCGGGGCGCGGCTTTTACCGCCGCAGCCGCCGCCAAACCGCCATGGCCGAGCTGACCAGCAGCAGCCCCAGGGCAATGCAGCCGGCGATGCCGAAGGTGCGGAAAAAAGTGGCCCAGAACAGGTCGGTGTCCCCCCGGATGCCGTGGTCCATGGCCTGGTAGACCGTCAGCCCCGGCACCAGCGGGAACAGGGACACCAACAGGTAGGACGTGGCCGGGCACTTGCGCACCCGGGCCATCCGCTCGGAGTAGGCGGCCACAGTGGTGGCGGCGATCAGGCTGGCGGTGAAGCTGTCCCCGCCCAGGGCGGACACGGCCAAATAGACCGCCCAGCCCAGCGCACCCCCCAGGCAGCACAGAAGCGCGCCCACGCCCTGCACGTTATAGGCCGGGCAAAACCCCAGGCACGCCACAAACGCGAACACGCACACCAGGGGCGCGGGGTAGGGCACGGTATCCCCGCAGCCCGCCAGGGCGGGGAACAGCCGGAGGGACAGGGCCATGGCCGCGCCAGCCCCCAGGGCGATGGCCGCCGCCGACAGCACCGCCCGGGCAAACGTGGCCAGCCCCGCCAGCATGTCCCCGGTGAGCAGGTCGCTCATAAAGCTGGTGAACACCAGCCCAGGCACCAGCACCATGATCCCCCCGGCGAGGGTCACTTCAATATTGATGGGCGCGCCCAGGGCCAACGGGCCGTAGGCCGCCACCCCCAGCACAAAGGCGGACAGCAGCGTGGCGATGAACGCGTTGGCCCGCAGGCGTTCCAGCGCCGTGAGGCACGCCCCGCACGCCAACCCTGCCAGCCCCGCCGCCGCGGCCTCCGCCCAGCCGCCGGAGAAGAACAGCGCGAAAAAAAGCGCCCCCACAAAGTATCCCAGCAGCCGCACCGCCACCGGATATACCCGCATCCCCTCCAGCGTCTCCCGGCACCGGGCCAGGATAACCGCGGGGTCGTCCGGGGGCTGGGCGCACAGGCGGCGGGACAGGTCGTTGAAGCGCTCGATGCCCTCGATACTGGTGGCGGGGGTGGGCACCCGCCGCATCCGGGTGTGCACCCGCCCGTCCGGCGCGGCCGCGCTGGCCCAGATACAGTTGGGCACCGCGAAAACCTCCCCCTCCAGGCCGTAAGCCGCCAGGAGACGGCGCACCGTGTCCTCCGCCCGAGGGATCTCCCCGCCGAACCGGAGCAGCTGCCGCCCCACCTCGCAGCAGCCGTCCAGCAGTTGGTCGTAATCCATCATACGCACGCCTCCCAGGGATGCCCCCTTGACAGACCAGGGCAGGGGGATATAATCAAAATAAGGGCGCCGCCGATAGCGGTCCGGCCCATTTGGGTTGGCTCAAAGGGCGGCTTTGCGGGAGCCCTGGGGACGGGCCAAACCGCCTGCCGTTATAACAACGCAGCGTATATTTTACCATCAACGCCAGCGTTTGGCAAGTTTTCCCCGAGGATTGGGAAATATTGGAAATGCTTCCATTAAAATTTGCAAAAAGTTTCCGATAAGACTTGAAAAATTTTGACGGTGGAGTATAATAAAAGCTGTATAACTGTGACGTCGGAGGCCTTGGCCAATCATTCCGATGGAAGGAGGGCCGTACGCCCGGTCACGATCCCCGATATGGGGAACTTATTCAAAGAGCGAGACTCGAACCATTTCCAACCAGAACAGGAGGAACTGAAACATGAAGAAAAGACTTTTGTCAGCCCTGCTCGCGCTCGTGATGGTGCTGGCATTGCTCCCCGTGAGCGTGTTCGCGGCTGACCCCGCGCCTACGGCGTCCTACGAGGCGAGGAACAGCGACACGAAGGGCATCAGCGATGCTCCCGGCTGGTATGAGCAGAGGAAAGCCACCGTTGACGGCAAGACCGTTACTACTTATACCAAGATTACCACCGGCTATGTGGTGGGCGGCAAGTACTATACCACCCTGCCCGACCGGGTCAGCGGCACCATCACCACGATCGGCAGCGTTACCGTTAGCGCGCCCGACGCCACGAGCCTGACCGTGGATGTGTACTCCGGCAGCGCAACCATCACCGCGGGCGCCAAGCTGACCAGCCTGAAGGTGCTGGACAGCAAGTACGAGTCCGAGAAGAAGGCGTACGACGCCGGTGTGACTAAGAGCACGGTTGATGTGAGCGGCCTCAACCCCACCGGGACGTTCCGGCTGGAGCTGGAGAACGTGGATACCAGCAGCGCGATCAACCTGACCGGCAACTACTCCCACAGCGTGACCCTCACCAACGCCGATGCCGGCGCGATTACCTTGGACGGCACCGGCGCCAAGGCCGCCGCGACCCAGACCCTGAAGGTGAACCGGGCGGACACGCGTATGCCCCGCAACAGCCAGGTGGGCGCGATTGAGGTGAAGGGCCCCGGCACCATCGAGCTGTATGACTGCACGCAGACCGGCGGCGCCGGCGTGACCGCTCACGGCCTTACCTCCGTCAAGGTGGGCGGCAACAGCGCCGTGGGCAACATTGAGGTGGGCACTCTGGAGACTACGGCCAGCACCAAGGCCCTGCCCAACGTCACCATCGAGGGCAACAGCGCCGGGAGCATTTCCATCAAGAACGGCGAGGTCAGCAAGGGCAACATCAATGTGTCCGTGAATAAGAACGCCATCGCGGGCGACATCGACATGAGCGATTGCCTGGGCAAGGCTACCGTCAACGTCACCGAGGGCACCGCCGGGGACATCACCGTGGCGGGCGGCAATGTGAACGTAAAGGGCCCCTACGCCCATGTGGGCGCGGTGGATCTGAGCGGCATCACCACCTTTGCCCTGACCGGCGCGAACAGCACGGTGGGCTCCCTCAAGTCCACCGGTAAGCAGGTTACCATCAATGTGCCTGCCGAGCCCACCAACACCCTGGGCATTGGCGACGCCGGCTCCGGCCTGGATACCTACACCAAGGGCACCATCCTGGGCGGCACTTGGACCAGCGCGGTGCCCAAGGCGGCGCTGAGCTCCAGCCTGGTGTACCAGCTGGCAAAGGGCGGGAGCTTTACTTATTACAACGCCGATCAGCTGGGCGCGGCCCTCACCGACCAGGTCACCAGCAGCGGCACCCTGTCCCGCGTGGGCCAGGATCCCACTGCTGGGGGCTATGACGTCAAGTTTATGAACGGCAAGACCCTGTGGGGCACGCTGAAGATCGTGGGCGAGACCCAGATCAAGCTGCCTGCCGAGGTTGCTACCGTTAAGGTGACCAAGTGGACCGATGGGAAGCACTCCTACAATCCCAACGCCATGTACCCCTCTCCCGCCACTGCTACTGAGGTTGTGCTCAACGCCCAGGGCGGCGTGGCCACCGGCGACGTGACCAAGCTGACCAAGGTGGCTGCGGGCGCGGTGTGGAATAATGCGAATAATGACAACATGGGCGTTGTCCGCGCCAGCCTGAGCGGCAACGTGATCTCCCTGTCCGGCGCGGTTCCCAAGGGGGATTCCAACATCACCCTGACCCTTACCACCGATGCGATTGAGGAAAAGGACGGCAAGGATGAGATCGTGAAGCTGACGGTGCCCGTCACCTACTTCAGCGGCACCAAGACCCTCACCTTCTCCAGCGACCTGGGCACGAATCTGGGCCACGGCATGACCCTGGAGACCGACGACACCGGCCTGGGCATCCTGCGCCTGTCCAACGGCACCAAGTACACCCTGAATGGCTCCGGCCTGAAGGAGCGCTCCAACGAGATCAAGGTTTCCGACAAGGATACCAATACGATTACCGATTATACCTACATTGAGGTCAGCATGAATGTCTCCTCCCTCAAGACCCAGGCCCAGAGGGACGAGGTGATCGCGATGCTCAACGGCACGGACAGCGCGTTTGACTGGTCCAAGAGCGACGCCATGAAGCAGGCGGTCAACGCCGCCCTGGCCACCATCACTGATTCCCAGGTGGAAAACTGGATCAAGACCGCCCAGCGCAACGCCTGGAACTTCGTGAACACCGGCACCTACAAGGAGGAGTACGGCAGCGCGACCGGGTATGACACCATCTACCTGGTGGTCTATCTCCAGGTGAACGTCACCGACTACAGCCCCAACGGCACCCTGGCCGCCACCCTGGTTCCCAGCTGGCGGGTAGAGGTCCGGCAGAGCACCCCTTCGGGTGACCGGTACGCGCTGGCCTTTGCCAGCACCAACAACGGTTACATCGCCAAGTCCGGCACCAGCCTGGGCCAGCTCACCGGCGACGTGACCGACGGCACCGGAACCGGTGGCGTGAATGTTGTGTTTGGCGGTCTGTTCAACGACAAGACTGTCTATATGCATCAGGACAACGCCTATGTGTATAAAAACAGGGGCACTGCCAACGCGGATAAAGGCTATCTGATTACGCACGCGGGCAGCGGCAGCAACGGTTTGGGCTCCGTGGTTATCAACACGACCGAGGATCTGGTGAAGCTGTATGCGAGCGAGCCTGCCGACCTGGCAACGGGTGTGCTGGCCCGTTATGACAGCCTCCAGGCCGCTGTGGACGACGCCAAGGACGGCCAGTATATCAATGTGCACCAAGATTACAAGGGCAGCACGAACATCAATGTGACCGGCTTTGCCCGTAAGTTCACCATCCAGGCCAACGGCAAGAACGTGGTCGTGGCCAACGCCAGCGGCGGGCTGGTGGATCTGAACAGCTCCGGCGGCAAGTACACCGTGCAGCTCAACCGGGACGAGGCCACCGTGACCGACAGCACCACCGCTACCATCGCTGTGACCAACGTGAGCAACGGCTCCGCCGCCGTGTCCGCCACCACCGCCAAGGCGGGCAGCACGGTGACCGTGACCTGCACACCCGCCGCGGGCTACCGCACCAGCGGCGTGTCCGTCAGCGCGCACATGACCAAGACCAACACCAACGTTGCCGTGACCGTGACCCGTTCCAGCGCCAACGTGTACACCTTCAAGGTGCCCGAGGGCGCGAACTCCATCACCGTCACCCCCAGCTTCGTGCTGGACACCGGTATGCCCTTCAACGACGTGCCCACCACCGACTACTACTACGACGCGGTGAAGTACGTCTACGACAACGGCCTGATGAACGGCAACAACGCCACCGGCACCATGTTTGACGGCCACGCGACCCTGACCCGGGCCATGGTGGTCACCATCCTGTACCGTGCGGCGGGTTCCCCGGGCTCGGTGGGCTACAACAACTTCACCGACGTGCCCAACAACACCTGGTACACTCAGGCTGTGACCTGGGCCAACCAGAACGGCGTTGTGACCGGCGACGGCAACGGGACCTTCCGGCCCACCGACGCCATCACCCGCCAGGAGCTGGCGACCATCCTGTATCGTTATAACACCACTTACAAGGGCCGTCCCACCACTGGCTCCACGACTCTGGCTGGCTACACCGACCAGGGCTACGTGAGCAGCTGGGCCACGGCCGGGATGCAGTGGGCCGTGGGCAACGGCATCGTGAACGGCACCACCACCACGACGCTGACCCCGGGCGGCAACGCCACCCGCTACCAGGCGGCGACCATGCTGATGCGGTACGGCAAGGGCTTCGGCCTGTAAGCCGCGCGGAAGCGAGGTAAAAAGCAATCGAAAACGGCCGGCCGAGTTCTCGGCCGGCCGTTTTTTGCCTGTGGACGGTTCATGAATTTCGAACAGTATGCTCCGGGTTGAGCGCGTAGTTTGAAGGCCACGCCCCGCTGGACAGGGGCGAGAGGGAGGCAAAAGGGGAGGACGCCGTCCGGCGTCCCCCCCCTTTTTTTTACGCCGCCCGGGTACGCCGGGCGGGGATGCGCTGCTGTGTCAATACCGGTTAAAGCAGGCGAAGATCTCCTGAACCCTTGGGACTGTCAGACCGGCGGGGACAATCCCGCCGCCGCAGACGGCCCCCAGGCCCTGTTCTTCCACCAGTTTTGCCAGTGCTGCCGCCACGTCCTCCACGCACCGCCCCGCCAGACGCTCCCTGGCGTGGCGCACCATGTAGGCCAACGCCCGGGTCTGGCCGCCGTCCACGAGCTGTTCCACATAGCGCAGATCCAGCTCCCGGTCACCCACGGAAAAGGCGGTTTTGCCAAAACACTTTACCTTCAGCCGCTCCCGCACATAGCCGTCCCCCCGGTAGTTCTTCCGGGTCTGGCTGTCGCCGGACAGGTCGATGGCCCGGCCCCGGCTGGGCAGGTGGAAGCCGGGGGCGGTCAGGGCGGGGGCCGGGCGCCCCGACAGCGCCGCTTTGGCTTGGGTGGTGATGTCGCGGGCGTGATAGGCATCCATCTGCACCACCCGGTCAGCAATGTGGAAATAGGCCCCGCAGCTGCCCACAACCAGCACCAGGGACACCCCGGCTTTTCGCCACAGATCCAGGGCCCGCTCTAAGAAGGGGGTAATGGGTTCCTGTTCTCGGGCGACCACCGTCTGCATCAGCTCATCCCGTACCATAAAATTGGTGGCGGAGGTATCCTCGTCCATGAGCAGCACTTGGCTGCCGGCCTCCAGGGCCTCGGCGATGTTGGCTGCCTGGGAGGTGCTGCCGCTGGCGTCCAGGGTGGAGAACCGGGCGGTGTCCCGGCCGCTGGGCAGGTGATTGATGAAGAGGGAGATGTCGGTGTCCGTCACCTTCCGGCCGTCCTCCGCGCGGATTTTCATGGCGGTGGCATCGGTGACGACGTATTCCCGGCCGTCTCCGGAGATGTGGTCATACACGCCGCGCTCCAGCGCTTTCAACAGGGTGGATTTACCGTGGTAGCCCCCGCCGGCGATCAGGGTAATGCCCCGGCGGATGGCCATGCCCCGGAGCGTCCCCCGGTGGGGCAGATCCAGCGTCACGGCCATGGATTCCGGGGAGTGGAAGGGCACCGCGTCCTTCATAGGGCGGTCAGAGACGCCGCTCTCCCGGGGCAGGACAGAGCCGTCCGCGACAAAGGCGGCCAGCTCCAGCCGCTTCAGTTCTCCCCGGATGAAGTGCTGGTCCTCGGCCAGATCGATGATTTGCCCTACCTTCCCTTTGGGGACAGCGGAATATAGCAGACCTTGTTCGACGCATACGGGGATGAAGTCGAATAGGATCTTCTCCAGCTCCCGGGCGTTGATGGTCCGGCCGTTGGCGGGGAACCCCACCTCAAAGCGCAGGGTGACAGCCCCGGCGCGCACCTCACAGTCCGTCCGCTCCAACACCTCCTGGCCGGGGGCGGTGACGGCCAGCACGCCGCTTTTGCCGGAGCCCTTGGCCTGGCGGGAGAACCGCCCAGCCTGACGGGCAAACCGTCGGAGAAGGTAGTCCTCCAGGGCGGCCCGGTTCCAGGGGGACTCCCAGCAGCGGCTGGGGAAGTTTGCCGTGCGCCGGTCCACCGTCACGCTGAGCTGGGAGGGGGCGGCGAATGGGTCGCCTTGGACGTGTTCAATGTTCAGGGTATAATGATGTCAGGTATGCCTACGTCAAAAGATCCCATGAGTCCAACCGTAAAAAGTTTCTTAAGCGGTATGCAAATAAATTGTTCCGCAGAACTGACTTCATTGGTAGGGCTCATTCTTATAACAAGAAAGTCTTCAACGTTATGTGGGAGATGTGGTAAGGAGATGATTAAGTGCCAAACAAGTTTTATATCGCAGACTGGCACTATGACCATAAGAACTGCCTTGCATTTGACAACCGCCCGTTTGTCACAGTCGAGGAAATGAATGCGGCCTTAGTGGATAGGTGGAACAGCGTGGTCAAGCCGGGTGATATCGTGTATGTCCTTGGCGACATGTTTTGGTGTAAGCCAGCGATTGCGACACCGGTTATCGAATGTCTTAATGGACAAAAGTTTCTGGTGCGTGGCAATCATGATAAGTGTACTGACAGCAAGTTCATCAGCCACTTCGTAAAGGTATCCGAGTATATGGAGATTGAGGATAATGGTCGTAATGTGGTGTTGTGCCACTATCCGATTCCGTGTTTCAAGAACCACTTCTATGGGTGGTACCACCTATACGGTCATGTTCACAACTCCTTTGAGTCCCAGATGATGGAGCACGATAAGTTCCTGATGGAACAGCTATATGACCGTAAGTGTCAGATGTTCAATGTCGGCGCTATGATGCCATGGATGGATTATACGCCGCGTACATTGGATGAAATTATTGCTTCAGTAAAGGAGGTAAGGACGGATGAAACAAGTCAGGCGTAGTGTTTTCGAGACAAACAGCAGTAGTACCCACTCAATCACTATCACGCATGGGAAGATTGCGAACAATAACATCCGTGTGGATCGCGACGGATACATCCACACAGAGCTCGGCGAGTTTGGATGGGAGGTCTGGGACTATAAAGGCCAGGCAGAAAGGCTTTCCTATCTGGTGACCATGCTGGCGGTAAAAAGTGATGTCACACTTTGGTGCTATGAAGATGACGAAAGCAGGACTGAAAAGGATATCGTAGAAGATATCATGAAGACGCATGAGTTTGAGAAACTCAGCGACGAGATTGGGCGCCATGCGCGATGCAGCGGTGTGATCATCGACCCAAGTGATGGGTATATAGATCATCAGAGTCATGAGGATTACCGCGACTTCCAGGATTTCCTGGATCAGTACAATACGAATGTCGTGGAGTTTGTGTTTGGGCGAGGGAACGTCGTACACACAGACAACGACAATCACTGAGGTGTTGGTATGAATCGTGAACAAAGACGCAAGCAGTCAAAGAGCGGCCTCATCAAGCAGTTTCTGGACGATCTGAGTATGGCAAACAAGTTCAAGGGCATCATCGAAGGTGACTGGCCGATCCATGATGGCGACAAGGTCACTCTCAACCTGGAGGAAATCAGGAAACACCCTGGGTATGAGAGAAAGCTGCCGGCATATCGGCGGTTCTGTGAAATGAACGCGGGCCGTGTGTTCACGGTCTGCATTGACCAGAACATGCGGAACAGCGTTGTGTGCCTGAAAGAGGATCAGACAAAACCGAAGTGGCTGTTTTGGATCGGTGATCTTACAAAGGTCACGGAAGATGATACATAGGGTGGTGCGAGATGGCAAAGTATAAGATCGGCATTACAGAACACGGAGACGCAAGTCTTGATCTGTCGTGGGTAGACAGGTTACCAGAGGTCGATGGCGCTGTCCTGGTAACCAAAGAGATTTCTCATGGTCTGCGTGATGCCGTACTCGCAAACAAAGAGAAGCTGATTCTTCATGCGACAACGACAGGATATGGTGGGACTGTGCTTGAACCTTATGTTCCGCCTTATCACGAAAATCTCAACCATGTGCTTGATCTCGTAAACTGCGGCTTCCCTGCTGACCATGTTGTAATTCGTATAGACCCAATCATTCCGACAGAGAAAGGATTGGCTCTGGCGTTCAATGTGTTCAAAGACGCCATTGACCTCGGGTTCACAAGGTTTCGTGTAAGTATCATTGATATGTACGACCATGTGTGCAATCGCTTCGTTGACGCAGGTCTTCCTCTCCCGTACGGGTACAAGGTATTCCAGCCAAGCAAGAAACAGATTGCTGCTGTTGACGACATGTTGACAGATGTCAGTCGTTACTACTGTGGGAAAGAACCGTTCGGTGGATTCAAGCGCTATGACACAAAAGAAATCCAGGATGTACTGCGCAACCTGTCTATCGAATGCTGCGCAGAGCCAGAGCTGAAAAACGCACAGCATTGCGGGTGCATATCAGACAAAGACCTGGAGCTTCTTTGCCTTGAGAATGACGATGACGGTATAGGGTACCAGCGCAAGCATTGTATGTGCTATTCCGGTAAAGTAGAACTTCTTAAGTCGAAACACCCGTGTGGCCACCAGTGTTTGTACTGTTTCTGGAAATAGAGGTGAGAGTTATAGTTGACGTTGACAAACTACTCGCCGGTGCGCCAAACAACTTTGTTATTGTAGACGCATTGGCAAAATGCGTCGAAGTCGTTGAAGAGCATAAGAAGATTATGTGCTCCATCAGCGGGGGGGGGCGACAGTGATGTGATGCTTGATATGCTTGTGCGCTGCGGCGCCAAGGACAAAACAGACTTTGTGTTTTTCAATACTGGTCTGGAGTATCAAGCAACACTGGAACACCTTGATTATCTCGAAGATAAATATGGTATCAGAATCGTGAAGGCACATCCTGTCAAACCGATTCCGGTATCAAACCGAGAGTACGGCGTTCCATTTATGTCAAAGTTTGCCGCTGAGATGATCTATCGTCTTCAGCGACACAACTTCCAGTGGGAAGACAAACCATTTGACGAGCTGTATGCCAAGTACCCAAAGTGCAAAACAGCTTTGGAATGGTGGTGTAATGTTACCTACGGAAATACAACGCAATACGCCATCAAGCGGAACCCATATCTTAAGGAGTTCATGGTACAGAACCCTCCCACATTCAAAATATCAAGCAAGTGCTGCACCTATGCAAAGAAAAATGTTGCGGCACAATTTGCAAAAGGAAAAGGATATGACCTGTCGTGTATCGGCATACGCCAATCAGAAGGAGGCGTCAGGTCTGCGGCATTACATAGCTGTTTCTCGGATGGAGCCGGCGACATGGATTACTTCCGCCCAATCTTCTGGTTTCGAGACACGGACAAGGAAGAGTATTGCAGGCATTACGATGTAACACATAGCCGTTGCTACACAGAATATGGCCTTGTGCGCACAGGATGTTTTGGGTGTCCGTTTGGCAAACGGTTTGAAGAGGAACTGGCGTCTATCGAGCAGTACGAGCCTAAGCTATTGAAAGCTGCTAACGCAATCTTCAAGGATAGCTACGAGTACACCAGAGCATATCTAAGGTTCCGGGAAGAAATGAAACAAAGTGGCAAGTGAAAGTAGGTGATTCCAATGATTTATCTTGACAACGCGGCAACCACAAAGGTATCCCCCGAGGTTCTGGAGGCTATGACACCGTACTTCTCCGATGTGTACGGGAACCCGGAGAGTATCCACTCCGCCGGGAGAAAAGCGGCGAAGGCAATAGAGAAAGCACGGGAGCAGGTCGCGGTTCCCATCGGCGCCGACCCGAGCAACATTATCTTCACGTCCGGTGGCTCGGAGGCAAACACCTTGGCGATTGTTGGCTTGGCAGACTATCTGAAGTATGTGGGCCGCACGCACATCATCACCACGAAAGTCGAACATCACTCCGTTCTGAATGCAATAAAATCCCTGTTTGATTCAGGATTTGAGGTGACTTGGCTGGACGTTGACCGCGATGGTGACATCAAACCAGAGCGTGTGGCAGAAGCTATGCGTGAGAACACTGGCCTCGTGTCAATCATGGTGGTCAACAATGAGACCGGGAACCGATATCCTATCGAGAGTATCGGAGAGATCTGCAGGGGCGCCGGTGCTCTGTTCCATACGGATTGCGTTCAGGCATACTGCGGTACGAACATTGATGTAGATCTGTCATGTATCGACTTCCTGTCGGCATCTGGACACAAAGTCCATGCGCCGAAGGGGGTCGGTTTTTTGTATGCCAGACACAAGGAGTTCCTGCGCCCGGTGATTCACGGCGGCAGTCAGGAGTACGAGCTGCGGGGAGGCACACACAACGTGC
>CAJULZ010000083.1 GCA_910587205.1 uncultured Oscillospiraceae bacterium
ACAACATGGTCACCGTGGCCGAGGTGGAGAAGCTGGCCGGCGGGGATGGCTCCGGAAGAATCCAGCGATAATCTACCGAATATTCATAGTCCGATGTTCTGAATGATGCACCATGGCGTTACGTTGGATTGATGATGTGATCCGGTCGCAAGGCCACGGGCCAGGGCAATGTGCATCTTGCCTTGACTGAGTCAGAGAGATAGAAAGTCCCACTGTCCCCACCACCGACCAACACGAAATATGTGTTGTTGATTGATGTAGTTCGAGTTGCAACCTGGAAGCTTTGCTTGCCAGCGTTGCCGTCATCAGGTGCGAAAACACTCAGAGATAGCTGCCAGAAGTTAATATCCTTCCGAGACATTGGGGCGCAGACTGCAAGGAAGTCTGCGCCCCAAATATTTTCGACATTTTTCCCCATGATCCGATACAAAGCCCCACCGGGTAATGGGGAAAGGTGCCGAACCCAACCGCCCTGCTGCCGCGGGCCCCCGGCTTCTGAAGTCAAGGTTTTCCAAGATTTCAGAAGAACAGGAGGTCTGCCCCATGCGGCAGCTTTACATAAGAGGACTCAGGCGTAGTGTCAACGATGGTGTCCCTGCGAAACCCAGCTACATCAGCCATATTTGTGCAAACCGCTCAATCTGCATCTGGATTTTATTGCAAAACGCCGAATTTATAGGACCAGGTGAAAAACTTTTTTTAATACGAAGTGCCGCTTCAGGTTTAACTGTTATACTCCCGAACATGGATCGGATGGTGGGAGGCGAGCTCGAATGAATCTGTTTGAGCACCGCAATGCCATTATGAACATCCTGTGCAGGGAAGGCCGCGTCACCGCGGCAAGCCTTGCCAGGACGTTTGGCGTCTCCGAGCGCACCATCTACAGCGATATCACAGCCCTCTCCCTTGAGCAGCCGATCCAAACTGTCCGAGGCCGCTATGGCGGCGGCGTAGAGCTGGCGGACTGGTTTCAGCCCAGCGCCCATACGCTGTCCCCCAGGCAGGAAGAACTGCTCCAACGATTGAAACCGACCCTGGCGGGCAACGATTTGATCGTGCTGAACAGTATCCTCGTGCAGTTTTTCCCTTTGCGCGGATGCCGGTAGGCATCCTCCGCACCTTGAAAAACACCGGGCCGCGCCCGGTCATATCCGATCCTGAATACGTTCCCGGCAGGACCCAGCGCCGAGGGAGGGTGCGCCAAGACCACCTGTGGGCAATACCCGTGCCCATCAAAGACGGCCAAATAAGGCGGTGAGCGGTACCCACCCGTCCAGAAACAGCGGACAAGCTGTTTCGCAATGACCTCGTCAGCACACAATGATACTCCCGCCTGCGGGCGGCTCGGAGCGATCCTCGCGGGGTGGAACTCCCATGTGCGGCCCAGCCAGCCGCGGTTCAGGCAATCGCCCTCGCCTGGGGAAGTAGTGTCGAATACAGGCAGACAAAGGACAGGAATACAACGTCCTTTGAAATTCTTGAAAACAGATGCCACGGGGATCGTCCGCCCTTTGGACGATCCCCGTTTTTGTGTTTTCAAGCATCAAACTGTACGAAGGAGAGCTGCGCCATGTCCAAAACCGAACTCACCGATAACCTCACCTTTGCCGCCGCCGTGCGGATGCTGGCCCAACTGGCGGCGCAGGGCTTCCTCTCCGCTGAGGAACAGGCCCGCACCCGTCAGGAGCTGGAGCGGAAGCTCCGGCCCATCCTGATCCTGCCCTGATTTTGGGGCTGTAAACTGCCCAGTTTCGGGCCCCGTTTTTCATTACTTATCGTGAATGGCTTTATGCCAGGTGTTGTGGTATTGTCGTTGCTGAAAGGAGGAAGCCGCCCATGGCAAACCAAGCAAACGCCCCAAAGGTCACCGTCATCGACCCCGCCGCCCCGGAAAAAGCGAAGCTGCGGGTAGCGGCCTACGCCCGGGTCAGCAGCGACTCCGCAGACCAGCTCAATTCCTATCTGGCCCAGGTGGACTACTACACCCGCCACATCGGGGAAAACCCGGACTGGGAGCTGGCCGACATCTATGCCGATGAGGGCATTTCCGGGCTGGACACCCGGAAGCGGGACGAGTTCAACCGGATGCTGGCGGACTGCCGCGCCGGGAAGATCGACCGCATCCTGGTCAAGTCCATGTCCCGCTTCGCCCGCAACACCAGGGACAGCCTGCGCTTCATGCGGGAGCTAATGCGGCTGGGGGTCACCATCCGCTTCGAGAAGGAGAACATCGACACCGGGAAGCTCAGCTCCGAGCAGACGGCCACCATTTATGCCGCCTTCGCCCAGATGGAGTCCACCGGCCACTCCAGCAATATGCGGCTCAGCGTCCGGATGCGGATGGAGAAGGGGATCTTCACCCCCTCCTCCATGCCTTACGGCTACCGGCTGAACGGGCTGGAGCCGGAGATCGTTCCCGAGGAGGCCGGGGTAGTGCGCCAGATCTTCGCATTGGCGCTCCAGGGCCAGGGCCACACGGACATCACCAAGTGGCTGAATGGATCAGGTATTAACCGGGGCCATGGCCGGGAGCGGTGGCACTGCTCCATGGTCAGCTACATCCTATCCAACCGCTTCTACACCGGCGATTCGGACTGGCAAAAGACCTGCGCCACGGACACGCTGCCCATCCAGCAGGTGAAAAACCGGGGGCAGAAGCCCCGGTACCATGTGGAGGACGACCATCCTGGGATCATTGACAGGGAGGACTTCCAGCGGGTGCAGGAGCTGATCGCGGCCCGGAAGGAGCGGTTCTACCGGGGTTCCACACCGTCCGACTCGGCTTTCACCGGACACATCTTCTGCGGGCACTGCGGCTGTATCTGCCGTAAGAAGGTGACACGGGGGGTAATCCACTGGGTCTGCAACCGCCATAATGACAGCAAAGACCTGTGCCCCATCCCCCAGATCCCCGAAGCAGCCCTCACCGCCGCCACCCTGCGCCTGCACAACAAGCTGGCGCTCCACGCCGCTGAACTTCTCCAGCCCCTGCTGGATCAGCTTCGGGACATCCGGGAGCAGAAGCTGCGCTCCAACTCCAAGCTCTCCGACATCGACAAAGAAATAGCCAACATTTCAGGGCAGAATCTGGTGCTCACCCGGCTGAACAGCAAGGGGTGCATCGATCCTGCCCTTGCCGTATCCCAGGCGGACGAGCTGGGTTGCAGGTTCCGTGACCTGCGCCGCCTGCGCCGGAAGGTGCTGGCGGCCGCCGATGGGGACGAGCAGATCCAGTCCACCGAAGCCTTGCTGGACTACCTGGAGGGCGCCCCATGGCAGACCGAGGTCACCCCAGACTTGTTTGAGAACCTGGTGGAACGAGTCACGGTGGTGTCGGCGGAGGTCGTGAAATTCCGGCTCCCCAACGGGCTGGAGCTGGCGGAAGGGCTGGTGTAGCAGATGGCATGGCAGAGAAAGATCCCCTTCGGCTATGAAATCAGGGGCGGGCAGATCCAGCCCCACCCCCAGGAGGCGGACGCGGTGCGGTACATCTTCGGGCAGTACCTGGCCGGAGCCTCCCTCCTGGCCGTCGCGGAGGATATGACCCGGCAGGGTCTCCGCTACCACCAGCACACTCCGGAATGGAACAAAAGCATGGTGAAGCGCATCCTGGAAAACACCAAGTACACTGGTGCGGATGGTTACCCCCATCTGGTGTCCGATGAGGACTTCGCCGCCGCCCAAAGCCAGCGGGCGGCGCGCAACACCTATGCCCCGCTCCCCGCCGGGATCCGGCCCATCAGCGGCATGGTCGTCTGCGCCCGGTGCGGCGGCAGGATGGCACGGGGCACCCGCTCCCATGGCCGTGTCCACTGGAAATGCCATGACGCAGGCTGCGGGCAGAGCATCTCCCTCAGCGATGAGGCCCTGGCCGGACTGGTGGACGGACGGCTCCGGGAGCTGGCGCGGGCGCCCCACCTGCTCACTGCCCCCGAACCCCAGCGGGCCGGGTTGGACATGGACGCCGTCCGGCTCCAGAACGAGCTGACCATAGCCCTGAACCGGGGCGGCGAAAACCCCGCGTACATCAAAACCCTGGCCCTGGCCGCCGCAGCCCAGCGGTACAGCCAGCTTCCAGATCCCACCCCCGTCCATGATCTGGAGCAGCTCCGGGCGCGGCTGGAGGAAAGTCCCGCTAATGCCGATACCCTGTCCACCCTGTTGGACACAGCGGTGCGGGCCGTCCGGCTGGCCCCGGACAAAACCGTGGATTTGGAGCTGGTCAACGGCCAGCTCATCACAGAGACGAAGGAGGAAAGCGCATGAACGCTGCGGTAAAGGCCCCCAAAAAAGTCACCGTCACCCCGGCAGACCCCAAATATACGCAAAAAGACATCCGCAAGCAGCACCTCCGGGTGGCCCCCTACTGCCGGGTGTCCACCGGCAGCGAGGAGCAGCAGACCAGCTTCACCGCCCAGATGGAGTATTACACCCAGCGCATCGCCGACACTGAGGGCTGGACGATGGTACGGCTGTACGCCGATGAGGGGATCACGGGCACCTCCACCAAAAAGCGCACCCAGTTCAACAAGATGATCCGGGACGCGGAAAAGGGCAAGATCGACCTGGTGATCACCAAATCCGTCTCCCGCTTCTGCCGCAACACCCTGGACGGGCTGGAGTACATCCGCAGGCTGAAAAAATGCGGCGTGGGGGTGTATTTCGAGAAGGAAAACACAAACACCCTCTATATGCCCAACGAGATGATCCTCACCTTCCTGATGAGCCAGGCCCAGGCGGAGAGCGAGTCCATGTCCACCAACATCCAGTGGGGCCACCGCGCCCGGTTCAAGCAAGGCATCGTCCACTACAACTTCAGCAATTTCCTGGGCTACCGCAAGGGCCCGGACGGGGAGCCGGAGATTGATGAGGAGGAGGCCCCCACCGTCCGGCGCATCTTCGCCCGGTACCTGATGGGCCAGAGCGTGGGCCAGATCTGCCGCGACCTCACGGCGGACGGCTGCAAGACTGCCCGGGGCGGCACCCAGTGGAGCGACCACACGGTGCGGCACATCCTGCAAAACGAGAAATACATGGGCGATGCCATCCTCCAGAAAACCTTCACCCTGGACTTGTTCAGCCGCCAGCAGGTAAAGAACGAGGGGCAGCTCCCCAAATATTACGTGGAAAATGCCCACGTGCCCATCATCGATAGGGACACCTTCCAGAAGGTGCAGGAGGAGATGGCGCGGCGCTCCAGCCTGCGGAAAACTTCGGACAAGACCAAGACCGAGCAGGGCAAATACAGCGGAAAATACGCCCTGGGCGGGCTGCTGGTGTGCGGGGAATGCGGCAGCCCATACCGGCGGGTGACCTATATGCCCCATGGCAAAAAGCGGTACGTCTGGCGGTGCATCAACCGGCTGGAGCATGGCAAAAAGATCTGCAAATGCGCCCCCACCCTGGAGGAGCCGGACATCCACGCCGCCGTCACCGTCGCCATGAACGAGCTGTTCCGGCAGCAGACGGCGCGGCAGGCGCTGGCGGACTGCATCGCCGCCGCCCTGGCGGGCGCGGGGGACGACACCTCCCTGCCCGCTGTGGAGGCCAAGCTGAGGGCGCTCCAGGAGGAGCAGATGCGGCTGTTCCGTCTGGCGGCGGAGGCGGGGCCGAGAACACCGAGTACGATGACAGGATCACGGAGGTGACCGCCGCAATGTCTGCCCTGCTGGCCCGGGAGGGTGAACTGGAGCGGGAGGGCCACACCGATACTGAATGTGACAGCCGGGTGCGAACCATCACCGGCAGGCTGGAGGCCGCGGACAGCTCCATTGGGGAGTTCCAGGACGACACGGTACGGCAGCTCGTCAGCAGCATCCGGGTGCTGGACCGGGAACGGCTGTCCATCCGCTTCAAGGACGGGACGGAGATCGAGCAGGTTATCGAATGTGTGGGGAGGGCCAGCGCGTGAGCGTATATGAAAAACAGGATGCGCTCTGACCTGCGGCAAAGTCCGGCAGATGAAGCAAAATGCGGGGTTCCTCCAATGGAGGGATCCCGCTTCCCGTAGACAGAAGGAGAGCCGGGGCGTCGCCGCCCCGGCTCTTGAAGATGGAGGATAGAATGAAAAAGAAAGAGCATCTCTTGCAAGTGTTAGCATAGCGGGATTTCATTACGGAAGTTCGAGGGGAAATGTTACAAAAGTAATAAATCCTTCGGCGGCCCCCGTTTTCAGGCATTGGCCTTTTTGCCCGCCCGGCTGAGCGCCAGCCCCGCCAGCAGCAGCACGGGGAACACAATCCCGGCCAGGATGCCTTTTTTCAAGTCGTCCCCCAGTGCGCTGGACACCATGCCCACCAGTGTGGGCCCGCCGGAACAGCCCAAATCCCCCGCCAGGGCCATGAGCGCGAACAGGGCCGTGCCGCCCCGAGGCAGGCCCGCCGCCGCTTTGCTGAACGTTCCCGGCCACATAATACCCACCGACAGCCCGCATACTGCGCAGCCAGCCAGCCCCACCACCGGACTGGGCGCCAGGGCAACGCACAGGTAGGCGGTCACGCACAGCAGGGCGCTGCCCGCCATGAAGCGGTCCAGATCCAGCCGGTCGCCGTACCTGCCGTAGATGGCCCGGGACGTGCCCATGAGCACCGCGAAGGCCATGGGGCCCGCCAGGTCACCCACCGTTTTGCTGACCCCCAGGTCCTTCTCCGCAAAGGTGGACGCCCACTGGCTCACCCCCTGCTCGCTGGCCCCAGCGCACAGCATCATCAGCAGGAATACCCAGAACATCCTGTTCCGGGCCAGCTCCCCGATGGTCATGCCCCGCTGGCCCTCCCCCATCAGCGTTGGGATGGGTACCCGGAGGAAGGCGAACAGGTTGCATAGCGGAACCAGCGCCCACACCAGTGCCAGCACCCGCCAGTGCCCCGTCCCGAACAGGGCGAAAAACACCGTGGACAGCAGAACCACCGCCACATGGCCCCAGCAGTAGAAGGAGTGGAGCAGGCTCATGGCCTGCTCCTTGTGGTTGGAGGGACAGGCTTCCACCACGGGGCTGACCACCACCTCAATCAGCCCGCCGCCCACAGCGTACACCATCACGGACAGCAGGATGCCCAGGAACGGGCTGGGCAGGATCTCGGGCAGAATGGCCAGCAGGGCCAGCCCCGCGGCGGCCAGGGCATGGGCCAGCGCCATAGAGGCCCGGTAGCCGATCCGGTCCACAAAACCCACCGAAGCCAGATCCACCAGCAGCTGGAGGCCGAAATTGAACGTGACCAGCAGGGTGATCCGGGACAGGGGAATGTGGTAGCTGCTTTGGAAGGTCAGAAACAGCAGGGGTACAAAGTTATTCACAACAGCCTGGACGATGTAGGCTGTGAAGCAGGCGTAAATTGTTTTCTGATAGGGGTTTTTCATGGGGCCGTCCTCCTCGCGGTTCGATCAGCCCTGCATTATATCACGCCGGGGGAAAGAAATCCAGCCCAATGAACCAGGATGACACCCTCGACTTTGGCAGTGGAATATGCTATACTGGGGAAAATACTGATGGAGCGTGTACGCAATGACGAGGATCCTTTTTATCTGCCATGGGAATATCTGCCGCAGCCCGATGGCTGAGTTTATTATGAAGGACCTGGTAAAAAAGTCCGGTGTGGAGCCCCAGTTCCATATCGAATCCGCTGCCACCAGCACGGAGGAGATTGGGAATCCGGTTTATCCCCAAGCGCGACGTAAACTGGCGGAGCATGGCATTGACTGCGCGGGTAAGACCGCCCGGCAGGTTAAGAACAGCGACTACGATGCCTTTGACCTGCTGATTGGGATGGACCGGGCCAACCTGCGGAATATGCGCCGCATCTGCGGGGGCGACCGAGATGGGAAAATGCACTTGCTGATGGAGTATGCCGCCTGCCAAAAAGGGGCCTCCGCAAAGCCGACCTCCAGGCTTCGTGGAGAGAGGAGCTGCAGCGGAATGAGTGAGCTTTTGCAGACGGGCGCAAGCGAGGGATATGGGGCTTGCGGCGGCGATGTTGCCGACCCGTGGTATACGAACGATTTCGAGGCCGCTTGGCGGGATGTGCTGGCGGGGTGCCAAGGGCTCCTGAGGCAGATACTATAGAAATGAGGGGTGCGGGGAAAATGGGTGAACCTGTCGTTGATTTTCACGTGCATCCTTACCTGTCCGGTGAGGAATTTCTAAACTTTTATCCTGAGCGCTTCACGCCCTCCCCGGAGCAGTGCCAGGCGGACCTGGAACGGGCCGGCATCTCGAAAATCTGCGGCTCCGTCATCCTCAAACGGCCGTACCGCCGCGAGGAGGGCTTTGGGCCTATCCGGCAATGCAACGAGCGGGCGCTGGAGCTCAAGGGGATTTGGGGCGGCTTTTATACGCCGGGGTTCCACGTCCATCCGGGCTTTGTAGCGGAGTCTATCGCTGAAATCGATAGGATGTGGGCTCAGGGTGTCCGGTTGATTGGGGAATTGGTTCCATATCTCCACGGCTGGAGCGAGTACGGCGGCCGGAACCTGTCGAAGATTCTGGATGCGGCGGGCAGGCACCACATGGTGGTGAGCTACCACACCATGCCGGACGAACAGGAGGAGATGACCCGCATGGTGGCGGAGCATCCGGATGTCACCTTTGTAGCGGCCCATCCGGGCGAGCGGGAGAACTTCATGAAGCACCTGGAGCGGATGGAGCAGTACGACAATCTGTATCTGGATCTGTCCGGCACGGGGATTTTCCGCTATGGGCTGGTGGCCTATGGCGTCGGCAGGGTAGGTTCCGGGCGGTTTCTGTTCGGCACGGACTACCCCATCTGCAACCCCCGAATGTATGTGCAAGCCATCTATCAGGAGTCCATCTCCGAGGCCGACCGGGAAAACATCCTGCACAAAAACGCGGAACGCATTCTGGGGCTGGGATCTGCCGGCGTGGGATGCGGAGACGGCTGATTTTCAAATAGGAGGATGCAATTATGCGCAGGAATTTTGGAGCGAAGCCCTATACCTACCCCCAGCCGGTGTTTATTGTCGCGACCTATGGGCCGGACGGCACGCCGAACGCCATGAACGCCGCCTGGGGCGGCATCAGTGACACCGCCGAGCTGTCCCTGTGCCTGAGCGCGGGGCACAAGACCACTAAAAATATTCTGGAGCGCAAGGCGTTTACTGTTAGCATGGCGGACGCCGCCCATGTGGTGGAGTGCGATTATTTGGGGGTGGTGTCCGCAAACGATGTGTCGGGCAAGGCGGCGAGGGCCGGATTCCACACCACAAAAAGCGAATTTGTGGACGCGCCCCTGATCGACGAGCTGGCGATGGCGGTGGAGTGCAGGCTGGTGAGCTATGACCCGCAGACCGGCCGCCTGGTAGGGGAGATTGTGAACGTCAGCGTGGACGAATCTGTGCTCACCCCGGACGGCAGGGTAGATGTGGCAAAGCTGGCTCCAATTGTATTTGACCCAGTCAACGGCGCCTATCACAGACTGGGGGAGAAGGTGGGGAACGCATTCCAGGACGGGCTGAAGCTGAAATGACGGACTATCGGACGCTGAACGCCCAGCTTTTGGCGCTGGTCCGCGGAGTGCCCCACCGAACTGCCAATCTGGCCAATGCCGCGGCGCTGCTCTATCACACGCTGGACGGGGTAAATTGGGCGGGATTCTATCTGCTGGAAGGTGATACGTTAGTGCTGGGCCCCTTCCAGGGCAGACCCGCCTGCATTGAGATCCCGGTGGGCCGGGGAGTGTGCGGCGCCGCCGTGGCGGAGGGAAAGACCCAGCTCGTCCGGGATGTCCACCAATTCCCCGGGCACATCGCCTGCGACAGCGCGTCCAACTCCGAACTCGTGACGCCCATCCGGGTGGGCGGTAAAATTGTGGGCGTGCTGGATGTGGACAGCCCCCGTGTGGGGCGCTTTACGGAGGAGGATCAGGCGGGCCTGGAAGGGTTTGTGCGCATCCTGGAGACAGAAGGATGGCAGGCGGAGTGATAAGGAGATAAACGGAGGTTTGACTGCCGCCCCCTGGGGAAGCGCGAACGGGAATTGATCAAAAAGAGACCGTCCCATAGGCGTGGGACGGTCTCTTTGCGCTTGACCGGCCCGATACGTTGCCGCCGGGAGGCCCTTCTCCGGCCGGGGCGCTGAAAACAACCAGAAAGAGCTTGCGCAAACCTCAAAAATGCGATATAAATATAGGGCACATGTCAAACTGAAAGGAGAACGAAATGAAGCCATATGCGGAAATGAGCAGGGAAGAGCTGGAAAGCGTGAAGGCGCAGCTAAAGGCCGAGTATAAGGAATATCAGGGGAAGGGCCTGAGCTTAAATATGGCCCGGGGCAAGCCCTGTACGGAACAGCTGGATCTGTCCATGGGGATGATGGATGTGCTGGGCAGCGGCGATGATTTGACCTGTGAGGACGGCACCGACTGCCGCAACTACGGAGTTTTGGACGGCATCAAGGAGGCTAAGGAGCTAATTGGGGACATGATGGAAAACCCCATCGACAGCATCATCATCTATGGGAACTCCAGCCTGAATGTCATGTACGATACCATTTCCCGGTCTATGACCCATGGCGTTATGGGAAGCACGCCGTGGTGCCGGCTGGACAAGGTCAAATTCTTGTGTCCTGTTCCGGGTTACGACCGCCATTTTGCCATTACCCAGTATTTCGGCATTGAGATGATCAATGTGCCTATGACGCCCACGGGGCCGGATATGGAGCTGGTGGAGAAACTGGTGGCCTCCGATGAGGCCGTCAAGGGGATCTGGTGTGTGCCCAAATACTCCAACCCCCAGGGGATCTCCTATTCGGATGAGACGGTCCGCCGGTTTGCTCGGCTGAAGCCGGCGGCAAAGGACTTCCGAATTTATTGGGATAACGCTTACGGGGTCCACCACCTGTACGACCACGACCAGGACCATCTGATTGAAATCCTGGCGGAGTGCAAGCGGGCTGGGAATCCGGATCTGGTGTACAAATTTGCCTCTACCTCCAAGATCAGCTTCCCCGGCTCCGGGCTGGCGGCCATTGCAACTTCCCCCAATAACATGGAGGACATCAAGGCGCAGCTGGCGATCCAGACCATTGGCCACGATAAAGTGAACCAGCTCCGCCATGTGCGGTTTTTCGGGGATATTCATGGTCTGGTGGAGCATATGCGTCTGCACGCGGACATCCTCCGCCCCAAGTTTGAAATGGTGATTAACACTTTGGAGAGCGAACTGGGCGGCCTGGAGATTGGGTCGTGGACCACCCCGAAGGGTGGATACTTCATTTCCTTTGACTCCCTGGAGGGCTGCGCGAAGCAGATCGTGGCCAAAGCAAAAAAGGCTGGTGTGGTGATGACCGGGGCGGGGGCCACCTATCCCTACGGCAAAGACCCTCGCGACAGCAATATCCGGATCGCCCCCACCTATCCCTCCCAGGAGGACCTGCGCACGGCAATGAAGATTTTTACGCTATGCGTCAAGCTGGTCTCCATTGATAAGCTGCTGAATCCTGCGGCAGAGGCGTAATGTGGGGATAGGCTGCGGGATACCGCCGCCTAAACGGACGTATCCAGAACCGGAAATGGGACGTGCCCCCCCAATGGTGAGCCCGCCTGGCGGGCCGGAAGGGAGGCCGGATACGGGACGGGGTTCCGGCGGCATAAGGCCCGGAAGCGGCAGCTTCCGGGCCTGTTTCTACCAACGGATGGATTTGATGTACGGTTCTTTCATCAGCGGGGCCAGCAGCGATCCCAGCTGCTCCAGGGGGCAGGGCAGTCGGCTGACATGGAGCTCCACGGCCAGCCCGCCGTCCCGCCGTTCATAGTTGCACCCGGAAGGCTCGAACCCCAGCGGTTTCAGCGACAGGAGCAGCCGCTCCAACGAATCGGGCGCGTCGTCCAGATGGACGAAAATGGCGGCCGCCACGTGGCCCAGCAGGATGTGATCCCGATAGAGCACAGCTTGTATGACAACGATAAACGCTGTTCCAAAGGTGCTGATGAGGTACATGCCTGCCCCGGTGGTCATGCCGATGCCTACCGTGGCCCACAGCCCGGCGGCGGTGGTCAGTCCGGTGACGCCCCGGTTGCGGGCGAAGATGGTGCCCGCCCCCAAGAAGCCAATAGCGGTGACAAGGCCCGCGGCGATCCGGCTGGGGTCCAGCTTCATGGTCTCGTAGCTGTGGGCGGCGGCATATTCCAGCATATCCAAAAAGCCGTACTTCGACACCAGCATCATCATGCACGAGGCGAAGGAGACAATGAGATGGGTGCGCACACCCGCCTCCTTCATCCGCAGCTCTCGTTCCAGGCCGATCAGCCCGCCGAACAGGGCGGCCAGCGCCAGGCGCAGGACGCACTCTATGGTGCCCGGTCCGGTCATGACGCACCCCCTTTCTGCGGCCTGGGCCGCATTGTTTTGCCCATCCCATTATAGGCAGCCGGGGGAGGGGCTGTCAACAGCGTATACAAAAAAATTTACAAATTGGCCCTGAGAACTTGACAGGACCATGGGAAAAGCGTACAATAAGCGTTGGTTAAAAAGCCATAAATTGGCGAAACCAACAAACCGCAATTTGGAGGAATGAATATGAAAAAGAGAACACTGGCCGCGCTGTTGGCGCTGGTCATGCTGCTGAGCCTTCTGGCGGGCTGCGGCAGTAGCGATGCCCCCGCGAGCGATTCCCCTGCCAGTGAGCCCCCCGCCCAGAGCGATGCGGGTGCCCCCGAGTCCGAGCCCCCCGCCGCCGACCCCATGCAGGAGCTCATTGACGCGGCCAAGGCCGAGGGTGAGCTGGTGGTGTACGGCTCCTGCGAGGAGGAGTACCTGTCCGCCGCCTGTGAGAACTTTGAACGGCTGTATGGCATCAAGACCACCTACCAGCGCCTGTCCACCGGCGAGGTGCAGGCCAAGATCGAGGAGGAGAACGGCAACCCCTCCGCCGACGTGTGGTTTGGCGGCACCACCGATCCCTATAACGTCGTGGCCGCTGAGGGGCTGCTGGAGCCCTACGCCGCTGTGAATGCCTCCCACCTGATGGGCGATCAGTACAAAGACGCCGACGGCAACTGGTACGGCATCTACAAGGGCATTCTGGGCTTCATGGTGAACAAGGACAGCCTTGCCGACAAGGGCCTGGAGGCCCCTCAGGACTGGGACGACCTGCTCAAGCCCGAGTATGAGGGCCTGATCTGGCTGTCCAACTACAACACCGCCGGCACCGCTAAGCTGGTCATCAACACCATGATCCAGAAGAAGGGCCATGACGAGGGCATCCAGTACCTGGTGGATTTGGACAAAAATATTGAGGTGTACACCAAGTCCGGCTCCGGCCCGTCCAAGAACGTGGGCACCGGCGAGTGCACCATCGGCATCGGCTTCCTCCATGACGGCATCACCCAGATCGTAGACAACGGCTATGACAACATCGAGCTGGTGATCCCCTCCAGCGGCACCTCCTTCGAGATCGGCGCCACCGCCATCTTCAAGGGCGC
>CAJULZ010000084.1 GCA_910587205.1 uncultured Oscillospiraceae bacterium
ACCCACCGGGACATCAAAATCTACTACAACTTTGTCGGGTATGTGGAACTCTGAATTCTATCCTTCTTTATGCGAGGTTTTCTAACGAATGGTATGTTCGGGACTCCAGCCGCAAGGTTCGGGCCGTTTTGCGGGCTAAAGCGGAGCGCGGGGAACGAATCGGAACCAGAGCGCCCTATGGCTACCGAAAGGATGAAAACGACAAAAAACAGTTGGTAGTGGATGAAGAAGCCGCCGCAGTCGTTCGTCGCATCTTTGCCATGTGCGCCGCTGGCAGCGGGCCGAGCCAGATCGCCCGCAAGCTGAGAGAGGAGCAAATCCTCTGCCCTACCACCTATGCCTATCAGAAGTTCGAGATCAGTCACACCTCCCTGAACACGGAAAAGCCCTATCACTGGAGCGACAGCACGATTGCGAATATGCTGGAGAATGAGCTGTATCTGGGCAATACCATCAACATGAGGTTCAGCACGAAGTCCTACAAGGATAAGCGCCATGTGGAACATCCCAAAGAGGAGTGCCTGGTGTTCGAGGGGACCCACCCTGCCCTGGTCACCCAGGAGGTTTGGGACATCGTCCAGCGGGTGCGCCAGAACCGGCGCCGCCCTACCAAGATGAATGAGCAGAACAAATATTCCGGGCTGGTGGTGTGTGCGGACTGCGGGTCCACCATGGTGCTGCACCGGGCGCATACAATGAAGCCCACCTGGAATAACTTCACCTGCCGCACCTACAAGAAAGATGGTTCGGAGGTCTGCACCGCCCACTACATCCGGGAGTGTGTACTGGACGAGGTGATCCTGGAGGGCCTGCGGCGGGTGACGGCGATGGCCAGGGAGCATACCGGGGAGTTCGCCGAGTACATCGGCGGCAGGCAGTCCGCTGAGATCCAGAGGGAAATCCGCAGGCTGGAGCGGGAACTGACCGCCATGCGAAAGCGCGGTACGGAGCTGGATGCCATCTTCAAGAAGCTCTATGAGGATCGGGTTCTTGGACATATTTCGGTGGAGCAGTTTCAGACGCTGTCCGGCGGCTACACGGAGGAGCAGGAGAAACTGGCGGTAGAAATCCCAGCGAAAGAAGCAGCCATCCAGAAGCTGCGGGATACGGTTTCCGGCACCGACGGCTTCATCGCCAAGGCCAAGCGTTACACCGACATCGCGGAGCTGACCCCGGAGCTGCTGCGTCTGTTCATTCAGAAGATCGTGGTGCATGAGAAAAGTACCAAGTGGTCCAAGAAGGCCATGCAGACCATCGAGATCTACTACAGCGATATCGGCTTTATTGGCGGGGACATTCCGCAGGATAAGAAAAGCCCCCGGCAGGAAATCTCAGCGTGATTCCTGCCGGGGTGCTTCCCCGAATCGTAGATACCCCTGTCAGGGGGAGGCCAAGCCGTGGGCCTCTTTTTTATCGTGAGCCCACAGGGTCAGGTATTGTGCCCCGGCCGCAGCCCCCAGCACCTTTTGCCTGCCGTGGCCGGGCAGCAATCCAAAGGCGTTCCAGCTCGCAGCGAAAATATCAAATGGATCAGAGGAACGCGCAAAAATTTTTTTCGCTTCCTTTTTTCTTTATATGAGGAAAAAGGAAGGCGCTTCCCCAGGAGGGACGTTTTTTCCCATAAAACCATAGACTGGAACAGCAAAATGAAAAGGAGTTTTCCCCATGAAGCTGTCCCAGCTGCTGTCCGCCATCGGGACCAGATGTCCGTGGGATGCGGACATCACCGCCCTGGCCTGCGATTCCCGGGAGGTGGTTCCGGGGGCGCTGTTCGCGGCGCTAAAGGGCTCCAGCACCGACGGCCGCGCCTATATCCCCGACGCGCTGGCGCGGGGGGCCGCCGCCGTGGTGTGCGCCCCGCCCTTACCCGCCGAAGTCAACGGCGCGGCCATGGACGACCCCCGCGCCGCCTTGGCCCCGCTGGCCACCCAGTTCTACGGGCATCCCGCCGAACAGCTCACCCTCGTCGCCATCACCGGCACCAAGGGCAAAACCACCACCGCCTTTATGCTCCGGGAGATTTTCTCCGCCGCCGGGCTTAAAACCGGTATGATCGGCACCCTGGGCGCTTGGATCGGCCCGGAGCTGCTGTCCGCCGCCGTCAATACCACCCCTGAACCCATCACCCTCCACCGCACCCTGCGGCAGATGGCAGACGCGGGATGTTCCCATGTGGTGATGGAGGTCTCCTCCCAGGCCATGAAGCTGCGCCGGGTGGACGGCGTGCAGTTCGACGCGGCGCTCTTTCTCAACCTCTCCCCCGACCATATCGGCAGGGGGGAACACGCCGATTTTGCCGAGTACCGGGCCTGCAAGGCCGCGCTGTTCCGTCAGTGCGATCTTGCATTAGGCAATATGCAAGATCCAAGCTGGCCCGTTATGGCCGCCCAGGCCCCCTCCGGTACCCCCATCACCACCTTCGGGTTCGCGCCCGGGGCCGACGTGCGGGGCAGGGACAGTTCCCCAGGCAGACGGCCCCTCTCCACCCGTTTTTTTGTGGACGGCGCAGCGGAACCCTACGCCGTCCCCCTGCCGGGGGACTTTAACGCCCAGAACGCTTTGGCCGCCACCGCCGCCGCACGTGCCTTAGGCGTGGACGACGCCGCGATCCGCGCCGGGCTGGCTTCTGTCTCCGTGCCGGGGCGCACCCAGCGCTACCCCGCGCCCGCACCCTATACCGTCCTCATCGACTACGCCCACAACGGCGAGAGCTTCCGCGCCCTGCTCCGCACCCTGCGGCCACACTGCGCCGGACGTATCCTCCTCTTGTTCGGCGCAGGGGGCGACCGCCCTAAAATCCGCCGCACCGATATGGGCCGCGCCGCCTCTCAGGGCGCCGAATTCGCTGTGCTCACCACCGATAATCCCCGCTCCGAGTGCGCGGAGGATATCTGCGGCGACATCGCAGGCGCTTTTGACGCCGGGTTTCCCTATGAGATCATCCTGGACCGCAGGGAGGCCATTTTTCATATCCTGGATCTTGCAAGATCCGGGGATATCGTCGCCCTGCTGGGCAAGGGGCATGAGGAGTACATCGAGGAAAACGGCGCGCGCCGCTTTTTCTCCGAATGGGCCGTGCTGGACGAATACTTTTCCCGGCACTAAGCGCAAAAAGCGGCCCCCCGGAGCTCCAGGGGGCCGCCTTTATTCGGACTTGTGCGGGTTCGGTTCAGATTGCCCTGATTAGTTCACGTCGGTGACGTAGATCAGGGAGACCTGCAGGCCGTTGTTCACGATGGCCACAGTGACGTCGTAGCCAACGGAAACCGCGTTGTTCAGCTCCTGCACGTTGGTGATGGTACCGGTGCCGCTCAGGTTCACCACCTGGGCATTGGTCACGTTGTACACATCGCCGTTGATGCGGGCGGTGGAGGTGTTGTTCACCGCGAAGTACGCGTACTCGTAGCCCACATTGCACACCGCCAGCGGGTTGTTGTCAACCACGTCGTCCTCAACGGGCACGGTGCTCGTACCGAGCTCCTCAGCACGGTAGACAGGCACGCCGTTGATCTTGCGGTCCTCAATCAGGTTGAAGAAGTCGCCCACGTCCACGTCGTCAGTAATGGGCGTATCACCCAGCTTGGTGTCCACGAAGTAGGTGCCGCGGACGCCGTTCTGGTACAGCACGTACTGGAAGATACCGTCAGCAGCAGAGGTGTTGGCCAGCAGGGTGCCGGTGGCGCGGGTGCCGGTGGTGAAGTACAGGGTGTTCATGTTGCTCCAGGTCACCGCGTCCTTGGGCAGGATGAGGGTGCGGACCATGTGGTTGTCGGAACCGTCATCGGGGTTGGTGTCGACGTTGTTGAAGGTATCGTCGATGTACCGGTAGTACAGGTTGTAATCCTCGCCGGTGTAAGTGCGGTTGGCATCATAGATGCGGGTGTCGATCTTGACAGAATCAGCGCCATTCAGGAAGGCGGAGATGCCATCGAAGATCTGAACGTTCAGGGTGGCGGAACCGGTGCCGTCCACCACGATGAAGCGGGTGTTCGGGGTCAGCAGCAGGCTACCGTCGTTCTCGACATCGACCCAGCCGTTGGCCACGTTGGTCTTGTTGTAGCTCCAATCCGTATCAGGATCCACCTTGCGGGCGCCCGGGTTGGTGCTCAGATCCTTGCTGCCGGCGTCATAGCGATAGCCGGTGTACAGGCCGGACCAGATCTCGTTACCAACGACCTGGCCAGGATTGCTGGTGCCCAGGTTCTTCTTGGTGATGGTCAGAGCCTCGTAGTTCACGCCGGACACGGGGACGTTGTCGATGGTAGCCATGGGCAGGTTGATCTGCTTCTCGCCGTCCCAGTTGACGCCGGTGACCGCGTAGTTAATGGTGCCGGTGCCCAGGCCGCCGATCTCGTAGTCGGCAAAGGTGCCGTACAGGAACTGGTAGCCGTTGTTCTGGACAGCCTTCACGTAGCGGCCCATCTCATCCATGTAGAAGGTGTACTCCACGCCGTTGTAGAAGTGCAGGCCGTCAGCGGGAGTGGGAACCGCGTCGTCAACGATGGGCAGCAGGGTGAAGTTCAAGACGCTGCCGTCGGCCAGGGTGACCTTGCCGGTGTCGGGCTCGTAGGTGGAGACCACAGCGGTCTTGCCCTGCTGGATCTTGTTGAGCTGATAGAAGTACTGGTTGGCGTTCAGGGAGGTGGTATCCTGATCCAGACGGTCAGTGTCGTAGGCGGTGCCCACGATCTCCCAAGCGGTGACCAGCTCGCCCAGGCCCTTCTCGGAGGAAGCGGTCAGGCTGTTCATGCGGATCACGCCGTTGTCGTCCTTACCGAACTTGCTCTCGGTGGGATTGTCGGTGTTCAGACGATCGGTAGCCAGCCAGCCCAGCTGCAGGGTCTTGGTGCTGGCGGTGGTGTCGTGCTTGTTGATCTCGGCCAGCTCGGCAGCCAGGGTGATGACCACGTCGACCTTCTTGCCGCCGTTGTTGGAGATCAGCATGTAGAAGTCGCCGTTATCGCCAGCGTTGCCGCCATGGTTGGTGGTAGCGTCCTCATCGCCATTGAAGATGGCAGGGTTGGCCGCGTTGGCAGCCTTGGGGCTGTTGAAGCCGGAGGCGGCGTGGATCTCATTGGCGTTCAGAGCCTTCACCTCGCCGGTATCGTCCAGGCTGGTGATGATGCGGCCGTACCGGTCGCTGACGAAGATGTTGTCAGTCTTGTTGACGCTGAAGCCGGCGCCGTTGGCCAAGCTGCCCAGGCCAGCGATTTTGTCGTTGGTGGCGTTAGCGTTGTCCAGGTTGTTGATGTCGTTGCTGCGGCTGTAGACCATCTTGGTCAGAGTGGCCTGATCGCTGTAGGCGTAGGTCTGCTTCACGCCAACGTCCTTGGCGTTGTACCACACCTTGATCTCATGGCCGAACAGGTCCAGGCCGGACTTCAGGTCGATGGTCACGCCGGGAGCGGTCTTGGTGGGATAGTTCGCAGAGGTATCGCCGATTACCTTGCCGGGATAGTCATAGCGGGTGAGCTGATAAGTCCCGGTGTTGCTGACGAAGGTGTAGTTGCGGTTGTTGGTCAGGGCAAACAGCTCAGCATCCGTGGCGCCCAGCTTGGTGGCGGACTCGCCGGTGGCCTGGTTGCCCAGCACGATGCGCTTCTCACCCACGAGGCCGAAGTTCTCGTAGCCCAGGGAGGCGCTGTTGCCGCCGCCGGCAGCCACGTTAGTGGTCTGATAGCCGAACGCGGGGGTGTAGACGACCTTGTTCACCTGAGCGGCCTGGAAGTAGATCTCAGCGACCACGTCGCGGCGGGCGGCCTGCTGGAGAGTGGCGCCGCCAAAAGCGGTGGAGTTGATGTTGTCCAGGATGTGGGTCTCCTGGCCGATGGAAGCCACGTTCACCTGCCAGGAGCGGCCCTCGAACTCGCCGTTCACGCCGTAGCCGATGGCGCGCAGGATCATGGCCAGGGCCTGATAGCCGGTGACGGGATCAGTGGGGCCGAAGGGGCCGTGCTCGCCCTCGTAGCCCTTGATGTAGCCGGCGTTGGCGCAGTAGCCGACATAGCCGGCGTACCAGGCGTTGTCCTTCACGTCGCTGAAGTTGCCGTACTGGGCGAAGTGGTCGGCGTCATGGGCGCCGGTCAGGCCGGTGGCCAGACGGAACACCATCGCGGCGACCTCGGCGCGGGTGATGGTGGCGGACGGACGGAAGTTGCCGGTAGCGGTGCCGGAAGCATCGGCGTCGCCCTTCAGCACGTCCATGCCGTTCAGGACCTCGACAGCTTCCAGGAACTTGGGCTCAATGGCGTTGTTGTCATTGAACACCTGGCTGTTGCCATCCTTGATGCTGTTGGCGCTGGCGGTGACGACCAGGGACAGGACCATCATCATCGACAGAACCAACGCGAGAAACTTTTTGAGATTTCTCATCGGATTTGTTTCCTCCTTGTTTATTTTTGCTTTGTGGAAGGAACTTTCCCGGCCAAAACGAGAGGGACAGGATAAGCCATCCTCTCAGCCGGGAGAAGCTCGCCCCCTCAAGCTGTCGCCATTATAACGCGCGTCAAGGGAAAAAGTCAATGGGTCAAGCCCAACTGTAACATAACTGTAACAAAGCAAGAAATGGCCTAAAATGATGAAATTGTCCCATTTTCTGCCCTTATACCACTACATTTTGTGTTTTCTCGATTTTGCCGCCGTCCGGGGGGGCGCACGCCCGCCGCGCCCATGGGCTTGCGGCCTGTTCCTGCGTTCCGGGACACGGAATCCTATCATACATTTAAATATAGTCCGCGGATGCGGCCGATCCGCCCGCTTGACGGCACGTTTCGGCGTTCAATGGGATGGCTTATCCTATTTCATTCGCTTTGTCCGGAAAAGTTCTCTTTTTTAGGCAAAATTAGACAAGGAGGAAACAAATCCGATGAGAAATCTCAAAAAGTTTCTCGCGTTGGTTCTGTCGATGATGATGGTCCTGTCCCTGGTCGTCACCGCCAGCGCCAACAGTATCAGCGGCGGCAAGGATCAGGTTTTCAATGACAACAGCGCCATTGAAGCCAAGTTCCTGAAAGCCGTTGAGGTCCTGAACGGCATGGATGTGCTGAAGGGCGACGCGGACGCTTCCGGCGCCGCCACCGGCAACTTCCGTCCGTCCGCCACTATCACCCGCGCCGAGGTCGCCGCGATGGTGTTCCGTCTGGCCACCGGCATGACCGGCGCCCATGACGCCGACCACTTCGCTCAGTACGGCAACTTCAGCGACGTGAAGGACGACGCCTGGTACGCCGGCTACGTGGGCTACTGCGCCAACGCCGGCTACATCAAGGGCTACGAGGGCGAGTACGGCCCCTTCGGCCCCGCTGATCCCGTCACCGGCTATCAGGCCCTGGCCATGATCCTGCGCGCCATCGGCTACGGCGTGAACGGCGAGTTCGAGGGCCGCTCCTGGCAGGTGAACGTGGCTTCCATCGGCCAGGAGACCCACATCCTGGACAACATCAACTCCACCGCTTTTGGCGGCGCCACTCTCCAGCAGGCCGCCCGCCGCGACGTGGTTGCCGAGATCTACTTCCAGGCCGCCCAGAAGGACCGCGTGGTGTATACCCCCGCTTTCGGCTATCAGACCACCAGAGTCCAGGCCGGCACCCTGAATAACAACCCCGACGAGGGTAAGGACAGCCTGGGCTACATCAACTTCGGCCTGTGGAAGACCGACCGCATCGTGGTGGGCAACCAGGCCACCGGCGAGAGCTGCACCATCCTGGGCCCGTCCGAGGCCGACAAGATCGAGTACAAAACTGATACTTTCGCCGAGTACACCATGTACGATTACCCCGGCCACGTGCTGGCCGACAAGAACGACGGTATCACCAAGAATGCCAACAGCAAGGATATTGAGGGCAACGATATCGTGGTCGTCCCCGACGGCCTGAACATCGACCTGAAGTCCGGCATTGACCTGTTTGGCCACAAGGTTGAAGTGTGGTACAACGACAAGCCCGCCGCTGTGCACCAGACCTATGCCTACTATGACGACGTGGTGCGCACCAGCATCGTTCGCTGCACCGCCGACGATGTGAACATCGGCGTGTTCAACGATGATCCTGATCAGGACGACATTCTGCCTTTGGGTTCTGCTGCTAAGGGCGCGGGCTTCAACGTCTCCGCCAGCAGCACCATCTACACCAGCGACCGGTTCGGCATGATCAACACCACCCCCGGACAGCAGTCCGCCGCCACCCCCATCCAGCCCGACCATGACAAGACCGTGGGCGACGCCGCTGCCGATGCCACCAACGACTGCGACCTGTACCTGCTGATCTCCAACAACGCCGGCAAGACCGTCGACGTGGTCGTCAGCCTGGAGGCCGAGCTGGCCGAGATCCGCAAGCACGACACCACCGCCAGCACCAAGACCCTGACCTTGGGCGACACCGCCCTGCTCAGCGGCACTGAGAGCCTGTTCGGCCAGAAGCGCGCGGCCGATACTGACGGCGTGATCCGCATGAACAGCCTGACCGAAACCTCCGAGAAGGGCCTGGGCGAGCTGGTTACCGCTTGGGAGATCAAGGGCACCAATTACGACTACGACAGCCGTGACGACAGCACTGTCTCCGAGAATCTGAACCAGTACTTCTATCAGCTGAATAAGATCGAGAAGACTGTCACCGCCGTGGTTGAGACCTATGTCCCCGCCACCGGCCACGTCAATTTTGTCAGCCCGGTTGGCGGCAAGTCCTCTCTGGACTTCACCATCCTGCCCATCATCAGCAACGCCGTGAGTATGCCCGCGACCCTCTACAACGGCCGCGAGTACACCTTCTACCTGGATGAGATGGGCCGCTATGTGAAGGCCGTCCAGAACAGCGGCTATGAGTTCCTGTACGGCACCTTCGCCGACTACGAGATCGGCGGCCTGGGCACCGGCACCATCAAGTACGCCATCACCGGCGTGAACTGGAACGGCGAGAAGGTCATCAACGCCGACCTGAAGAGCATCAACCAGGTGCCCGTTGCCGGCGCAAACTACGAGCTCCTGACCCTGGCGAAGAAGAACCTGGGCAACGCGAATGCGGGCCAGGTCATCGGTATCGGCAACGAGCTGCAGAAGGGCATCTACACCGGCTACGCCCACAACAAGACCACCGGCGACTTGAACGACAATCTGTGGAATACCCATGACGTCACCCGCAACATCTTCTGGGACGGCCACATTGAGGACAGCGCCGACGGCTGCAGCGGCCTGAGCACCACCGATACCTGGGTCATCAACAAGACCGACGCGGCCAACGGCTTCGCCGACCTGAACAACCCGACCCATACCGTCGGCAGCATCGACGGCACCCTGCTGGCCACCCCGAACACCAAGTTCATCCTGGTGGAAGGCACCGGCTCCGACACCCTGAACGTGGACATCCGCACCGGTATTTCCGGTCTGCTGGGCACCGCCGACAGCGTGGAGATCGACGCCAATATCTATAATCCCGACGGCACCGACAGCAGCCGCAACTATAACATCTACTTCAAGACCGCCAATGAGAAGTACAACAATGTGGACACCACTCTGGTCGACACCGTTGACAACGACATGGTTGACGTGGTCATCCTGCCCAAGGAAGCGGTGACCTGGAGCAACACCAGCACCCTGTACTTCAGCCTCAGCACCGGTTCTACCGGCACCCTGCTGGCCGACACCGCCTCCACCGACGGCATCTACCAGTACGTGCTGTACCAGGGCGGCAGCCGCGGCACTTACTTCGTGGACACCAATCTGTCTGACGGCCAGACCGACGGCGTGACCGGCGCTGCTGATGGCGCCACCACCGACAACATCAATGCGGGCACCTTCTATCAGCTGACCGAGGTCCGCAAGATCAACGGCACTCCGATCTATAAGGCTGAGAAGGTCTATGGTGACGGCACGAATGGCGACTACCGCCTGAACAGCCCGTACACCACCCCGCTTGGCATCTGCAACACCCTGCTGACCTATGAGTACATCGCGACCAACAACACCGCCACTGCCCGGATTGGCGGACAGATTTTCAACGTGAGCAACGCCAATGTCACCAACCTGAGCGGCACCGGCACGATCACCAACGTGCGCGAGCTGAACAACGCGATCTCCGTTGGTTACGAAGTGACCGTGGCTATCGTGAACAACGGCCTGAACGTGTCCCAGATCTACGTTGTTTCCTGCTCCAAGTAAGTAAGGCAAGACAGCGCAGACGCTGAAAAGCGAAACGGCGGCCCCCCGGAGTTCCGGGGGGCCGCCGTTTTCGCTCAGGCCAAGGCCAGGTAGTTGTAGCTGCGCCCGCTGTAGCAGAACGGGTTGCTGGTGCCGGGGATGGTAAAGCCGGTGCTGGTGAGGTAGCCTCCGGTTGCGCCATCTGCGGCGGGGATCTTGTCAACGATCATATTAGACGCGCTCCCGCCGATGATAACCGCCTTGGGCTTGAAGCCCACGTTGACGGTGACGCCGCTGGTGGAACCGGTGTAAGTCCCGGCGCTCAGGCGGTGCACCTCCAGGGCCGTCACCCGTTGGGCCAGGGCGTTGGCGGCGCTGTCCGCAGCGGCCAGGGCGTCGTCCAGGTCGGTCATGTTCTGGTTGAGGGGCTCCGTGGAAAAGGTGTCGGACATCTCTATGAGCCTGAGCTTGTAATTTTTCGTTCGCTGCATCGCAATCCCTCCCAGACGCGGGCCGCGGGCATGGAAAAGTTGCCCGGTTCGGGGCAACGCGCTGAAAAAAACGCGCCCCCGCCTATTGTGGCGGGGGCGCGGCTGCGTCTGGGAATCGGATTACACCAGCTGGATGATCGCCATCTCGGCCGCGTCGCCGCGGCGGGGGCCCATCTTCAGCACCCGGGTGTAGCCGCCGTTGCGGTCGGCGTACTTGGGGCCGAGCTGGTCGAACAGCTTCTTGGCCACATCCTCCTTGGTGACATAGGCCAGCACCTGGCGATAGGCGGCCAGGTTATTTTTCTTGGCCAGGGTAATCATCTTCTCCGCGATAGGGGCGACCTCCTTCGCGCGGGTGTAGGTGGTCTTAATCTGCCCGTTCTCCAGCAGATAGGTGGTCATAGCCCGCAGCATAGCGCGGCGCTGGTCGCTGGGACGGCCCAGCTTACGGTTTTTAGCCATTTGTAAGCACTCCTTCGACCTCGCGTGGCGAAGTCTCTCTCAAATTCGTTCAAGCGCCCGTATTTTCCGGGACACAGCGCGCTATGTGCACAGAGAGGAACGTTACATACCCCTGTGCCGCTTTCTTGTCACGCTCCGGTTGGCGCGCGGGCCGGGTCGCCTTCGCTCCACTCCAAGCTCCCCTGCGCGCCCATCGCCGCGCTTCTTACAGATTTTCGTCGCTGGCCAGGGCCAGGCCCATCATGGCCAGCTTGTTGATGACTTCCTCCAGGGATTTGCGCCCCAGGTTCCGGACCTTCATCATCTCATCCTCGGTCTTGGAGATCAGATCCTCCACCGTATTGATGTTAGCCCGCTTCAGGCAGTTGAAGGAACGAACCGACAGGTCCAGTTCCTCAATCGTCAGCTCCAGCACCTTGTCGCGCTGGGCCTCCGCCTTCTCCACCACAGTGGCCTTGGAGCCCATGGTCTCAGACAGGTCAGTGAACAGGGTAAAATGGTCTACCAAGATCCGGGCGCCCAGAGAGACGGCGTCCCGGGCAGAAATCGTGCCGTTCGTCCAGACTTCTAAGGTCAACTTATCGTAGTCTGTGGCGTCCCCCACGCGGGTGTTCTCCACAAAATAATTGACCTTGCGCACGGGCGTATACACCGAGTCCACGGGGATGACCCCAATGATGGTCTGCGCGGGCTTGTTGCGATCCGCGGTGACGTAGCCGCGGCCCTGGGAAAGGGTCAGCTCCATATTCAGCGTGGCCTCCGGCCCCAGGGTGGCAATGGGATGCTCCGGGTTCAGGATCTCTACGTCGCTGTCCGCCTTGATGTCGCCGGCGGTGACAACACCCTCGCCCGCGGCCTCAATGTAGACCGTCTTGACGCCCTCGCTATGCAGTTTAGCGATGATGCCCTTGATGTTGAGCACGATCTCCGTCACGTCCTCCTTGATACCGGGGATGACGGAAAATTCATGCTGCACACCCGCGATCTTAATGGTAGTGACCGCCGTTCCGGGCAGAGAGGACAGCAGGATGCGGCGCAAAGAGTTGCCGATGGTGGTGCCGTAGCCCCGCTCCAGCGGCTCGACCACGTATTTCCCATAGGATTCGTCGCCCACGTTCTCAATGCATTCGATGCGCGGCTTCTGGATTTCTACCATATCGTGTGTTACCCTCCTTTTACAGTGGCGTATGCTGCCGGGAATCGTTCGGTAGGGTCGCGGTATTGCGGACAGCCCGCCGCCCATACGGGCGGCAGAGCGGCCCAGAATACCGACGGATGGCCGGCATTACTTGGAGTACAACTCCACGATGAGGTTTACGGCAACATCGAAGTCAATGTCGTCCCGGGCGGGCATGGCGATGACTTTGCCCTCCAGCGGCGCGTTCTTTACCTTTTCCAGCCACTTGGGCGCGGCCACAAACCGGTCGTCCTCCACCATCTTCTTGAACTTGGCGGAGGAGCGGCTCTTGTCCCGCACGGCGACCACGTCGCCCGTCTTCACCAGGTAAGAGGGGATGTTCACCCGCTTGCCGTTGACGGTGAAGTGGCCGTGGTTGACCAGCTGGCGGGCCTCCCGGCGGGTGGCGGCCAGGCCAAGACGGAACACCACGTTATCCAAGCGGCGCTCCAGCAGGGTCATCAGCTCGTCGCCGGTGTTACCCTTCATGCGGGCCGCCTTCTCGTAGTAGGCGTGGAACTGCTTCTCCAGCACGCCGTAGATAAACTTGACCTTCTGCTTCTCGGTGAGCTGGAGCGCATACTCGCTCTTCTTGGGGCGGCGCTGAGGGCCGGGATTGCGGTTGGACTCTTTATTCACGCCCATGACCGCGGGGGAGATGCCCAGCGTACGGCAGCGCTTCAGGTAGGGCTGCATATTCTTAGCCATATCGGTTTTCCTCCTTCCAGATCAGACGCGGCGGCGCTTGGGCGGACGGCAGCCGTTGTGGGG
>CAJULZ010000085.1 GCA_910587205.1 uncultured Oscillospiraceae bacterium
CCGCTCTCGGTGACTTTGATGTACTCGTCGGTTTTCTTCACCACCACGACTACATGGCCGTTGCCGCTGTTGTCGTAGCGGATCAGATCACCGGAGCGAATCTGCTCCCAGCTTGGGCGGTTGATCCGCCTCCACGGAAGGTCACCGAAAGCGGCATCACTGCATAGTGTAGCCCAGCCGGAGCAGTGGACGCCCTGGCGATAGGGGCCGCCGCTGGTGGAGCGGTAGGGTGCGGGGAACTCTGCCCCGGTGGGGTAGATCTGTTTCAGTTGTGCCAGGACAGCCTGCACGCTTTCCTCGGTGACGGCAACCGCAGACTGTACCTCGTCCTGGTAGGACTGAGTGCTGTTGATGTAGACGGAGTTAGTGGCGGCATCGTAGTTCACGCCGAAGTCCACCGCCCTGCCGATGTCCCGCAGACGAACGTAGTTGCTGTCCCCGATGGAGTAGGCGGTGAGGGCAGTTCGCTGGCCGTCGATGTAGAACGTCTGGCTGCTGGGTCGGGCGGTGAGGTAGTCTGCCGCCTGGGCGGCGGGGCCGCTCAGGGCGAGGCCGGCGAGGATGCCGAGCCCCATAAAGACTGCTTCCCGCTTTCTGCTCATAGTAATTCCCCTTTCAGATTGTTGTGTGCCTTTGGCAAGCAACACAATACCGAAGCACCGGGGAGAAGTCCAGATTACAGCTTGGAGAAAAACAACGGTGGGAACGAAGCACTTTACACAGAATCGATTAGGACAGTGGCGTTAGTCTCTTGCCATCTGCGCGTCGATCCAGCCAAGGAATTTCTCTTTTGGCACCACGATCCTGCTGCCAATCTTCAGTGCCGGAAAGCCCTCAGCGCGCACCAGTTCATAGGCTCCTGCGCGGCTGATGCCAAGTACCGCCGCCACTTCCGGCACCGAGAGCATCAAGGGCAGTTCATCGTAAGACCTGTAGCTCGTTTTCTTCATTTTGCTCCTTTCTCCCTTCCGATGGAAGGGTTCCTATCTTGTTGGATGCGTCTTGTTGATATAGTTCCTCCCAAAAATTGAGGGTGGGATACTCAAAATTCTAATACATGACCATGCCTTCGTCCGGGTGGTCGTCGGGCTTATGGCCCATGGCGATCTTCTTCTCCCGGATCTTCTGCAACAGCTTGCGGTCTGTCCGCATCCCCACCGGGCTGTGCTTGGGCAGGGAGTTCTCCTGAAAAATGCAGCTTATGCTGTGGAGCAGACGGATCACGGCCAGCGCCGCTCCGGCCATTGGGGGTTCCTCCGTTCGCTCGAGCAGAAGACCTGCGTATTCGTTACCCTGGGCCGCCGCCTGGGATAGCCAGTATTCGGCTTGCTCCATGTCCTGCGGGATCTCCTGACCTGTGAGGTACAGCTTGCCCAGCAGATACTGTGCGCCGGGGTAGCCTTCGTCGGCACAGGCAGACAGGCATTCCAGCCCGTGCTCCACATCTTTGGCGGCGTTCTCCCCACTGAGGTACTCTTTCGCCAAAAGATACCCCGCCCTGAGCGAACCTCCCTCCCACGCACGTTTCAGCCACTCCAATCCCGCGGACGGATTGAGCACGTCCAGATCATCGGAGAGCAGCAGCTCCCCCAGCGCACACTGGGCGGGGACCATCCCCGCTTGTGCCGCTTTCTCGAATGCCTCCGCCGCCAGCGTGCTGTCCGGGATGAGGATGCCGCCGTCCCGGTACAGCGTCCCCAGCACATACCACGCCTGGGGTACGTCGTAGTCCGCCAGTTCCCGCATCTCCGACACAGCCCAGTCCTTGTTTTCTATGGGCTCCTCCGGGCTGTCCAGAATCTGCTTCATCTTCCAGTACCACCCATTGCGGGAATGATCGTAGCCGGTATCCACCTCCGGCTGCTGTGCGCCCTCGAAGGTCAGCGCAGAAAAACGAAGACGCTCCGCCTCCGCCACAACGGAATTCTTGATTTGCCGAAATTCCTTCCGCTCAGACAGCTTCTGCTCCTTGAGCGGTGCGTCGGAATAGTAACCCTCTACCTCGCCCTGCAGCATTTGCCACTGTTCATAGCATTTGGCCACCGCGGGCAGGCGCTCCATCTCGTCCACCACCTCGTCCACCAGCTTTTTCACCCGCTTGGGCAGATAGCCATACTTCTTTTGCCCCTTTACACCGTCCAGCGCCTGGGCAAGCTCCCACATCCGCTGTTCCGCCTTCGGGTGGTCACAGATGCCCTGGCGCATCTCCTTCACCAGCGCCAGCATGGACGCCCGCGCCTCACGCACCAGTTCGTCCCGGGAGACGGTTTTCTGTTCGTACAGATGGAGCATCTCCTGGTGAAAAATTTGATTCGTCAGCGTGGATTTGATTTTGCGAATGCCGTCCCGGTCGAGCCAGCCCTCCTTGGGTTGGCTTGACCAGGCCATCATGTGTACATGGGGATGATCGCCCTCGTCATGGAAAGCGGCGTACCAGCGGAAGTGATCCGGCGGTATGCTCATAGCGGCGGCGATCTCGTTGCGCTCCTGGCGGAGCAAATCCCGCCACGCCGACGCCCGGTCATAGCCCAGACGGGCCGCGTCCTCCCGCTTCAGCGAGATGATGTGCGTCCACACGTTGCCGGTGTAGCTGTCCAGTTCCACTGCCGCCTTTTGCAAATCCACACTGTCATCATCACCGAACAGGCCGTGGCTGCCAAGCCGCTCTACTCTCGGGCGGGTTGCGATGTACTTCAGGTACACATCGGAGCGGTTGGCCTGCTCCCAGTTGCACTCCAGCGCCGTGGTGATGAACGCGGAAGCATGGGCCTTGGTGCGCGATGCCTCCCAGTCAGCATACTCCAACAGCTCCCTGCTGTCCGGGAAGTCCCGCACCAGCGACCGGATCAACTGCTCCTGACGCTTGGTGGCGGGGCGGTCGTCCGGCACCAGCTCTACGCCGTCCCGTGTCCCGATGTAGCGCAGGTATCCGCCGCCACCTATGCCGCCTTTGCCGCCGCACTTGATGTACGGGCTTTTCAGAATCAGCTTGGGCATCAGTCGTCCTCAACGTGACGCGCGATCTGCGCGAAGTGGATCTGTCCGTTGGTGCGCTTCGCACGTTCCACGCTCTCTGAGCGTTTGCGCCGCAGATATTCCTCGTCCAGCTGTGTGCAGTCCGCAAGGATGCTCATACACATATCCACCTCCACCGTCAGCTTGAACATCAGCGACGCCATACGGTTTTCCATGGTGCCCAGCCGTCCGTTGATACAGGAACGGATGGCTGGAGGGAGGAACAGCCCCGCGTCCTGGGCGCTGAGGTAGTCCAGATAGAAATCCAGCGCGTGTTCGATGAACGCGGTCATACTCCTGCTGCCATCCTCGTGATAGCGGCGCTCCAGCTCGGTTTTCTTTTCCGGCGTGAGATAGACCGCCAGCTTGTCTTTTTTGCTCATTTTCTGCTCCTTTCCGGGGTTCGACCCCTGTGCAAAGCCTGTGATTTCGCGCCGTTTGGGGATTCTTGACCCCAACGGCGCACTTTTCCTTCTGTTTTGACCCCATTCGCAGCCCGGGAAAACGCCCGCACTGCGGGCGTTTGTGGCTCGGCGGGTGTCACTTGTGACGCCCGGTGTTTATCCTGCTTTTTCCTTCGTTCTGCCATCTGTCCCGGTTTCCGGGGCTTCCTCGTGGTAGGTCAGCTTGTCCTTCGGGCCAGGCAGGGGCGGCAGATCCAGCAGATAATAGGTATTGTTACACTGCCGCCTCCGGCCCTTGCGATCGGTGGCGTAGGTGGGCACCCTGCGGATAAATTTCCACCGCTCCAGCTCGTCCACCGCCTTGCGGGCCGTGGTGTCGGAACAGCCGCAGGCGGCGGCGATGGTCTGCATACTGGGCCAGCAGGTGTCTTTGCTCCCCGCGCGGCTGCGCAGATAGCCGTACACCGCCAGCTCCCGGCAGCTTAGGCCATAGCAGAAGATGGCGTTGCTGGTTTTGAAATAGCGTTCTCCTAAAATTGACATAATGCTTCTCCTTTCTTCGTCCGTTGATTGACAGCCTGACGCGGAAAATTTCATCCGCCTCCTTCTTCCGCGCAAAATAAAATACTGCCCCCGCACAAAATTGTGGGAGCAATATTCATATTGCGTTTTCGCTTTTGTGTGGTAAAATATGACTGTCGGGAGGTGAGGACATGGCCCAATCCAGATATCAGATTTTTCAACTGTCCGCCCGGGCGGTGATGAGCTACGCCGTTGAGACGGAGAATGGTTACTCCTTCGACCTCAGCGCGTCAGCCACGGAGAAGTGCAGAAGCAGAACCGCCACCCACGAGCAGGACAGCAACGCTCTGTTCTTTCAAATCATGTGTGTCCTGCGGGGCGACGGCTATACCGAACCCGGTGACGGGAAGCTGATTTCCGATCTGTCCGACGCGATTCTCTACATGGATTTTGCAGGCGTCTTTGACCGTAGCGCAACCAACAAAAAACAGCGTGTCCGCCAGGAGAAGGCACGGGCCATGTTCCGTCCCGAGGGTATCGGTCTGGACTTTGGCTCCGGCTCACACCGCTATGTTGCCTTTGAGCGCTCCGGTAGCATGAGCCGTCAGGCGCGGCTGTCCTTCATCCGGGCAGGCCTCTATGACGCGGTGCGCCGGCGCATCATGCTGGGCATGGACATCGACCAGTGCCAGCTCTCCAAGCTGTACGCCTACAACGGTTTGATGCTGTCCAGCGGCACACGCATTGACGGCGTGGACATTGACCGTCCCCACCGGGTCGTCGTAGTGGACAACCCCACCCGCACGGAGCATCTCGTCCCCGTCATCACCGTGGAGGATGATGGCTCCCAGGACACCACGCGGAACTATCACCGGGTGGAGAAAAAAGCAGATGTGGATGTCACCTGCTTTGACGGCGAGGGGCTGATCTCGCCCCGGTTTGCCGCGCAGATCGACCGGGCGCTGTTCGGCGGGCACATCCACACCTCGTTCCAGATCCGCCTGCCCTACATCAAGGGGATGCTCCACCAGGTGGACTTCCACACCTTCCTGACCGACTGCGGCACCCGCACCATCACCGACCTGTGGGGCGTGGAGCACCCGGTGAAAGACGTGGATGTCATCCTCACCCGCTCCATGTGCAAGGGGCTGGGATGGATGGAGCAGTGCGGCATGAATTGGGACAATTACTGGGACGCCTTCCGGCGATACCGTCACGCGCTGTATATCACCAACGTGAGCAAGGAAAAGCCGGAGCGGTTCACCGAACTCAACTATCAGTTCCTCACCACCGTGTCGGTCCGGGTGGACGAGTTCCGACCCGTCGACCTGCCGGACGGCTGGGATCACAGCCCGGAGAAGGACGAGCGCCACTGGCTCACCAAGCAGACCGAGCTGGCCTACTACAACTTCCGGGCCAATGATCAGTTCCGGCGGGACTATTTTCTGCGGGCGCTGGAGGGGCGGCGTTTCTGGGAGCGGGAAAAGAGCCGGGACTACTATCTCGCCTCTGTGTTGAAAAAGAATCCGCGATTCATCGACGAGCCAGTGTACACCCAGGCGCTGGATGACATGGCGGAGCACATCGTGAAAAATTACGCCGTGGGGCGGCTCATCGTGGCCGGGGATAACCGCTATCTGTCCGGTGATCTGCTGGACTTGCTTGTGGGATTGCTGGATCTCGGGCAGGCGCGGACGAAGCGGGAACGGACATTTTATGCCTCGGCGTTCACCAACGCACAGCACTTTCCCAACGGTGCATTCTACGCCCCCGGCGCAACATACCCGCGGCAGGAGGTGTGTACGCTGTTGCGAAACCCACACATCGCCCGCAACGAGGAGATCCAGCTTTCTTGCTACGACGACAAAAATAATATGCGCCAGTTCTATTTCCGCCAGCTCACCGACGTGGTGATGGTGAGCTCCAATATGCTGGCGGCGGAGCGCCTGGGTGGCGCGGACTACGACGGCGACATGGTGAAAACCATCGCCGATCCCATCATCAATGCCTGTGCGCGGCGCAACTACGACATTGACCACTTCCAGAAATACAAATCGCTGGAGAACCGGGAGAACCTCCCCTTGCTGATGATCCCGGCGGCGGAACCCCAGACCGCCTCTGCCCATGACTGGGAGGCCCGGTTCGAGGCGGTGCGGGACACGTTCTCCTCCCGGGTGGGACAGCTCTGCAATGCCGCGTTGGACCGCAGCATCATTGCCTACAACGAGAACTCTGAGGACGAGGAGCGCCAGCGGTGCCGGGAGGAGACGGAGCTGCTGGCTATCCTCACCGGGCTGGAGATCGACTCGGCCAAAAGCGGCGTGCGGCCCGATCTGGAGGAGTTCCTGGGCCAGCGGACGGTAAAGCGGACGCCGTTTTTGCAGTACAAATATCTGGCGGAACACACTGGTGAACGGCGGGCCTGGTACGAACCAACCCACACTGCAAAGCTCAAGGCGTTTTTCAACCGGGTGGATTGGAGCCAAGTGGACTCCAACGTGGAGCGTCTGCCCTATCTGGCCCACCAGTTGAAAAAGCATACGCCGAAACTCAAGGCCATCCCCGCACAGGACGGGGAGCTGTTCACCTTCGCCGTTCAGCCTGATTGGCAGAATAAATTGGACAAAGGCATTTTGGCCGCTGTGGCCGCCCTGCTCAAGGACTACGAGGCGTGCCTGTCCCGTATCCGGGCCTGCCGGGTGCCTGTCCGAAGCAAGGGCCGGAAGAATGATGTGGAGCGTATCCACTTTTCCCATGGGCAGGAGGAGGAATGGGACGCGGACGAGCTGTATGCCCAGTTGGGCGAGCTGCCGCCAGAGCAGGTGGCGGAGGTGTTGGAAGCCCTCCGCCGCGAGGGGTGGCAGTTTCTGGACACTGACGCGCGGGAGCGGTTCCTGTTAGAGTGGCTGCCGGAATTTGAGGAGCTGTTCGACCTGTTTACAGATTTTCGTTTTAGTGGTTATAGGGTGCTGGCTGACATTCTGCTGGACATCGACCAGGAGAACGCCGCCCAGGATCGCAAGCGGCTGACACGGGATGGGGACTCCCCCGCTTTCGCCGCCATGATGAGGGCATATCAAAAAAAGACGGCCTCCCAATCCTACCGGGACGCCGTCTCCGAAAAGTGCCGGGAACTGCTGGACGGGATCGTGAAGCCTGTGATTGCGGTGCGCTACGTGGTGGCGCTGGGCAAACGGAATCTGCTGTGGGAGCTTCTGCCGGACGCGATTCTGCCCAACGTGCTGGAGGTGCGTCATGCTGAATGAGTGGCAGGAGTTCTTGGATTACACTGGGCCGGTAGTCTATAAGGCCGATAGCAAGAAAGATACCACTTGGCTGGGGCGGTTCACCTTTGAGGCTCTGCGGGACTTCAGCGGGCTCTCCCGGATTTTGACCATCCTGGCCCGTGGGTTCCTGTTCCACGGCCCAGATGAAGCGGTGCTGGATGATGAACCCAGAGGACGGATAGATTATGCCCGCCGGGGACTGTGTGCCTGGTGCAGTGTGCCGGAACAGACCGATGCAAAACCTGAGTGGCAATATCGGACGGAGTTCGGTACGCTCCACGGGGAGTTCCCGGCACTGGTGGGCGAGGATGGCCGCGGGTGGTTTTGCCGTCACTTCCATGCGGCAATGGCCTTTGCGAGAGATAACCCGAAGGTGGTGCGGAAGGCGTATGCCGGGGCCGCTGGAGATCTGGATAAAAAATTCGATGCTGAGTGGCGCAAAAAGGTGCGGCAATTCCAGATGCCGCTGTTTTCTTCCAATGCGGACGCCGCATGGGTCGTTCGTTTTGATGATGTGATTGCCGATGCGCTGGAACTGGGGCCGCTGCGGCAGGGCATGGTTGATTTGCCCGATGATCTGCTGGCGAAGACCGAGGCAGTGAGGCCAGAGAAGCTACCCGCCGAGGTGATCCAAACGCTCGTTGCCTATTATGCGGCCAATAAGCCGGAGGACAGCGATTGGGTGGTGCTTCCGGTGGCAAATTTCGACTGCTGGTTTGGGGACACCAACTTTGGACGGAAGTATCTCAGCCAAATCCCAGAGGAGATCATCCAACGGAGCAGCAGCTTCGGCGTCAGCCGGTACCGGGTGTTGCCGGAATTTCTGCCGTAACGGGATATACGGCTGGGCTCTTTGGGCCCAGCCGCCTGTCCTTTTCAGCAGGGCCCACAAACGGCCACACAGTGGCCAACAAGGGCTTGTCCGATCCGGAGAGGCGTTAACCCTCGTCCGGAAGATTCCATCGCTCCTGCGGCACGACACGGGCGTCCTGCCCGGTCTGATTTGACCGGGTGGGACGCCCGCTTTCTGGGTAATTGCTCAGTTCATTTGCCAGCCGCCAGGCCAGCCGGAACCCGCAGATAAAGCTGTCCATGGACAGTTCCTCCGCCAAACGGTCCTTTGCGTCAATGAGACGGAGAACCATCTTCCGCTCCGGCTTGTCCAGTTTTAGAATAAGCTGCTTATGGAGGACTTCGATTTCCGTGCGGGTGTCCGCCGCCTGGGGCGGCGTGTAGAAGCTGTCGTATAGGGCTGTCAGGGTCTTGTTCATGCTATCGCCTCCTTGTGGCACAAACATATACCACAGGTTGGCGGGGAAAGCTACTGAAATTTTTGGGCATGTGCCTTTCTTGTTGGATGCGTCTTGTTGATATAGTTCCTCTGCAGATTTTGGGGTGGGGTGCCACAGCTACATTTTACGCATTTCCCGATAAATCACTTCTGCCAAGGCACTCATAATAGCGTTATATTTAGCCTGATCCTCAAAAAGTGCCGTATAGGTATCCTGGGCTTCCATATAGCTGTCTTGAGCGGCATCGCCAAACGCCTTGGGGAAAATGCTCTCCGTGAAAATCTGCGGGTCAGCGGTCTTTGCCATACTGGCCAGCTTCTTATTGGTCATCAGCTTGGCGTGGAGTGCATTCAGCAGCACCCGGTCACCTTCGGTAAAGGCCCCCTTGTACTTCTCATTAATCTTCTCAATAATCTCGTCCAGAGGCTCCTTGGGGTCGTGCCCCGCCGCCCCCTTTTGCTTGGCCGCTTCGTAGACGCCTTTTTCCTCCTGGAGCGTGATTGTCCCCTCAAAGGACTTTTGCAGCATATAATACTCCAGCTTCAGCTTGCCCTCCAGATCAACCATATCCACCGCTTCCGCTGGGAGCAGATTCAACAGATAGGAGCAGAACACGAATTCTTTGTGAAGATCCTTATCGAACATTCTGACAATCTGGGAAATGTAGCTGTACCACTTGACCAGGTTGCGGGCCTGCCGCCGGAACTGGTAACGCTCGTCTGTTGTTTTCTGATTGTATCGATCCGCCACAGGTTTCAAAACGCTGGTCATCCGGCCCACGGCTTTGGAATCCTGCTTGCCCGGTTTGAAATACTCCTTGGCAAATGCCTCAATATCCACATCGGAGTAAATGCCAAAGCCCCGTAGCTCCTTCTGCGTCTGATAAATCAGATCCACATTCACTTCCTGCTGCAGCGTGGTCTCCTGGTAGAAGGGCTGGAACGCTGCCAGAATATCCTCCTGGGAATTCACAAAGTCCAGCACAAAGGTATCCTCTTTGCCGGGGCAAGTGCGGTTCAGCCGGGAGAGGGTCTGCACCGCCTTCACGCTTTTCAGCTTCTTGTCCACAATCATGGTGTGCAGCAGTGGCTCATCAAAGCCGGTCTGATACTTCTCCGCCACAATCAGGACGTTGAAATTCTCGTGGAACTCCGCCTTGGTCTGGGTCTCAGCAATGTGGCTACCGTCCCGGCGCACGTTCAGCTTGGGCTCGGTGTACTCCTCGTCACCATCCTGCACAGCGCCGGAGAAGGCAATCAGAACCTCCACATCGTCATATTTCTGGCTTTCGATGTACCGCTTGACCTCGTGGAAATAGCGGACTGCCGCCAGCCGGGAGGAGGTAACCACCATCATCTTGCCCCGCCCGCCGATTTTGTGCCGGGTGGTCTCCCGGAACGTTTCCACGATGATCTGCGACTTTTGACTGATGTTGTAGGGGTGTAGCTCCTGATACCGGCGGATCACCTTTGCCGCACGGCTGGCGGGGAGGTCGGGGTTGTCTTCCATGGTCTTGGCGATTTTGAAACAGGTTTCGTAGGTCATGTAGTTCTGGAGTACATCCAAGATGAATTTCTCCTCAATGGCCTGCCGCATACTGTAGATGTGGAACGGGTGGAAGCTGCCGTCCTCATATTCCGTTCCGAACAGCTCCAGCGTCTTATCCTTGGGCGTGGCGGTAAAGGCGAAGAAGGACAGGTTCCTGTGGCGGCCTTGGGAGATGATCTCGTTCATCAGCTTGTCGTCCGGGTCAAGCTCCTCCTCGGCTTTGCCCTCCAGCTCGGCGTACTCCCGCAGGGCCTCCTCGGTGTCTGCCAGCGCCGTTTTCAGCTTGAGGGCGGCGCTGCCTGTCTGAGAGGAGTGGGCCTCGTCCACGATGATGGCAAAACAGCGCCCGGCGGCCTTGTCCACCTCCTGGAAGATCACCGGGAACTTTTGCAGGGTGGTGACGATGATCCGCACCCCAGCGTTCAGAGCGTCCCGCAGATCCTTGGAGGTCTTGTTCTCACCGATGGTTTCCACCGCCCCCAGCGTGTGGTCAAAGCCAGAAATCGTTTCCTGGAGCTGGGCGTCAAGGACAGTCCGATCCGTGACCACCACCACGCTGCTGAACACGGGCCTGTCCTCCTGGCTGTGCAGCGACGCCAGCCGGTAGGCCGTCCAGGCGATGGAGTTGGACTTGCCCGAGCCTGCGCTGTGCTGGATCAGGTAGTTCCGCCCGGCACCGTGCGCCGACACGTCGGCCAGCAGCTTCCGCACCACGTCCAGCTGATGGTAGCGGGGAAAAATCAGCGCCTGCTTTCGTACAGTCTTCACGGTGCCGTCTGGGAGCCGTTTTTTCTCCTCCTTCACCTGCAAATGGATGAACTTTTGAAGGATATCCATCATGCTGTCCCTCTGAAAGACCTGCTCCCAGAGATAGGCCGTGGGGTAGCCGTCCGGATTTGGAGGATTGCCCTTGCCGCCGTCCTGTCCGGCCCCGTTGGAGCCCTGGTTGAAGGGCAGAAAGTATGTATCCTTCCCGGCCAGCCTGGTGGTCATCCAGACCTCGGTGTGATCCACGCAGAAATAGCCCAGGATGCGCTTGTTGAACTGGAAACAGAGCTCCCGTGGGTCACGGTCATACATCCACTGCCGCTTGGCGTTCTCCACGTTCTGCCCCGTGTACTGGTTTTTCAGTTCAAAAGCGAAAACCGGGATGCCGTTGACTGCCAGCACCATGTCCACGGATTTCTTCGTGTCGGCGGAGTAGTACCACTGGCGGTAGCACTTGATCTTGTTGCAGGCGTACCGCCGGGCGGCGGTCTCGTTGAGGCCGGATTCCGGCATGAAGTAGCAGACATGGAAGGTGATGCCCCGGTGTTTGAACCCGTGGCGGAGGACGGAGAGAAGCCCGTCCGCATCGCAGGCGGCGTTGAAGGCCAGGCAAAATTTCCGCACGGGATCGACCTGGTTCTGCTTCTCGAACCTGGCCCACTCCTTGGGCTGGGTGGCCTGGACGAAGCCGATCAGGGTGTCAACGTACAGGGCCAGCGCAGGGTCGTAGGTGCCGGTGCCCTTGGTGTAGCCACCGGAGGGAGAGAGAAGAGCGGTTTCGATGTCGGATTCAAAGCGTTTTTCGGTCGTTTCCATCATTCTTCCTCCCATAAATAGTTGAATGGGTTGCTTTTCTTGCGGCGGTCTTTAAGATCAAAATTGAAAAATGTAAACTTATCAGTGTTTTCTTCATAATACTTTTTTGCGGCAACACGCAGACGGTAACATAAATCCCGCACACCTACAGTAATTTCCCGGTGGCTGATCTTCATACCAGCGCCATATGAAACCATAGATGATTCGCCATCAGGAGTATCAGGGTCTGTTATTTCAAGTTTGAAATGATTTACTTGGCAACGGTCATCCCAGCTACTTGATGGTTTTACATTGGGAGTACCCTGATGCAAAAACAAATTGCGAAAGCTATAAATCATATCTTCATTCAAATAGGGCATATCTCCAGAAGGGGTATTTCTGGGTTGTATTCCACAAACAAAATTTTTGCACCATTTCTTATATCTTGCTCCATTCCCGTCATTCGGAAATTCAGCTTTTCCACAAATATCTGGTAGTGTCAACGCCAACGCCAGAGCCGCTAAGTAGCACTCGTGTTCTATTGCACGTTCCACGTCCTCAATCAGCTTAGGTAGCATTTGATACTTCCTTCTTCCCGGTCACATATTCGTAAATAAGCGATTTTTTGTAAGATTCAAGCGCATTGATAAGACGCTTCTTCTTTATAATGAGTTCATCCAATTCCAAACACCGTCTGTCAAGAAAAGATACAATTTCATCCTGCTCAACAGCATTGGGGCAGTATACAACATTCATATTGCCAAAATTTTTCCCGGTAAGCTGATTTATTGTTGTGGTCAAAAATGTATTGAGATACACCGAAAAAATGTTAGAGTTCAGCAAGTAATACATATATCTCGGACATTCACATCGGAAAATCATCATGAATGCTCCGAACGATGCACAAATATCTGAATCAATTATTGCGCTTTTGCCAATCAATTCCCGACTTCCATTTCTTGAACAAATGAGAATATCACCTTTTTGCACCATCAACTGCGCCGGAATCTCACACGAAACAAATACATTATTACTAAAATCCAACTTTCCGTTTTGAACATTTGACGATCTGAGAACAAATGTTCCCATCTCATCGGTTTGATCCCCTGGAGCATAAGTCAATCCATTTCTATATGTTCCAATGCTTTTTATCCGCCGCACGTCCCAGTTTTCAGGTATTGCTCCAATCCACTCAATCCCGCTCTCCTTCATCGGCCTATCTCCCCGGATGCCCTTTGTGACAGCCTGGGTGATGATAGCCTGCTTGAGTTTTTTGTATTCCTCAATGGAGGTGCGGGTTTTGTCCAGAACAGCATCAATTTCAGCACA
>CAJULZ010000086.1 GCA_910587205.1 uncultured Oscillospiraceae bacterium
GAGGAGCAGGGCTGGGGGCCGATGCTGGACGTGGTGCGGGAAATGCCCTGCGCCGAGGACTTCGAGCCGTGGGACACCAACGTGCGGAAGGACTTTCTCCGCAAATGGTATCACACCCGCTCCAAGAAGGTCAAGCTCGTTTCGCTGGAGGAGTGTATGGAGGACGAGGACAGCGGCATACACGCTGTCGCAGACCCGGCGGCGGCGGACTTCACCAAGCAGGTGGCGGGGGAGGACTTCTGCCGGCGGTTCAAGGCCACCCTGTCCCCAAAGGATATGGCGATTCTGGAGCTTCGGGTGGAGGGGTACGGCTATCAGGAGATAGCGGACAAGCTGGGGTACAAGACCCACAGCGCAGTTGTCAAGCGGATGGAGGCCATCAAACGGCGGTTCATCCAGTACGAGGAAGAAGCAGGGCGGTAAGGCCACGCAAGCCGGAAGCGGCGGGCGTGGCTTTTCTGCGCCCAAAAATGAACGGTAAGGAGGTAGAATGGCACAGCACGCAATTTTGAGATTTGAAAAACGCAAGGCGGGGCCAGCCGGGGCGCTGGAAGCCCACCACGAGCGCACCAAGGGGCAGTACGCCAGCAACCCGGACATTGACACCGACAGGAGCCGGGAGAATTTTCACATCATCCGGCCCACGCAGAAGTACCGCCGGGAAATCGACAGCCGGATCAGGGCGGCGGGGTGCCGTACCCGAAAGGACAGCACCATGTTCGTAGACACCCTTATCACCGCCAGCCCGGATTTTTTCACGGGCAGGAGCAGACGGGAGGTGCAAGCCTACTTCACCGAGGCGGCGGCGTTCATAGAGCGGAAGGTGGGCCGGGGCAATATTTTTTCCGCCGTGGTTCACATGGACGAGAAAACGCCCCATCTCCACCTGTGCTTTACCCCCATCACCAAGGACGGGCGGCTGTCCGCCAAGGAGATTTTGGGCAACCGGGCGCAGTTATCCCGCTGGCAGGACGAATTTCACGCCCACATGAACCGGGCGTTCCCCGGCCTCCAGCGGGGCGAGAGTGCCCTTGTCACCAAGCGCAAGCATATTCCCACCTGGCTGTTCAAGCAGTCTATCGACCTCACCCGCCAGCAGAGGGCCATCGAACAGGCCATTTCGGAAATCGGGGTGCTGAACGCCGGGAAGAAGCGGGACGAGGTTTTGGACATGGTGGGGCCGTACTTCGCCCGGCTGGAACAGCACCTGGGGCAAATGCAGAAATACCAGGCCACCATCGACTATCTGACCCAGGAGAACAAGGACTTGCAAAAACAGGTCAACAGCAAAAAGAGCATACAGAAGCAGATGGAAGTGCTCATGCTGAAAAAGGAAAATGAACAGCTTCGGCGGTTTGTGAACAGCATACCGCCGGAGATACGACAGACGTTGAAGGAACAGCAAAGGGGGCAGCGCCATCCAAAGGACCATCAGCGGTAAACCGCACTTGCACCTTGATAATTGAATATGGAAGAAATGGAGGCATTACTTGAGCAGACGGAAGAAACTAATCAATCGCACCGACATTCCCCAGTATCAGATTGAGGCCATCGCTTGCTGTATCATGCCTGATATTCTCGCTTTCTACGAAAGCGAGGAGGGCCAGCGAGAGTTTGCCGAATGGAAAAAACGGCGGGAAGCGGAAAAACAGGAGGACAACAGAGGATAAGGACAAAAAGGGCGGGCGCACCGTGGAAACGGCTGCGCCCGCCCTTTTTGCGTTCATGGGGCTTGCTTCTTCCTTCGGGGGCCTCTCGGCTTCGAGGTGGGCTTCCGTTCCACCCCGGTTCGGAAGTGGGTGCTTTCATATCGGTCAAAGAAAACCAATAATCCGAACCCATCCCCTATCGGAAACAGATTCGGATTATATGGGTTTGGTGCGCGAGGCGGGAGTCGAACCCGCACGCCCTTGCGAGCACTGGCACCTGAAGCCAGCGAGTCTACCAATTCCACCACTCGCGCAAATGGGGTTGGCGCTTAACGCAAGACTAATAATACCACGCGCCGCGGCAATTGTCAACAGTTTTTTTGCCCCGGCGCGGAATAAAATTCCCCCGCTCCCAGGGCGGAAAACCAGTGGACAATAGCCGCAAACCGGGTGCATACTATAGAAAAACAACCATAATCGGGAGGATATGGAATTGGAACTAACCTTGCAGTCCGGACAGTCTTACGACCACATCCGCTCCGGCCAGATGACCCCGGCCATGGCCGCGGAATACCTCCGGGACGGGCGGGTCCGCGTGCGGAACTTCGGGGAGACGCTAGGCCAGCTCTACCCCGGGCCGGACCTCCAGGCCCGGCTCACCGCCGCCTTCCAGGGGGAGCGGGACGGCCTCAGCGCCGAATCGGCCGGCCGCCGGGTGCGCAGCTGGCTGTCCGGCCAGAACCAGCCCGTCAACCGGGAGGACATTTTTCGCATCGCCTTTGCCCTGGGGCTGGGCGAGGGGGACGCCAGCTTCCTGCTGGGCCTGTGCACCGACTACGGCATCCACTACCGGGAGGGGCGGGACGTGGTGTACGCCTGGTTTTTTGCGCACCGGGCGCAGCTGCGCCGAGGCCCGGGACTTTTTCGCCACCCTCCGCCCTGTGCCGCGCTTGGGCCAGGTCCCGGAGGAGGCGGGGTCCCACCTCACCCGGGAGCTGCAAAACCTGTTCCCGCGCGCCCAGACCCCAGAGGAGCTGCGGGATTGCTATCTGGCCAGCCTGGACCGGTTTGGCGCGCTGCACACGCGGGCGTACTTCTATTTCCAGAAGTACCTGGACCAGCTGGTGCACCCGCCCCAGCCTGGGGCGGTCCCGGGAGCCGGACTACTCCATGGAGGCCATCATGCAGCAGTACTTCTCCCTTCACATCCCCTTTGGGCGCAGCCGGCAGGGGTACTCCGTGGTGCAGAAGCTCATCAAGCACAACTGGCCCAACGCCACCGCCTTGAAAAACATCCGCCAGCACCGGGAGGACGTGCCCCGCAAGCTGCTGCTCCTGCTGTACGTGGTGACGGAAAACGTCATCGACGGGGAGTACAGTGAGATGGGCGAGGACTATAGGCAGCCGGCGTGGCGGGCGGCATCATAGTGGTGGCCGTTGGGGCAGGTTGCCATCGTGGTTTTGATCTCCATGTTCCATTCCTCCTGTGGGGCGGGAAGCCCATGTTTTTTTCCGGTGGGGCCATTGTAACACGGCGGGCCGGGGGCGGTCGAAGGGCTTTCCGGCGGCGGGGCGCGAAAAAAGGGGGCAGCTTACGCTGCCCCCAGGGACTGTCGAGGAATACGCCTCTTTTGTGAAAACAGGGAATCTTTTGCTTACCGGGCCCAGTCCCGGCTGCGGCCCACGGCCCTGTGCCAGCCGGCCAGCAGCCGTTCCCGCTCGTCCCCCGCCATGGCGGGCTGGAAAGTGTTGTCGCACATCCACAGGCGCTTGATCTCGTCCACGCCGCTCCACACCCCGGTGGCCAGCCCGGCCAGATAGGCCGCGCCCAGGGCGGTGGTCTCCCGGATGGCCGGGCGGCGCACCTCCCGGTCGATGATGTCCGCCTGGAACTGCATCAGGAACCGGTCCCGGCTGGCCCCGCCGTCCGCCTTCAGCGCGCTGAGGGGCAGGCCGGTGTCCGCCTCCATGGCCCCCACCAGGTCGGCCACCTGGTAGGCGATGGACTCCTGGGCGGCGCGGATGATGTGTTCCCGCTTGGCGCCCCGGGTGAGGCCCACGATGGCCCCCCGGGCGTACATATCCCAGTAGGGCGCGCCCAGGCCCGTAAACGCCGGCACCAGGTACACTCCCCCGTTGTCGCTCACCTTCTGGGCGTAGTACTCCGCGTCGCTGCTGTCGGTGAAAAACCGCATCTCGTCCCGGAGCCACTGGATTACCGCCCCGCCCACAAATACGCTGCCCTCCAGGGCATACTGCACCTTGCCCCCCAAGCCGATGGCAATGGTGGTAATCAGCCCATTGCGGCTCTCGCAGAGCGTCTCCCCGGTGTTCATCAGCAGGAAACAGCCCGTGCCGTAGGTGTTTTTCGCGTCCCCGGGCTGGAAGCAGGTCTGGCCGAACAGGGCGGCCTGCTGGTCCCCGGCGATGCCCGCGATGGGCACCTTTACCCCCTGTATTTCCGTATAGCCGTAGATCTCGCTGGAGGAGCACACCTTCGGCAGCATGGCCCGGGGGATATCCAGGGCCTGGAGCATGGTGTCGTCCCAGTCCAGTCTGCGGATATCAAACAGCATGGTGCGGGAGGCGTTGGTCACGTCGGTGACGTGGGCCGCGCCCCCGGTGAGCTTCCACACCAACCAGGAGTCCACCGTGCCGAACAGGATTTCCCCCCGCTCCGCTTTCTCCCGCGCGCCGTCCACATGGTCCAGAACCCACTTGATCTTGGTGGCGGAAAAATAGGCGTCGGGCACCAGACCGGTGATTTTCCTGATGTGATCCCCCAAGCCGTCCGCCAGCAACCGGTCCACAATCGGGGCGGTGCGGCGGCACTGCCACACGATGGCGTTGCAGATGGGCCGGCCCGTCTCCCGGTCCCACAGGATGGTGGTCTCCCGCTGGTTTGTGATGCCGATGCCCGCGATGTCCTTGGGGTCCACCCCGGATTGGGCCACCACCTCCATCATGGTGGCGTACTGGGACGACCAGATCTCCATGGCGTCGTGCTCCACCCAGCCCTCATGGGGGTAGTACTGGGTGAACTCCTTCTGGCTCACGCCCAAAATGTTTTGCTCCCGGTCGAACAGGATCACCCGGGAACTGGTGGTGCCCTGGTCCAGGGCGAGGATGTATTTGCCGCTCATTTTATCATACCTCCCAATGGATGGTAGGGGCGCCGCGTCCCATATCTCGCGTGGCCACCGCGTTAGCCCCGGAGCCGCAGATGTTTTGGATCACAACCTGCCCCGTCTGGACGGGGGCGGCAAGGACAACGCCCTCCAGCGCCTCCATCACCTGGAACACCAGCTCCTTGGGGATGGGCCGGTCGGTTTTCACCGGGCAGCGGGGGTAGAGCCCCCCGGTGCATCTCACGGTGGACGTCACCACCCGCGTGGGGCGGGTCAGTTCCACCCGGCCGTACTCCGCCCCCCGGGGGCAGGAGTTGCCCGTGACGGCGCAGCCGTTTTCCTCGTCCACCTTCAAGTGGCAGCCCTGGGGGCAGACGATGCAGATCAGTTCCTTCATGCTTTCACCTCCCGGATGGATACGGTGAGTTCCCCCGCCGCCTTGTCCAGCAGGGCCCGGGGCAGGTCGATGCGCTCCATCTCGCCGGGAGCCAGGTGCTCCCGCCTGAACCGGGCGATCTGCGCCCCCCCGGACGTGACCAGAATCTCGCTGTCCGTACATACCCGGTTTACCCGGAAAAACAGCCCGCACAGCTTTTCCACCCGGCCCGGACGGATGCGCTGGGGCACGGTGTAGGTCACGCCGTCCCCGTTTTTGACCTCCAAAACCGCCCCGGCGGAGGCGTCCCCGCCGTCCAGCACATATTGGGCCGCGGCGGCCCCGGCCTTCCGGCTCTCCGCCGTGACAAAGTCCACCAGATCGTGGACGTGGCACACGTTGCCGCAGGCAAACACGCCGGGCAGGGAGGTCTCCATGTTCTCATACACCACCGCGCCGTTGGTGCGGCGGTCGATCTCGATCCCCGCCTGACGGGTGAGCTCGTTCTCCGGGATCAGCCCCACGGACAGCAGCAGCGTGTCGCAGTCGAACACCATCTCCGTGCCGGGGATGGGATTGCGGTTTTCGTCCACCTGGGATACCACCACCTGCTCCACCCGGTTCTTCCCCCGGACGTCGGTGACGGTGTGGGACAGGTACAGGGGGATATCATAGTCGTGGAGGCATTGGACGATGTTCCGGTTCAGGCCGCCGGAATAGGGCATCACCTCCACGCAGGCCAGCACCTTGGCCCCCTCCAGGGTCATGCGCCGGGCCATGATCAGGCCGATGTCGCCGCTGCCCAAAATCACCACCCGGTTTCCGGGCATCCAGCCCTCCATGTTCACGTACCGCTGGGCGGCCCCAGCGGTAAACACCCCGGCGGGCCGTGTGCCGGGGATGGCGATAGCCCCCCGGGTGCGCTCCCGGCAGCCCATGGCCAGGACGATGGACTTGGCCTGCTCCACCCGGTAGCCGGTGGATTTTCCCACCATATGTACCCGGCGGTCACCGGTGACCTCTAACACCATGGTGTCCAGGCGGACCTCCACCCCGGTCTCGCCTAAGAGCTTCACGAACCGCCCGGCGTACTCCGGGCCGGTGAGCTCCTCCTTGAAGTGGTGCAGGCCGAAGCCGTTGTGGATGCACTGGTTGAGGATGCCGCCCAGCTCTTTATCCCGCTCCACAACCAAAATGCTCCGCAGGCCGCCCTCCCAGGCGGCGCAGGCGGCGGCCAGCCCCGCGGGGCCCCCGCCGATCACAATGAGGTCATACATCAGTCCTGTCCTCCCTTCGTCTGGCGGTCCAGCAGCCATGACCCCGCCTGGTCCTGCGTAATCTCCCTGGGGGACACACCCAGCTCCCGGGCCAGGAGATCCACCACCCGCGGCCCGCAGAAGCCCCCCTGACACCGGCCCATGCCAGCGTTTACCCGGCGCTTCACCCCGTCCACCGACACGGGGGGAATGGGTGAGTGGACTGCCTCCAAAATCTCCCCCTCGGTGACGGTCTCGCAGCGGCACACCACCCGGCCGAAGGCGGGCTCCCGCTCCACCAGGGCCGCCCGCGCCTCCGGCGTCAGCTCCTTGAACCGGGTGCGGCGGCGTTCACAGATGAATTCGTCCTTTTTCTCCAGGGCCAGCCCGTCCCGGGCCAGCAGCCGGGCCGCGTATTCCCCCACGGCGGGGGCGGCGGACAGCCCCGGCGAGCAGATGCCGGCCAGGTCAATGAAATGGGGGGCCGCCCGCTCCAGGATGAAGTCCCCCCGGCCGGTGGACGCCCGGACGCCCGCAAAGTTGCGGATGGATTCCCGGAAGTTGATGGAGGGCACCGACCTCTGGGCCGTCTCCCGCACGAAGCGCAGGCCTCCCCCGGTGGTGGAGGTGTCGTTCCCCTCCACCGGTTCGGAATTGGGGCCCACGATCAGGTTGCCGTGGACGGTGGGGGCCACCAGCACCCCCTTGCCCACCGCGCTGGGGCACTGGAAAATGACCCGGCCCACCCGGTCCCCCTCGCCCTTGTCCAGCAGGTAGTATTGGCCCCGGGCGGGGTTGATGTCAAATGCGTGGGGGGCGGCCAGGTCGTGGACCGCGGCGGCGTCCACCCCGGCGGCGTTGATCACAAACCGGGCCTGCAAATCCCCCCGGTTTGTGTGGACGTTCCAGCCGTCGCCGGTCCGCTCCATCCCGGTGACGGCGGTGCTGAGGTGCAGCTCCGCGCCGTTTCTCACCGCCGTCTCCGCCAGGGCCAGGCAGTACTCCCAGGGAGAACAGATGGCGGCGGAAGGGGCGTAGAGGGCGGCGGCCACCGCCCCGGACAGATTGGGTTCCAGCAGGCGGGTCTGGTCCCCATCCAGCAGCTCCAGGCCGGGCACGCCGTTTTCCACGCCCCGGCGGTACAGTTCTTCCAGGGCGGGCCGCTCCTCCGGGGAAAAGGCCAGCACCAGGGAACCGCAGGGGCGGTAGGGCACGTCCAGCCGACCGCACAGCTCCCGCGCCAGCTCCACCCCCCGGACGTTGAGCTTTGCCATGAGCGTGCCGGGCTCGGGGTCGTACCCCGCGTGGAGGATGGCCGAATTGGCCTTGGTGGAACCCAGGGCCACGTCGTTCTCCCGCTCTAAAACGCCCACCTTCAGCCGGTATTTCGACAGCTCGAAGGCGGTGGCCGCGCCGGTGATCCCGCAGCCAATGATGAGTACATCGTACATAAAATGACCTCCCACTTGGAAAAATCACGAGCTTGCGTTTGGAACCCCTCACATCCGCCATACCCCGGGGTTGGTGGTGGACACCGCCACCGCCCCGGCGCTGAGGGCGGCGGTAACGTCCTCCTTGTCGGCAATCAGCCCCCCGGCGATGACGGGCTTGCCGGTAAGCTGCCCCACCCGGCGGATGATCTTGGGCATCAGGCCGGGGAGCACCTCAATGAGATCGGCGTCCTGGGGCCGCTGGCGCTGGATGTTGTCCAGGGCCATGGAGTCCAGGAGGAAAAACCGCTGTATGCTCACCAGGCCCAGCTCCCGCCCCCGGCGGGTGAGGGCCGCCTTGGTGGAGATGATGCCGTCCGCCTCGGTCTGCCGGGCGATGAAGTCGGCGGACACCTCCCGGGCGGCCAGGCCGTCCACCAGGTCCAGGTGGACAAACACCCGCTTGCCCGCCGCGCGGGCCCGGGCGACCGTGTCCGGTATGGTGAGCAGGTCGCCGCTGAGCAGGAACAGGACGGACACGTCGCTGTCCAGGGCGGCGGCCAGGCCGTCCGAGCCCTTTACGGCGGCGATTACCGGCCCCGCGGCCAGCAGGTCCAGAAGCTGATTTCGATCCATGTTTTAAGACGCACCACCTTTCGAGGGACAAAAAAGAGCGCAAAACAGCCAGGTAGGGCTGCTCTGCGCGTCTCAAACTCTGCACAAATATCAGATAGCTTTATCATAGCAGGGGTTGGAGGAAAAAGCAAGCCGGGAAACGCTGGTTTTTACATTTTGGAAGGGCTTACAAAAAGCGGAAACGGCATTTAGCAAATTTCGACAAATTTTAAAAAGCGGATTGACAAAAAACTGTGGGGCTGGTATGCTGAAAATAATCTAAGCGTGAAAATGAAATATTTGCGCATGAGTATTGAGAAGGGCGTGGCAGTCAAAGAGACTGTTGCGCTTTTTTGCTTGAAAGGAGGACGGCAGGAGAAACAGAGCATCGCGGCAGGCTGAATTTCTGAGATGGAGAAAGGGGTCAATTATCATGACAAATATTAAAAAATCAACACGGATTCTGTGCCTGGCACTGGCAATCCTGCTGGTGAGCTGCATCGGTGCCAGCGTCATACAGACCAACTTTGGCAGCGTCACCATCAAAGATCTGCGCTGGGAGACAGAATCGGGCCATCAGATGAGCGCGCTGCTGCTTGTCCCTGATACCGCTACGGCGGATAATCCCGCGCCCGCCATCGTGTGCAGCCACGGTTGGTTTAATACTCGAGAGATGCAGGATTTGAACTACGTGGAGTATGCCCGCCGGGGCTTTGTGGTCATGGCCATTGATATGTATGGTCACGGCAATTCGGAGGATGTTACCAATGGCAGTTGGTGGAAGCCCGAGAACAATGCCAACGGAATGTACGATGCGGTGAAGCTCATGGCCGCCTTGCCCTATGTGGACGCGTCCCGCATCGGTGTCACCGGCCACTCCAACGGCGCTCTGGCCAGCCGCACGGCCGTCATGCTGGACAACAGTGCGGACACCCCGCTCATCGCCGCCGCTCTGCTGGTCTCCAATGACGCGGTGTACACCGACAGCGAGACTGGGGAATATGTCAACATCTTTAGAAATCGCGACGCGGGCATTGTGGCCTGCCAGTACGACGAATTTTTCCACCGCGTCCCCAGGGGCGACGGCTCCTATACCCCACCGCGGGAGTTCATTCACCAAAGTACCGCCCAATCCTTCCTATACTATGGCTCCGACCCCTCCGGCCAGCCTGAGCGGGCCCCCTACACCATGTACCATGAAGATGTAGACGGCCAGGACGCTATCCGCGCCATCTACAATCCGCCTATGATCCACCCCTGGGCCCACTTCTCCGGCGGCGTGGTGGCCAGCAGTGTTGAGTTTTTCGATGCCGCCCTGGACGCGCCCAATATGCTGCCTGGAAACAACCAGATATGGCAGTGGAAAGCGGTGTTCAACACCCTGGGCATTGTGGGCTTCTTCATGTTTATGGTAGGGCTCGCCCTGCGCCTGGTAGATACCGATTTCTTCGCCGATCTCAAAGCGGACAAAGCCCCCATTCCCGCCGTGCTTGTCAATAAGAGGGGTAAGGTCTGGCTGTGGGTTAGCCTGATCGTGGGTGTTGTATTCTCTATGGTCATGTTCATCTTCTCCAATGTGATTGGAATGATGACCCAGACCAGCTTCTTCCCCCAGCAGCCGCCGCTGGGCATCGGCATCTGGAGCGCCCTATGCGGCCTTCTGTCCCTGCTGTCCATGATCCTGTCTTACCACTTCTACGGCAAGAAGGAGGGGATGATAGACCTGAAGGCAGCGGGCGTGAAAATGACCAGCAAAAAGCTTATCAAGACCATTTTCCTGGGTATTATCGTAGCAGCCGCCACCTACTTTACCGTATTCGCGGCCGATTTCTTCTTCAAAACCGACTTCCGCATTTGGTGCCTGACCTTTAAGGCCTTCAGCGTTGATAAGCTTCTCATTGCCGCGCGGTATCTACCCTTCTTCCTGATTTACTATGTACTCAACTCCGTGGCCAACAACTGCTTCAACTATGTGAAGATGGGCAAGCACGAGTGGGTCAATACCCTAGTACTTGCAATCTTCAATGCCCTGTCTCCAGCCATCCTCATCGCCTGGATGTATATCCCCTTCTTCATCTCCGGCTATCACCCCCTGGAGGGGCTGGGCGGCACCATTCTGGGTATCTGGCTGTTCCCCATTGTGGTGATTCTGCCGCTGTTCGCAGTGCTCTCCCGCATTCTCTACAAGGCCACCAAGAATCCCTATCTGGCCGGCATTATCATGGCAATCATTGTCACCATCATGAGCTGCACCAACACCCTTACTGTGGCCTGACGGCCAGACGGATCGAAAAGCACAAGGGCCGGGCCTCCGATGGAAGCCCGGCCCTTTGACGTGGATTACACTTTTTTAATACCGTCCGAAATCCGCAGAGCGCCCGTCGGTCACGTCGGAACCGAATTCGTAATCCTTCCCCGGCAGAATCGCGTTCAGCACAATCCCCGCGATGGCGGCGATGGCCAGGGAGGTCAGGGTGACGGCCGTGCCGCCCACATTGAAGGTCAGCCCGCCGGAGAAGCCCAGGCCGCACACCAGGATGACCGCGGCGATGATGAGGTTGCGGGAGTTGGTGAAGTCCACCCGGTTTTCCACCACGTTGCGCACGCCGATGGCGGAGATCATACCGTAGAGCATGAAGCTGATGCCGCCCACGATGGCGGTGGGCATGGAGCCGATGAGCTCGCTCATCTTAGGGATGAAGCCCAGGATCACGGCGTAGATGGCGGCCAGCCGGATCACCTGGGGGTCGTACACCCGGGAGAGCACCAGCACGCCGGTGTTCTCGCCGTAGGTGGTGTTGGCGGGGCCGCCGAACATGGCGGACAGGGAGGTGGCGATGCCGTCGCCGATGAGGGTGCGGTGCAGGCCGGGCTCCTCGATGAAGTTCTCCCCCACGGTGGCGGAGATGGCGGACATGTCGCCGATGTGCTCCATCATAGCGGCGATGGCGATGGGGGCCATAACCAGGATGGCGGACAGGTCAAACTTGGCGAGCTGGAAGGGGGGCAGGCCCACGATGCCCGCCTCGGCCACCGCCTGGAAGTTCAGGATGGCGGAGCCGTCCGCGTTGGTCATGCCGCAGGCGTTCATAATGATGGCGGCCACGTAGGCGATCACTACGCCCAGCAGGATGGGGATAATCTTCAGCATCCCCTTGCCCCAGATGCTGAACACCACAATCACCGCCAGGGCGATGAGGGCCAGGGGCCAGCACTGGGCGGCGTTGGTCACGGCGGAGGGGGCCAGGTTCAGGCCGATGCAGATGATGATGGGCCCGGTGACCACAGGGGGCAGGAAGCGCATCACCTTGTGCACGCCCACCACCTTCACCAGCAGGGCCAGCGCCAGGTACAGCAGGCCGGCCACCACGATGCCGCCGCAGGCGTATTGCAGCTTTTCCGCCGCAGCCATGCCGGCGAACTTGCCGGAGTCCAGCTTGGACACGGCCTCGAAGCCGCCCAGGAAAGCGAAGGAGGAACCCAGGAAGGCGGGCACCTTCAGCTTGGCGCACAGATGGAAGAACAGGGTGCCGATGCCGGCGAAGAACAGGGTGGTCTGGACGGACAGGGGCAGGCCGTACTGGCTGCTGACGATGATGGGCACCAGGATGGTGGCCCCGAACATGGCGAACATGTGCTGGAGGCCCAGGATCAGCATCTTGGGCACGCCCAGGGTGCGGGCGTCGCGGACGGGTTCTTGGTTGTTCATACTCTACACTCTCCCTTTCACTTATCTTGCTACGTACCGACGCGCAAAAAAAGAGACAACCACCGGAATACGGCGATTGCCTTTTTATAAATGGAAATGGAAAGGATACGCCCCAAGCGCAGGCGTTTTGAAAAACAGCGGCGTAAGCTGGCGCATATCGTTCCCCTCCTTTTGCGTTCGCTCCATGATACCAGAAGCGGACGGGCTTTGCAAGACTGAATTGTGCACAAAAACCGGACCGCCCGCCGCGGAGAATTTTGGAAAGGAGCGCGCGGCCCGTTGAAATACGAGAATTCCCCACCCCAAAGGGGATGGGGAATTCTCGCAATACTTTAGGCAGGGAGCCGATGGTCCCCCTCTCCCTGGGATACGCGAAGTATCCCCATCCCACAGGGGTGGGGGATGTTTTACAGCACTTTGGACAGAAAGTCGATGGTCCTCTGTTCCCTGGGGTGGGCGAAAAAGGCGCGGGGCTCGTCCTGCTCCACAATCTTCCCCCCGTCCATGAACAGCACCCGGGTGCCCACCTCCCGGGCAAAGCCCATCTCGTGGGTGACCACCACCATGGTCATGCCCTCCCGGGCCAGCTCCTTCATCACTTCCAGCACCTCGCCCACCATCTCCGGGTCCAGGGCGGAGGTGGGCTCGTCAAAGA
>CAJULZ010000087.1 GCA_910587205.1 uncultured Oscillospiraceae bacterium
TGCGGCAGGTCATTGGGGAACTGCAATCGCTGATCGGCGATGGCAAGCAGGAAGCCCACGGCCCCCGGCAATTCCTGAAAAGCGTCCGCAAGTACACCGACCGGGAAGAACTGACGGCGGAAATGCTGAACGAACTGGTTGACAAGATCATCGTCCACATTCCCGGCAAGAGCAGTGGACACCGCAGGCAAAAGATCGAGATTTATTACAAGGCTGCCGGGATCATCGGCATTGCTGACCACCTCTGTGAAGCCGGGGATGGCAGAGGTCAGTGGCGCAAAAAGCAAAAAACGGCCTGAAAAGGCAGGGCTGTGACCTGTTACAGTCACAGCCCTGCCTTACATAGAATACTTCGTTGCGGTACCCCACCTTGTGCGCATGGACCCGCCCTTTTATTCGTAGATGGAGTCAATGATCTGCTCCAGCTCCGCCATAGCGATGTCCCCGCTGATGGCACCCTGCGCAGGACCATTGGTCCAGAGAGCCACGGGCCGTCCGGCGTTGGTGGACAACAGATGGGTGATTCCCCCTACTTGATAGGGGATGGGATCTCCTTCATCCTTTTGGAAGTTCCCATAGGTCCTGCTATCTTCTCCCTCCCGAGGGAGGAACACCTCCACAAATATGATGATTACATCTTCATCCCGCTGGTAGGCGGCATGGAAGATCAGCGCGTCGGGAAAGCCGGTGTCGACCACCAGATCTACCAGCGTGAATCCCTCCGGGAGCCAATGGGGAACCATAGGCCGCGCCAGTCCGCAGTCGTCCACCGCCTCCTGAAGACTCGCGTATTCCCTGCCCTCCTCGGGCATACGGATCTTATCCTCTTCTGTTGGAACGATCTGGCCCGGGGTAATGCACATCGTCTCATCCGTCCATTGGGCAAGCAACTTCCACAGGTCGTAGCCATGGGCGGCCGCCGTTACAGAAACAGACATCAGCAACACGGCCAGCGCTGCCACGGCCAGCAGCCCCCGTGCGCTCCATTTTCGTAAGTGGGATCGACGCCGCCCCGGGGCGGCGTCTGAGGACGGTGTGGCACCGTCCTCAGACCGGACGCTGCGAACCTCAGCAAAAGAGAGATATTTTTCCTGGAAACTCATCCATGCCTGACTTGCCGCATTATTGGAGCTGTGGTTCCGCTCTGCCAGCAGCTGGGCGACATAATAGAGCTTGTCCATGCGCTCCTCTCCGCTCTCCGGGTCCTGAAAATCCTGGAGAAGCAGCTTCTCCAGATTCGCTGTGCTCATTTGTTCCAAATCAGCAGGTTCAAGAAGATCCCATTTTTCGGTCTTCCCCATACAGCATCCCCCTTTCCACGGATACGTTCAAATCTTCAGCTTCTTTTGCAGCCGCTTTCTGGCCCGCTGCACCCGCTTTTTGCAGGCCTCCACAGAGATGCCCAGCTCCTGGGCCAGCTCCGGTATCGTGCACAGCTCCAGAGCAATGCGCTTGAGAAGCTGGAAATCCTCGCTGTCCGACACGTTGCCAAACAGCAGGTCCACATCCAGCAGCTCCGGTTCCTCCGCGGGCAGTTCCTCGCCTGCGCTCAGGGACAGCATCCGCCGCAGCTTCTGCTGGGTGCGGAGCATATTCTGCATCACGTGCTTCAGCGTCATCATGATCCAGCCCTGCGGCTTGGGGTTGGACAACACCTGATCCCACTTGGTGCAGGCAATACAGAAAGCGTCCTGGATGGCCTCCTCCGCCAGGGCAGAATTTTTCAGGACACGCAGAGCGTAAGCATAGAGGGCCGGGTACATCTCCTTATACAGTGTCTCGATTTTTGATTTCCACGGTTCACTGGGAGCCACCCGATCACCTCCTACCTGGGCCCGGCTCAGATGGAGCGCCAACCCAAAGTATCTTCAACAAAACCGCGGGCCAGCCCTCACGGCGCACCCGCATTCAGCCCATATAATTTATATATGTTGGAACCGGGGCGCTTGGGGACAGCAAAATGAGGCGTGGGGGGAACTTGGAAAAATAGGAGGCAAACCGGGGCCCAACGAGAGGGGCTTCGGCTGTCCAAAAAATATAGGGGCCACTATTTAAGATGTGTCCCCAAACTTCGACGTCCTGACATATTCAAATATGAGGTGATCATGCGGCCTAACATCTGGGCCTTCCTGATGTATCGCAATTTGGCTTTCGTGCGCCTTAACTTCTCCGGTAATCTGCGATACCGGGAAATCACCCCAAGAACGACCGGTCAATCAGAACGATTTGATATGGCCAACAAGAGGAGGAAATGGATCGTGAGCAAGACCAAGAAACTGGCGGCCCTGCTGATGGCTCTGCTGCTGACGGCAGGCGCCGGGTGCAGCGTGCCGGACGGCGGAGACCCGGGCGGCGACGCGCCCATCCAAACCCAGAAGCAGGTGGAACCCACCCCCACCCCCACGCCTGAGCCCCCGGAGGAGACCCTGGACCCGGAGGCGGCGGAAGCGGTGAAGTACAATGTCTACGTGCAGATGAACAACAAGATCGTGGACGTGCTAGACACCCTCTACAGCTATTATGAGGTGGTGGAATACGCCGACGAATTCGCTTTGATCCCCGACAGCGAGTATACTTATAAATATGACATCTCCGGCTATAACACAGACCTACTGGAGGACGCCCAGTACGTGTTGGAGATGGACCCGCCCTTTGAGGAGCTGGACAGCCTGACGGAGCAGATTCTGGAGCCGATGCGGGCGTTGATGGAGACTTTCACCCTGATCTCCCACAATTACGATTACGCTGCCGACCAGTACGCCAAGCCCAAGGAGTACCACAAGGCTATCCAGGCCAACGCCGCTGTGTTCCAGGAGCTGGCTTTCCAGTACATGGACGCGATCCAGGTCATGAGCATCCAGCGGGTGGAGGCGGAGGAGCAGGAGATGCAGGATGAGGGCCGGCTGTTGGCCTACGGCTTCAGCCACTCCATCACGGTGGTGAAGAAGATCACCGCCGAGTGCGCCGCCCAGGATGTGTCCGACGAGAATATCGAAACGCTGGATCTGGCCCCCATCCGTCCACTGTATCAGGAGCTGTTGGACACCATCGCGGACTACAAGGCCGCAGCGGAGGACAACAACCAGCTCATGAAGGAGTCCATGACCGCCGACGGCGCCTACCACATCGGCACCCAGATCGACCGGATGGCTTCCGCACTGGAGTGGATGATCAAGCAGGTGGAGAGCGGTCGGCCCATTGAGGATCCCGGTCGGGAGTACCTGGGCGGCCTGATCCACGTGAGCGTGGTGCTGAGCGACTGCATTGACCTGTATAACAGCTCTATAGCATCCTGATACGCTGAGGAGGAACCGATATGAAAAAGCGCAGCCCAATTCTGGGTGTGGCCTGTTTGCTGATTTTGGTTGGCCTGGGGGTCTATATCTTCCTTTCAGGGGCGGCCAAGGCGGAGATTACTATCAGCGGAAAGACCTACGAAATGCGCGCCATCAGCGTACGGGACTTCATGAGCGACGGCTATGTCTTCTCCACCATGTCCATTGAGGACAATACCATGTACACCTACAACTACAGCGACGCGATCCTGGAGGCCAAGAGCTACTACAATTCAGGCGTGCCCTTCAAGGTGAAGGGGAGCGCCGGGGCGTCCATCACCTGCTGGGTCTACAATCCCACCTCCGAACAGGTAGAGATTCGGGAGGGAAAGATCAACTCCATCTCCTGCGATATCAAGGATCTGCTGGCGGACGGTATCAAGGTGTCCGTAGCGGGCCTGGAGATGGAGCGGCAAACCAAGGAAGAAATCAAAGCCTACATATCTACCAGTTCGACCGGGACAGCTACAATCAATTCCTGCGCCGCCTGACGCAGCGGATGCACCAATTGGGTTACATTGTGGTGACTGCTCTGGTGCCCAAGCTCTCAGATAACCAGCAGGGACTTCTGTACTCGGCCCATGACTATGCTTTTCACGGGCAGACCGCAGACTACGTTATCCTCATGACCTATGAATGGGGCTATACCTATGGGCCCGCCATGGCGGTGGCGCCTCTCGACAAGGTACGTCAGGTACTGGATTACGCCACCCAAGTTATACCGGCAGAACATATCCTCATGGGCGTACCCAATTACGGCTATGATTGGACGCTGCCCTTCGCGCAGGGTACAGCGGCACGCTCCCTCTCCAACATTGACGCCGTCACTTTGGCCGGACAGGTAAAAGCAGGCATCCAGTACGATCAAACTGCGCAGTCCCCCTTTTTCCGCTACTACGATGGAGATGGCAGGCAGCACGAGGTCTGGTTTGAGGATGCCCGCAGCCTCCGAGGCAAGTACTCTTTGGTGAACGAATACGGCCTTGCCGGCGTCAGCTTCTGGAACCTGAACAACCTTTTCCGTACAAATTTTATTGTGTTGGAATCCATGTTCAGCGTGGAAAAAGTGTTGTAGCTAAGCAACTTCAGCGCAAATGGATAAAATCGAGACTTCTACTTGCTGTTTATTTCACTCCTCCGGCAACAATGTGGCAACAAAAACGTTTAAGGAATCGTGCTGCGAATTGCGTAGTAAATTTTTTCATTAGCTTTTTCAGAATCCGAACTTTTTAAGATGTCCTTCCTTTCTTGCTGTTCGCTTTTCCCGCTTCCTCCTCCCTCTTACAAAATATCCATGGCGGCGTGGTAGCCGCTGTATATGGCCTGCCGGACAGCGCCCACCGAGGCACAGTCACCGATCATACGGAAGAAGGGAGCCGTGCATTCCCTCTCAAAAGCCTCCGCCAATTCCCTTTTGGGCCGCAGTCCCACGCTGTAGATGACCGTGTCCGCCGGAAGCAGGGTAACCTCCCCATCCTTGCGGACCAGCACCCCGTCCGCTACGACCTCCTCGACGGCCGTGTCTGTTAAGTAGCGGATATGGCCGGACAGACGGTCAAAAGTCTCCAGCAAGGCGGGCCGGGTAATATGGTTGGCCTGCGGAGCAATGCGGCTGGTCATTTCTACCACCGTTACCTGCCTGCCCTCTTCTGCGTAAGATAGGCCGGTTTCACATCCGGTAAGGCCACCGCCGATGATCACAATCTTTTGCCCCACCCGCTCTGGGAAGCGGCTGATCTCCTTACAGTCCATAGCCCCACACTTTAACAGACCCGGAATTTGAGAGGGGACATTCACCAAAGATCCCACTGCCACAAGAACCGCGTCAGGGGATAAGCCATTCACCATATCGGGTGTGGCCTCAGTGTTCAGGCGCACATCAACACCCATCCGCCGAACCATACGGGCGAGGAAATCCTTATAGGCCATCAATTGTGTTTTATGACAGTCATGTTCCAAACAATTCAAGGTGCCTCCAAGCCTGTCTTCCTTTTCCTGCAGAGTTACCCGGTGACCTCGCTCAGCGGCGGTGATGGCCGCTTTCATGCCCGCTGGGCCGCCGCCCACAATCACCACATTCCGGCTTTGACGGATAGGCTGACGTTGTATGGCATCCATCAGCTCATGGCCTACGCAAGGGTTGATATCGCAGCCAAACTCTCCATGGTCAAAGTTTCCCAGACAGTTCATGCAGCGCACACAGTGCTGCACATCCTCGTCCCGGCCGGCCCTCCACTTATTTGGAGTCTGTGGGTCGGCCAGAAGCTGCCTGGACATATAAATGATATCTGCATCTCCGTCCCGGATAATACGGTCCAACTCTTCCGGGTCGGACCCATAGCCGCCTACCGTAGCCACGGGAATTTTGACGCACTGCTTGACCGCCTTGGCCAGAGCCAAGTTACAGCCCTCCGGGCCACCGGGAACAAAGATGCCTGGGAAGGTATATTGGTTGGTGGTGTAATAGGACCCAGCGGATACATGGATAATATCCACGATATTCTCTATCATCTGCGCAAAGGCACACACATCCTCCATCGTAATGCCGTTTTCCATATGCTCGTCGCCACTCGTGCGGAACTCAATCAACATATCAGGACCCACTGCGGCCCGGACAGCCTTCAGGATAGCCAAAGGAAAACGTCCCCTATTTTCAATCGTTCCGCCGTACCGATCTGTCCTCCAGTTGGTGGCCGGGGACAAAAACTGAGAAAAAAGCCATCCATGTCCGCCATGAATCATCAGCATTTTGAAGCCGCAGTCTCGCATCATCACCGCCGCCCGGGCAAAATCCCGGCAGACATCTTCCATCTCTTTCTCGCTAAATTCCTCCACCTGTACACCGTCCGGGCGGACATAACGGTTCGGGCCATGGGGATTCCTCCCCTCCAAAAATTCAGGGCTGGTGGTATCGCCGCAGTGAAAAAGCTCAATGGAGGGTACCGCCCCATGCCGAGCGATAAACGCTGCCTCCTTCACATATTCGCTGCGGAATGTCATCAACGCCTTATTCCCGGCGTGCTTCCGGTTGGCATAGGGATTGTCCACCACAGTTTCCGCCACAGTAACTGCCGCAGCGCCGCCACGGGCCTTATCTTCAACGTAAAGGATCTGCCGAATATCTGGCCCCCGGTATAGGCGGTTCCCCGGCGTCATGGAACAGGGGGCGGCAAAAATCCGGTTTCGAAAATGGACTTTTTTGATGTCAAGGGTGCTGAATAGGTGGGGATATAGACCGTTCATAGTTATTCTCCTTTATGTATTGCCATGCCAAGGGCATCAATCCATCGGGCTATTGACACAGGGTAGTTTTCCGCCTAAAATGTTGTTAAGTGCCAATTTCAAAAACGCATTTGGAACGCGGGAGATGCCATTTAAATGGATACCAATAAAATTTTTTATTTCCACACGGTTGCCGCCTATCTCAACTTTACCAAAGCGGCACAGGCCTGCCATATCGCCCAAACTGCCATGAGCCGCAGCATCGCCAGCCTGGAAGAAGAACTGGGTTTTGCGCTCTTTTACCGAAACCGCCACAAGGTGGAGTTAACCCCAGCGGGACAATATTTTCTTCAAGAGAGCGATAAAATCCTACAGCAGCTGAACATCGCGCAGAGCACTGCCATTGAGGTGGCAAATAACTACCGTGATACCATCACGATTGGGTTCGGCGGCTACGATACCAAGCTGACAAAGGAGTATGTTTCGGCGTTTCATGCGGAAAATCCGCAGATATCCATTATTCTGCGGGAATATCCCTATGAATCCCTGGCGCAGAATATGATGGCACAAAACTGCGATATTATATTCTGCCCAGGAATCCGAGTGGAGCGGCTGTCCAACGTACGAAAGATCCTGCTGCTTTCTTCCACTTATACTGTGGCGTTAAGCAGCAGGAATCCCCTGTTTCAATGTCAGGTCATTCACCCTGAACAGCTCCGGGGCAAGACATTTATCTGCCCGTCAGACCGGGATCGGAACTGGATCCAGGCCCAGGTATTCAAAAATATCTGTCAGACTATGGGCATTGAACCCGGCCGGATTCTATATACCAACTCCGCTGCTGCCGTGTTGACCATGGTGGAGCTGGATTTAGGCTTCTCTCTGCTCAGCAGCGCCTTTGCCCCGAGCGGTGGCAGGGAATTGGGCAACGTTCCAATCGAAGGAGACTGGCCGTTCCGTAAGGAGCACTGGGTGGCCTGCCAAGAGCCGGTCACCAAAGAAAGTGTAAAAAAATTTATGGCCTTTGCCAAAGAATGGTCCTCCAGGCGGGAATAGTGTAACGCTATTCCCGCCTGGAAACCTATAGGTTCAACCAATTCAGATCTCCTTCAGCAGATCCTCCAGGAACGGGGATGCGTTGTAGTAATCAGTCAGATTAATGGGGGCCCCTTCCGTGGTGAGGAAGGTATTGCCGTAGAGCAAACCGTCCGTCTCACTGACTATACTGGGATGCAGAGTAATAACCATATTGGGCACGATTTTCATCTGGTTAGAGGACCCAATGTCTACGGCATCCCCCAAATCCGGTCCCATCCCATGCCCGCACCACACCCCTGTTTTTAGGCCGCTTTGTATCACAACGTCTTCAATGGCCATGCATACGTCGCTGACGCGGTAGCCTGGACGGAGAATAGCTACGCCGGCTGCCTCCGCAGCCTTGCTCACCCTGAGAATCGCTTGCGCTTCCGGCTGGGCATCCCGGCTCATAAAAACCGGCCGAACCATTTGAGTCCAGTATCCTCCCCGCCCTGCCACTTCAGCAGAGTAGAGAAACAAGCCGTCTCTCGCGATGGGCACCGGTTGAGCCCGCGAGATAAAAGAGTGCGGCCGCTGAGAACGGGTCAATACCAACGAATCGGACGCGCCATGAGCACGTAGATACCCTTCCGCCGCGCCGATGAGATCTTCCTCTGTCACCCCAGGGCGAAGGATTTTAAGTACCTCCCGAAAGGATTCCGCCGCCAATTGGGACGCGCTTTGTGTCAGCTCAATCTCATACTGAGACTTATTGGCGCGGGCCTCGGTTAATTCCCGGGATATATCCACATAACAGACATCCAAACTGGTTAACTCCCGGTATACGCTGCTGGGCAGTTCCTCAGGCTGATACCAGCCCACCACCTTGTGTCCAGCCAAGAATTCTTTGATGATGCTCATCATGTTGCCCGTGACCACGTGATTCTCCGGCAGCCAGCTAATCTTTTGGGCGTGGAACTGCTGCCCAACAGTAGGAACAATTAAGTAGGGCTCTCCGCCCAAAGCGCAGAAAATATAGGCACGACGGGTATTTAGCATATAGTTGCTGAAAAATTTGACGCACAGCTGGGTACCCTGCTGTGCGGTGGATGAGAATAAGACGGCATCCAACCCGATTTCCTTCATCAAGGTCTGCACCAGGTCCACCCTGCGGTGATATTCCTGGATAATCACTTCTTTGTCCATGGTATTCACTCCTAATATTTAGCGCATCAGATTGGGAAGTCCTGCTGAGAGCGGCTCAATGAAAATCAGCAGAACCAGCACAGCCACCATGGCCGCCGTGAGCAGCCAAATCCATTTGAACATCTTATTAACCGGTGTTTTTGTGATACCGGAGGCGATAAACATGTGCACGCCGAACGGCGGCGTCACACACCCTACATTCAGGCAAACGATCATGATAATCCCCAGTTGGATGGGATTGTAACCCATTTGCACTGCAATGGGAGCGCAGATGGGAGTCAAGATAATGAGGGCGGCGTTGGCCGACATGAAGCACCCCAGGATCAGCATGAGAATGGCCAACGCCAGCACAAACGTATATTTTGTTGCAAAATGATCGGCAATGAAGCCGGAAAGAATTACAGGGACCTTCGTAATAGTCAGTACCCAGTTGAAGCTGTCTACCGTACTCATAACCAGCAGCGCCGTAGCCGCCATGACAGCTGAATCCACCAAGATTTTTTTGAAGACCTTCAGATCGATTTCTTTATAAACGAATACGCCGACAATCAGGCCGTAGACCACAGCGACACAGGCCGCCTCGGTGGGGGTATAAAAGCCTCCGTAAATGCCGCCCAAACTGATGACCGGCATCAACAGGGCCAGGATAGAGTCCTTGAAGGACGCCCAGAATATAGGCCAAGTCAGTTTTCGCTGAACCCGTATGCCCATCTTCTTTTTCTTGCAGACAAAGAAGTTGAGGATCATCATGGCAACGCCCAGGAGAATGCCGGGCACAACACCGGCCATAAACAATTGGCCCACCGACACGCTGGCCAAGACCGCATACGTGATCATGGGTAAGCTGGGGGGAATAACCATGCCCAAGCCGCCGGCCGCAGCCACCAGGGACCCGGCATAGGCAGGATCATAGCCCTCATCATCGATCATCAGCGGAAGCATGATACAGCCGATGGACACTACGGTGGCCGGTCCTGAACCTGAGATGGCGGCGAACAGCATGGAGGCCAACACCGCTACCATTCCTAAAGCGCCGTGAACCCCACCCACCAGTGTTTTGCAGAAATTGATGAGCCGCTTCGACACGCCGCCGTGCTGCATCAGGGCGCCGGCCATCATGAAGAAGGGCAGCGCGATGAGGGTAAAGTTGTTGGTACCGTTGAACACCTTCAAGGCGATGAATTCCCCGGTGATGGAGCTGCAGGTTTCCAACGCCAAAATGGAAGAAAAGGAGATGGCCAGCGCAATGGGCACAGAGCAGAACATAGCGGCAAAAAACGCAACCAGCATTAAGATTAGCATTTAGGTATTCACCTCCGGCTTGTCAAAGTCCCCGAGGCGAAACGCCTGGATATCATTCAGAGCCAGAACAACGAAGTGGAATGCCATAATGGCGAACGCCAGGGGAACAGCTACCGACGCCGCCCAAAGAGGCAGATGGGTAATCCCAAAGAAGTTGCCCCGCTGTATGTGGGAACTAACCATGTAGACCCCGGACCGGCAGATATAGATACACACTATGACGCAAATCAGCAGAACAACCATGCGCAGGGCAAGTTTTGCTGCGCCGTGCAGGCTCTGGTAGACAAATTCCACCGCCAAGTGGGACCCGCGGCGCACAGCAATACAGGAACCGATCATAAGGCACCAAATTAGCATGATACGGGAGATCTCCTCCGTCCAGGTGATGTCCAGATGGAGGAATGATTGGCTGACAACTTGAATACTGACCACAATGACCATTGCGCTGAGGAGGAACATAATGAAAATTTCCTCCGCCTGGGCAAGAGCCTTTTCAATGGCTTGGATGGCCTTCATTTGGAAACCACTTCCTTTCCAGTTTCAAAACCTTTTTATATTGAGGTTTACCAGGTCTTTTGAATGCCGATATCGTTGTAGAAAAGCTCCAGCACATCAGCGCCGACAATGCTTTCCAGCTCCTGATGGGTACTGCGGCCTACGGCCACCCAAGCCGCCAATTCCTCATCGGTAAGCTCAACAATGGTACCGTTGTTTTCGATGATTTTCTGCTTATAGTCCTCTTGGAGATCCTCAGCAAGTTTCCTGTGCCGCACAGTTGCCTCAGCGTTCACCTCTTCGATCAGATCCCGAGTAGCTTGGGGCAGGGAGTTCCACCAGTCCAGATTGGCGCCGAAAACATAGTAGGTCCACACATGGTTGGTGAGCGTCACATAGGGGGTAACCTCATAGAACGCACGGGAGCAAATCGTGGCCAGGGGATTTTCTTGGGTGTCGGCAGCCCCTTGCTGGAGCGCGGTGTACAGTTCACCCATAGAGGTGGACACCGGGTTCGCGCCCAAGGCCTTGGCAAAGGTAGTAAACGCGGTGGAATCAATAATTCGCAGCTTCAGTCCGTTCATCTCATTCACATCACTCAGGGGTTTCTTGGCGGTAAACACCCGGAATCCAACATCCCAGAACGATAGGCCGTAGATGCTGTCGTTTTGTAGGGAGTCCAACATATACTGGCCAGAGGCCGAATCTTCAGAGGCGTATACCTCATCCAGGTTACTGAACAGATAGGGAAATTTGTAGATTTCCCACAGTTCGTTGTTCAGACCATTGATGCAAGCCATATTGATGTCTCCACTCTGGAGCATAGACGAGGTGTTGAAGGCATTATTCCCCGACAGCTGACCTCCCGGAAACAGATCCACCGTAATCTTGCCGCCAGAACGTTCCTCAATCAGTTCTTTGAACAGCTCAGCCGCCGCCTCAGTCGGGGTACCGGGACCCGCGTCGTGGGCAAAGATGATGTTAAGGCTTTCATATTCCACGGCGCCGGGGGCATTTGTCTCCACGCTGCTGCTGGATTCCGGTTTGTCGCTGGCCGGAGCGGGGGATTGAACATTGGGTTGTCCACCGCACGCGCACAGGGACAACAGGATAGCTATGGCAGTGATACCGGTGATCAATTTTTTTGTAGTTTTTGCGAACATTTTGTGGCCCTCCTTCTTGTTATGTTCTTTGTTTAATAAACTGTAATATACAGTTTTTACAAATTAATTTTAATTGAAGGGGCCTTTTTTGTAAAACATCTATATTTCATGTGCATATTACATTTTTGTTATAACCAACTTCCCTGGTAATTAATGATTTCCCAATCCCTCTTCCCGGGCCTTTGCCGGATACCCGGCTCCAAAGTCGAGGGCGCGCAGGGCTAAAACCTACCGGGAGGCTGGGCAAATCTACCCAGCCTCCCGGTATTCTTGTCTGGCCTGCCCTTGAGCCTTCGGGGCAAAACAGCTCACTGATATGGATAAGGCCACAAATTTAAGCATATTTGAGTGGGCTATAGTCTGTTTTAAAACCATCAAAGTAGCCAAAGGAGGATACAGGCGAGGCAGACAA
>CAJULZ010000088.1:0-9130 GCA_910587205.1 uncultured Oscillospiraceae bacterium
GCATGAGGCCGCAGCTTCTCCCGTCGGAAAAGGCTTTGCCTTTTTCGACGGTCTGAGGGCGGTTTTCCGAAAGGAAAACCGCCCTCTGGCTCGCTTGTGTCAGCGCAGCACCGCGCCGCAGTCTTTTTTCAGGGTTTCGAGGATACTTTTGACATCTTCGTCCGCCTCCTCGCTGGTGAGGGAGCGGTCGTCCGCCCGGAGGATCAGGTTGAAGGCCACGGATTTTTTGCCTTCCCCCAGGCCGCTGCCGCGGTAGATGTCGAACAGGGAGACCTCCTTCAGCAGACCCTTGGCCCCGCGGCGGATGGCCGCCTCCAGCCCGCCCACCGGGACCGCCTCATCGCACACCACCGCGATGTCCCGGGTGACGGCGGGGAACTTGGGCAGGGGGGCATACGCCGGGTCGGGGCCCTGGGCCAGCAGCAGCTCGTCGAAGCTCAGCTCCGCGCAGTACAGCTCCCCGTCCACGCCGAAGTTTTTCGCCGCCTGGGGGTGGACCTGCCCGAACACGCCCACGATGTCGCTGCCGCTGTACACATAGGCGCAGCGGCCGGGGTGGTAGGAGGGGTCTTCGGCGCAGGCCGCGAAGTGCACGTCCTTGGCCCGGATGCCTTTCAAAATGGCCTCTACCGCCCCCTTCAGGGTGAAGAAATCCATCCCGTTCCCATAGGCCCCCAGGGTCAAAATCTGCGTCTCCATGGCCAGGCCGTCGTCGCGGCCCAGCTCGTTGACGGCGTCCACTACCGCTTCGGTGAGACCGGCCAGGCCCATGCCCTCCAGCTTCCGCTTGGAACCGGCCAGAATGGGGTCGCCGGCGTCGATCGGCGCGGAGGGGGCTTTGGGCAGGTAGATGCGGCCCAGCTCGTACAGCCAGGCGGATTTGTTCCGGTTGTTCCAGTTGCGGCCCAGCACCTCCAGCATGGAGGGCATGGTGGTGGTGCGCATGATGGAGGTGTCCTCCCCCAAGGGGTTCAGGATCTTGAAGGATTTGCGGTGGGAATCGTCCTTGCCCCAGAGGATCTTGTCATAGGCGGAGGGGGAGAGGAAGGAGTAGGTGATGATCTCGCTGTACCCGCAGGTGCGGCACAGCCGGCCCAGCTGGTTTTCCAGCTTCTGCACCGGGGAATAGCCGCCCTGGGTGGTCTGGCCCCGCATGAGGGTGTTGGGGATATTGTTGTAGCCGTAGAACCGGGCCACCTCCTCCGCCAGATCCGCCATGCGGCGCACGTCGCCCCGGTAGGAGGGGACGCTGACGGTGAAGCGGTTCGGGTCAACAGCCTGGCTGCCGGCGTTGACGAAGTCCAGCTTCTCGAAAATCTTGAACATCTCCATGCCGGAGATATCGGTGCCCAGCAGGGCGTTGATCTTGTCCGGCTCCACGGTGAGCTCAACGGGCTGGGGGACGTGGTTCAGGATGTCGATCACGCCGTCCACCACCTCGCCCGCGCCCAAGAGCTCCACCAGCTCGCAGGCCCGGTTGACGGCGGGCAGGGTGTTCATGGGGTCCAGGCCCTTTTCAAACTTTGCAGACGCCTCGGTACGCATACCCAGGGCCAGCGCCCCCTTGCGGATGCAGGTGCCGTCAAAGCAGGCGGACTCGAACACCACGTCGGCGGTGTCGTCCACGATCTCTGAGTTCAGCCCGCCCATGATGCCCGCCAGGCCCACCGCCCGGCCCTCGTCGGCGATCACCAGGTGGTTGGCGGTGAGGGTGTGTTCTTTGCCGTCCAGGGTGGTGAGCTTCTCCCCCTCGGAGGCCCGGCGGACGATGATCTTCCCGCCGTTCACGTAGCGGTAGTCGAAGGCGTGCATGGGCTGGCCGTACTCCAGCATGACATAGTTGGTGATGTCCACGATGTTGTTGATGGGCCGCACGCCCATGGCGCGAAGCCGCTCCCGCATCCACTTGGGGGAGGGGGCGATCTTCACGTTGCGCACCATCCGGGCGGTGTACCGGGGCACCAGGTCGGCGTCGGGAGTTTCCACGTCCAAAAGCTCGGAGAGCACGCCGTCCGCTCCGCCCTTCACCTGGGGGGTATGGAGGGTGAGGGGCTTGTCAAAGGTGGCGGACACCTCCCGGGCCAGGCCGATGACGGACAGGCAGTCCGGGCGGTTCGGGGTGATCTCGAACTCCACCACGTGGTCGTCCAGGCCGACGACGGGCTTGATGTCGTCGCCGGGCTTGCAGTCCTCGTGGAGGACGAAGATGCCGTCGGGGATGCAGTGGGGGAACTCCCGCTGCTCGGCGTGGAGGTCGGCCAAGGTGCAGATAGTATCGGTTTTCTCATTGTAGGCCACCATATCGCCCACGTGGACATTGGGGTAGGGGATATCCGGGCAGACGGTGCCGTCCTTTACCATCATGCAGGTGTGGAAGGCGCCGTCCCCCAGGGGCATACATTCCAGCACCTGGGCGGCCACCACCGGGCCGTAGATCTTGGCCCCCGGCTGGATGTCCGCCGGGATGGAGGGCTTGGCCGGGTCGATGGGCTTATAGTCCCCCAGGATGGCGGCGGCGGTGACGGCGGCGTAGGGGAAGTCCCGCTCGTCCAGGCCCAGCTCGTCCAGGCCGCACATCATGCCGTCGGACAGCACGCCCCGGAGCTTGCCCCGTTCGATATGCTTGCCGCCGGGGAGGGTGGAGCCGTGGAGGGCCACGGGAACCAGGTCGCCCACGTGGATGTTCCAGGCCCCGGTGACGATCTGGAGGGGCTCGCCCCTGCCCACGTCCAGCCGGCACACCCACATATGGTCGGAGTCGGGGTGGCGCTCCATGGACAGGATCTCACCCACCACGATATTGGATATGTCCGCCCCCAGGTCGGCGGCGCCCTCTACCTTGGAGCCGGACAGGGTCATGGCCTCGGCAAATTCCCGGTCGCCGGCGTTGACCCGGACGAACTCATTGAGCCATTTTCGCGATAAATTCATCTATAAAAACCCCTCTTTATGATATAGTTGTCACGCTGCGAAGCGGTCAGGACGTTCGGTCGCTTTCCTTGCGGCTCGCTTCGCAAACAGAAATGCTTCGCATTTCTTGGTTTGTAAAGCTCGCTCCAGTCCAAGCTTCCTCACTATCCGCTTCTCCGCGTTTCTGCCTTAGAACTGTTCCAAGAAGCGCACGTCGTTCTCGAAGATCAGCCGCAGGTCATCGATCTTGAAGCGGCGCATGGCGGTGCGCTCCAGGCCGAAGCCGAAGGCCCAGCCCGACCACACCTCCGGGTCGATGCCCGCCATCTCCAGCACCCGGGGGTGGATCATCCCCGCGCCCAAAAGCTCGATCCAGCCCTCCCCCTTGCAGGTGGGGCAGCCCGCCCCGCCGCACTTGTGGCACTGCACGTCCACCTCGCAGGAGGGCTCGGTGAAGGGGAAGTGGTGAGGGCGGAAGCGGGTGACGGTACCCGCGCCGAACAGCCGCTCCGCCACCACGTTCAGCGTGCCCTTCAAATCCGCCATGGTCACGCCTTTGTCGATCACCATGCCCTCCACCTGGTGGAACATGGGGGAGTGGGTGGCGTCCACCTCGTCCTTACGGTACACCCGGCCGGGGGCGATGATGCGGATGGGCAGCTCCATGGTGTCCATGGCCCGCACCTGCATGGGGCTGGTCTGGGAGCGGAGCATCACCCGTTCGTCCCGGTCAAAATAAAACGTGTCCGACCAGTCCCGGGAGGGGTGGCCCTCCCCGGCGTTGAGCCGGTCGAAGTTCAGCTCCGCCAGCTCCACCTCCGGGCCGTCCAGCACGGTGAAGCCCATGCCGATGAAGATCTCCTTCATCTCCTCCAGTGCGGTGTTCATGGGGTGGCGGCGGCCGATCTGGACCACCTTGCCGGGGATGGTCACGTCCACCGCCTCCGCCCTCAGCTTGGCGGACAGGGCGGCGGCCTCCATCTTCTTGGAGGCGGTTTCCAGCGCCCCCTCCAGCGCGGCGCGCACCTCGTTGGCCAGAGCCCCCATGGCGGGGCGCTCCTCGGCGGTGAGCCTGCCCATCTGTTTGAGCACCGCCGTCAGCTCGCCCTTCTTGCCCAGGTATTTCACCCGCAGCTCGTCCAGGGCGGCGGCGTCCTTCACGCCGTCGAAGGCGGCAAGGGCCTCGGCGCGGATTTTTGCTAATTGTTCTTTCATGTGCATAAACTCCTTTGATGTTGGTTGTTGTGCTTTGTCAGTACCGGGGCTCAAAGCCAAGATAACGGGTGCCCTGGAAGGTCAGACGTCCCCGGTCACCCTCCGCAAGCGTCCTGTATTCCCTGCCGGAGACGGAAAACTTCAGCTGATCGCCACTTTCCACTTGAAACGTGACGATGCAGTCGGTGGTGGTGTGAAAGCCGTGGGCGCTGGTGGGATCCCCGGCCACGGGCTGCTGGGTGGTGTGGGTGCGCCTGGATACCACAACGGCCTCCACCGTAAGGCGGGGGGAATTGTTGTTTTGCACCCACTGGCGGACAATAGAAACGGCGACAAACATGAAAACCACAAAAAATGCCACGCTCGTAAACTCGAACATCATATCAGCCCCCTGACTGCAAAATAAAAACCCTTCACCCCCGTAACTGGGGACGAAAGGCAACCCTTCCGCGGTACCACCCGCATTCGCACAGGATCTCCCGCGCGCACTCAAAGCCATGTAACGGCGGCAAACCGTCCCGCTCTCGCGGGCCGCTCCCGGGCGAACAAGCGGCACGCACCAGGGCGGCTCTCAGCCGGTGACCGCCCCTCTCTTGGACTGCGCAAGCCCGCCATTTTCCCGTTCAACGCATTTCGCTTTCCCTTTTATATCATATTAAAAATTAAAATGCAAGGGGGAAAACGCCGATTGATCGAATTCTCCCCGCCGCAGCACAATAATACAGTTGAAATGCAAGGGAGAAAACCGTATAATGAGGAAAAACAAGGGCCCCATACCGACGAAGCCGGAACAGGAGGATACCATATGAACTTGTATACCGCCGCCCAGATGGGGGAGGCCGACCGCCGGACCATTGAGGAGCGGGGCGTCCCGTCCGCCGAGCTGATGGAAAACGCCGCGCGCGCCGTGGTGCGGGAGGTGCGCGCCCTGCCCATCCCGGGACCGGGTTTCCGGGACGGCCCCACCGCCTGGATCACCCGGGACGGCCGGGAGCCGACGCCGGAGGAGCAGGCGGAGTTCTGGGCCATGCGGCGGCGCTCCGCCGTCGTGTACTGCGGCCCCGGCAACAACGGCGGGGACGGCGTGGCCGCCGCCCGGATGCTGCTGGAGGCGGGCTGGCGGGTGAAATGCGTGCTGGTGGGCGAACGGGAGAAGATGACCGACGGCTGCCTGGAGATGGAGCGCCGCCTGTCGGAGGCCGGAGGAATGCTGGAGGAGTTCGGCGCCGGGGACTGGGGCGAGTATGTGGGCTACGACGTAGCCGTCGACGCGCTGTTCGGCGTGGGGCTGCGGGGCGAGCTGGGGCCCGACGCGGCGCAGGCGGCGCGGCAGATGAAGCAGTCCGGCTGGGTGGTGGCGGTGGACGTGCCCAGCGGCGTGCGCGCCGACACCGGCGAGGTGATGGGCGCGGCGGTGAAGGCGGACGTGACCGTCACGTTCTCCCGGGGTAAGCCGGGGCTGTACGTGGGCCAGGGGGCGGCGCACAGCGGACGGGTGGTCATCGCCGGCATCGGCATCCCGGACGATGTGTACCCGGAGGGGAAGGACTGCCTGGCGGTGCTGGTGGGGCGGGAAGACGTCTCCCTCCCGCCGAGGCCCGCGAACGCCCACAAGGGGGAGTTTGGGAAGTTGTTTATCCTGGCCGGGAGCCGGGGGTACACCGGCGCGGCCTGCCTGGCGGCCGGGGCCGCCGTCCGGGGGGGCGCGGGGCTGGTGACGCTGGCCGTGCCTGGGGACGTCTACCCCATTGTGGCCGCCAAATGCTGCGACGAGGTGATGGCGCAGCCCTGGCCGGAGGACGACGGCGAGCTGGTTGAACGGGCAAAGGGCTGCACCGCGGCCGTCATCGGCCCCGGCCTGGGCCAAGGGGAGCGGGCCGAGCGGCTTGTCCTCAGGCTGATGAAGGAGCTCCGCTGCCCTGTCATTTTGGATGCGGACGGTCTAAATATCATTTCCCGGCATATCCATGTATTGGACGAGCGGGAGGGGCCGGCCATCCTCACCCCCCACGACGGGGAGTTTGCCCGGCTGTCCGGCTGCGGGCTGCCCATCGCCGACCGGCTGGGCGCGGCCCGGGGGTTCGCCCAGGCCCACCGCTGCGTGCTGGTGCTCAAGGGGTGCCGCACCGTCACCGCGTCCTGGGTCGGCCCCTGTGCCGTCAACCCCACCGGCAACCCCGGCATGGCCAAGGGGGGCAGCGGCGACGCGCTGGCGGGGCTGATGGGGGCGCTGGCCGCCCAAAAGCTGGCGGACGCGCCGCTGCTGGCGGTGTGGCTCCACGGCCGGGCCGGGGATCTGGCCGCCGCGGACAAGGGGGAGTACGGGATGACCCCCTCCGATTTGATTGAACAGATTCCGTACGCGATGAAGGAATTGGTTTGAAGGGGGTGACCCCGGCACCGGCGAAGCCGGGACGGCGCGGATGCGCCGCACAAGCGTTTTCGCGAAGCGAAAACCTTGAAACCGCCGGAATTCAGTTCCGGCGGTTTGGGATGAATTGGGGTCCCCATCGGGCGGGCCCGATGGGGGGTGACCCCGGCACCGGCGAAGCCGGGACGGCGCGAGGAAGAAATTGGATTAAGCAAGGAGGAGAAAACGGGTGCGCAAGGCGTTGTCTTGTGTACTGATGATGACCCTGCTGCTGTCCGGCTGCAAGGCCGGGGGCGCGGGAGAGACCCCGGAGGAGGCCGCGCTGGCCGTCCGGGACGCGTACCAGTCCCTGGCGGGCTGGTCGGCGGCGGTGGACATCACCGCCGAGGTGGGGGACAAGGTGTTTGATTTTACCCTGGACGCCGTGTGGCGGCGGGAGGGGGAGACGGTGCTCACCATTACCGCGCCGGAGCTGCTTGCCGGCATCACCGCCCGGATCGCGGAGGGGGAAACGGTGCTGGAATACGACGGGGCGGGGCTGTCCCTGGGCCTGCTGGACGACTCCGGCGTGACGGCGGTGTCCGCCGTCACCGCCCTGATGGGGCAGATCGAGAAGGGCTACCAGGCCCGGTGCGCCTGGGCGGGGGAAAACGGCGAATTCCTCCAGGTCACGTACCGCGACCCGGAGCTGGCCCCCAGCGAGGGGACGGAGTTCCTGCTCACCTTTGAGCGGGCCAGCCGCGCCCTGCGCTCGGCGGAGGTGAGCGTGGCGGGGGAAACGGTGCTCACCGCGGAATTTACCAACTTTACAATGGAGGAACAACAGGATGACACGGGAGACGGCGCGTGACAAAGCGCGCACCTGGGCGGAAATCAGCCTGGGCAATCTGGAACACAACTACCGGGCGCTGCGTGCCTGCGCTCCGGGCAGCAGATTTTTGGCCACAGTGAAGGCCAACGGCTACGGCCACGGGGCCGTCCCCGCCGCCCGGCGGCTGGCGGAGCTGGGCGCGGAGTATTTGGCCGTGGCCTGCCTGGACGAGGCGGCGGAGCTGCGGAGGGCGGGGATTGAAACGCCCATCCTAATTTTGGGGTACACCCAGCCGGAGCTGGCGGATGAAATCGTGGCGCTGGACGTGACCCAGGCGGTGTTTACCCCGGAACTGGCCCAGGCGCTGTCCCGGGCGGCGGGGGCTGCCGGGAAGCGGGCCAAGGTCCATCTCAAGGTTGACACCGGCATGAGCCGTCTGGGGGTGCTGGATCACGAGCCGGAGCTGGCGGCGGCGGAACTGGCGGCGCTGTGCACCCTGCCCCACTTGGAGCCGGAGGGGATCTTTACCCACTTTGCCAACGCCGATGGGGACGAGGGGTATACCATGCTCCAGTTCACCCGGTTTTTGGATGTGCTGGACGAGCTGGAGGGGAAATATGGCCGCGGTTTTGAAATCCGCCATTGCGCGGCCAGCGCCGCTGTGTTAAACTATCCCTGCACCCACCTGGATATGGTGCGCCCCGGCATCGCCCTCTACGGCCACTACCCCCACCCGGACTGCGAGGGGCTGGACGGCCCCGGCCTCAGACCGGTGATGTCGCTGTACAGCCGGGTGGCCGCGGTGCGGGATTTCCCCGGCGGCACCCCGGTGAGCTACGGCTGCACCGCATCCCTGGGCGGGGACGGCGGACGGCTGGCAGTGCTGCCCGTGGGCTACGCCGACGGCCTCCACCGGACGCTGTCCAACGAGGGCGGCGTGTGGCTGGAGGGGGAGTGCCGGCAGATCGTGGGCCGCATCTGCATGGATATGTGCATGGTGGGCCTGCCCCCGTCCAGCGCCGTGCGCCCCGGCGACGTGGCGGAGGTGTTCGGGGAGCGCCTGCCGGTGGAGCGGCACGCGGAGCTGGCGGGCACCATCTCCTACGAGCTGCTCACCGCCGTCGCCCCCCGTGTGCCAAGAATCTATCTGGAAGCATAGGATAGTCAGGGAGAGCCGGCGGCGGTTTTTCCCTGATGTGACGGTATAAAAGCCGCCGCCCCGTGGGAGAATGATAGTACCCGGTCTACATATCCGTAGCCGGGCACTATATCCGGCGGAGTGTGAGATCCTGTGGACAACAGCGTGAAACGCGGTGACATTTTTTATGCGGATTTGAGCCCGGTGGTGGGCAGCGAGCAGGGCGGCGTGCGCCCGGTGCTCATCGTCCAGAACGACACCGGCAATAAACACAGCCCCACGGTGATTGCCGCGGCGATCACTTCCCAGACGGGGAAGGCCCGTCTGCCCACCCATATCACCCTGGCCTCCCACAGCTGCGGTCTGCCCAAGGACTCGGTGGTCCTGCTGGAGCAGATCCGCACGCTGGACAAAAAACGGCTGCGGGAACATATGGGACGGGTGGACGACCAGGTGATGCGGCGGGTGGACAACGCCATCGCGGTCAGCTTCGGGCTGAGCCCGGAACGGCTGGTATAGTGGGGCCCCCGCAAAAGCGCCTTTCAGCTTTTGTGGGGAGAGGAGGGGCAACGGAGCGCATGGAGCTTTCGGCAAAGCCGGAAGCGGAAGGAGCGCAGTTTGCCCCGACGAGATGCGGCGGGTGGACAACGCCATCGCGGTCAGCTTCGGGCTGAGCCCGGAACGG
>CAJULZ010000088.1:9230-11804 GCA_910587205.1 uncultured Oscillospiraceae bacterium
CTGGTATAGTGGGGCCCCCGCAAAAACCCAAGGACCGCGCAGCGGGATTGGGTTTTGCTTGAGACCAAGCGAAAGCGAGCGAATGCCCTGGCCCGGTTCGGGCTGTGGCAGCAATAGAGAAAACAAGCCCTTCGGCCCTGCAAAGCCGTCTTTCGGCTTTGTGGGGAGGGGCAGCTTTGGAGGAGTTACATATGAAAAAATGGAAGATCGCCGCGGCCGCGGCCTGCGTCTGTTTCCTGTTCACCGCCGCCTATGCTGCCAGTGCGGGGAGCGCGGGCGACCCGCTGGTTACATTGAGCTACCTGAACAACACCTTTGCCAAGCAGGTGCAGACCATGGTGGATGAGACGGTGACCGCCCGGAAGGGGGAGCTGGAGCAGGCGCTGAACAATGCCGCCGCGGGGAACGGCGGCGCGTCCACCGCGCCCTCCGGGAACAGCGGCGCGGTGTTCGCCGTTGTGACCCTCAGCCGGGGACAGACCCTGGTGGGGGATGTGGGATGCGAGGTCATGCTCCGGGTGGGGTCGGCGGTGTGCTCCGCGCCGGACGCCGTGGGGCTGATCGACACCACCAGCGGGGAAAACCTGCCGGGCGGCGGGGCGCTGGTTCCCAATCACCTGTACATGGTGACCATCAGCACCCGGTCCGTGGCGGCGTCCGCCGATACGGTGAAGGTGCTGGTGCGGGGGCCCTATTCCATCCAGTAATTTTTGGAAGATCCTGCGATTATGAATTCATAAATTTTTAACAAAATTTTCGCAAAATATCCTTTGTTTCTTTGTGGGACTTGTGGTACACTGTGTTTGTCAGGAAAAGTAAGCCCGACGATCCAAACCTCCCCCGCTCATTTAACCGGGGCTGCCCAGGCCGATGGCCGGGGCCCCCCGGACCAAATTCCCCGAAGCCGGTTCCGGCCTCGTTTTCGCCGCCCCGCGGATAATCCGCGGGGCGTTTGCTTTTGCCGCGGAAGGGCCCGGAGCATTGACAGCGCTCCTCGAAGTATAGTATAATACCGGCGAATCTGCGGATCAGAGGGCGAATCTACCGGAAGGAGTTGGCTTTTGCATGAGCAAACGTGTTGCTGACGCGCTTTTTCCCGATATCAGGATGGGCTATGAGGAGGCCGCGGCCCTGTATCCCCCCAGGGAGCTGCCGGAGGGGGCGGTGTGCACCCGCTTCGCCCCCAGCCCCACAGGCTTTATGCACATCGGCGGGCTGTATACCGCCCTGCTGAACAGTATGTTCACCAAGGGCCGGGGCGGCGTGTTTTTCCTGCGCATTGAGGACACCGACCAGAAGCGCCAGATCGAAAACGGCGTGACCGAGATCATCAGCGCCCTGGAGGAGTTCCAGATCCGCTTTGACGAGGGAGCCGTGGGCGAGACGGAGGACAGTGGAAAATACGGCCCCTACCGTCAGTCCCTGCGCAGGGAGATCTACCAGGCGTTCGCGAAATACCTGGTGGAGACAGGCCGGGCCTACCCCTGCTTCTGCACGTCCGATGAGCTGGAGGCCATCCGGGAGCGGCAGGAGGCGGCGGACGCGCCCCAGAAGGGCTACTACGGCCAGTGGGCCGCCTGCCGGGATCTGGACGAGGAGACCGTGCTGAAGCGCATCGCTAACGGCGACCGCTGGATTGTCCGGATGCGCAGCGGAGGCAGGCTGGGCGTCAGCCGGGTATACCACGATATGATCCGCGGCGATATCTCCATGCAGGAGAACATCCTGGACGCCGTCCTCATCAAGGGGGACGGCCTGCCCACCTACCACTTTGCCCACGTGGTGGACGACCACCTGATGGGCACCACCGATGTGATCCGGGCGGACGAATGGATCGCCTCCATCCCCCTGCACGTGGAGATGTTCGAGATGCTGGGCTTCCCCGTGCCCCGTTACACCCACCTGAGCCCCATCATGAAGAACGAGGCCAAGGGGGACGGTGAGGGTGTCTCCCGCCGCAAGCTGAGCAAACGCAAGGACCCGGAGGCGCGGGTGGGCTATTACGACGAGGCCGGTTATCCTATCCCCGCCGTGCTGGACTACCTGCTGACCATCGCGAGCGCGGATTACGAGCCCTGGCGGGAGGGGCATATGGACGCGCCCATTTTCCAGTTCGGCCTGGACCTGTCCAAGACCGGCGCGGCCGGGGCCCTGTTCGACTTTGACAAGCTGAACAACGTGGCGAAAAAGCGGGTGGGCCATATGTCGGAGGAGGAGATTTTTGACGCCGTCTCCGCCTGGGCCCGGCGGCATGACGCCAAGCTGAACAGCTTTATCCAGAACAACGGGGACACCTTCCGGAGCTCCATCACGGTGTGGCATGAGCGGCGGCTGGACGTGGCCAAGTGGTCCGACCTGATGGAGCTGTACCCGTATCTGTATGACCCGGACTTTGCCGTGGACGCCGGGGCGCTGCCCGAATCGTTCCTGCCCCACAGGGGGCGCATCCCGGAGATCCTGGCGGATTATCTGAACACCTTCGACTATGACGACGACTCCGACACCTGGTTCGGCAAGGTGAAGGAGGTGGCCGGGCGGCACAACTACTGCGTGAAGATGGGCGCCTATAAGAAG
>CAJULZ010000089.1 GCA_910587205.1 uncultured Oscillospiraceae bacterium
TTTTTGTATGGGGACGGCGTGTTTACCGCCAATGTCATGCTGCGGGCGGATGACTTAGACGGCGCAGGGAGCGGATAGGAGCATTAGATCGGAAAGTCCTGGAAAATAACTGTTGTTGGAGTGTCCTTGTAGGGTTTGACTGCCCTGCTGAGGACACTCTGCATTTTTATCGTCCAAAACCGTTGGTTCTCTGACTTTTTGACCTCCAGCGGGGTTTCTTGATCTTCTTGCCTTTTTGCTGCTGCGGCGGGCAATCTGTCGGGCTGCGGACTTAAGGGAGCACTGATTCAATGCGCCCGCGGCGTTTTGTGAAGCTTTTCCGCCACCGCTTCGTTCTGATTTCTTGAAATAGACACAATTACCCCCACGAAATTGCACCTTGCCGTGGCAAAAAATCTCCCGCAAATTGCCCCTGCCGATTTAATCAATCCTTCCTTCATCCTTCTTCAAGGCGTTCTGCCCCTGGAGAGACGCATTCGTGTGGGTATCCTTTCCCGGCCATTCAAAAAATGTCAGCTTGATCCGCAGCTCATCTCCCTCAATCTCCGCCGACGCCTCCCCGCCCATCCATTCCACCAGTTCCCGGACGATGGCCAGCCCCAGCCCGGCTCCCCCCTTTTCCCGGGCGGGGCTGCTTCGGTAAAAACGGTCAAACAGGCGCTTCGGATCGGGCGCAGGCTCCGGCCCCAGCGGGTTGCAAAAGACAATCTCCCCCTCCCCAATAATGACGGACAACCCGCCGCCCCCGTGGCGAATGGCATTGGCAATTAAATTGCGGTACACCCGTCCCAAGGTCTCCGCACTGGCCCACACCGTCTGATCCTCCCGGTCAAACCGCAGCTCCGGCGCAATCCCCGCCGCCTCCAGCTGGGGATAGAACTCCGCCAGCGCCTCCTCCAGGGGCGGCAGGACCGCGATTTCCCCACACACCGGCGTGAGGGGCTCGTTCGCCAGCTTGGTGTATAAAAACAGCTCGTCCAGCAGTCTGTCCAGCTCTGTCAGCCGCTTCTGCACAATGTCCAAATATTCCGCTTGCCGTTCCGGCTCCCCCTCCAGCAGCTGTAGATAGCCCATAGCCCCCGCCAGCGGGGTGCGGATGTCATGGGAGACGCAGGCCATGGTGTACTTTAGCTTTCGCTCGCTGTCCAGCGCCTCCAGCCGGAGCCGCCGCCCCTCTTCCAGCCTCCGGTTTACCGCCCGGCATAGCCGCCGCGCAGGGGTGCTGTCCATCCAAACAGTGAGACACAAATTGCTCTCCGCCGGGGTCTCCTCCAAAACGCGGGCCATATACTCTAATTGGCGGCGGTAGGCCAGCAGGCGCAGCAGGACTCCCCCCAGGACGACCAGGGCCAAAATCAGGGCGGTCAGCATGGCGATTCCTCCTCTTTCGCGGATGTTCAAATGCCCCCGCTGTAGAGCGGGGGCATTTGCTCAGATATCCCGTTTCTCCATAGCGAACAGGCTCCCGGCGGCGTAGACCGCCGCCCATCCCAGGGAACAGCACAGGATCATGACGATTTGATCCCCATTCGGCATGGGTATGCACTGGTAACCGGCCACCATGCTGAGCAGATATTGTGCCAAATTATGCCAGCCAAACCGCTGGCACAGGTTTTGCAGAAACACTGCGGTCAGTCCACTGCCAGACACCACCGCCAGGATAATGCCCAGGGTGGCGCTCCGGGTAAGCAGCACCAGCGCCAGCCCCAGCAGTCCGAAAGCCCAGTTCGGCAGCCAGAGCCAGAAGGTATACTGCAAAATTTCCGCGATAGGGCTGGCCTCCAGGCGAATCCCAAACAGGAGGGCGGACACCAAAGAGAGCAGGACGCCCATCGCCGTGAGAATCCCGCTGTACACGCCTGTCAGCAGGAGCTTGGACAGCACGTATTCCCAGCGGCGGGGATGGGCAAAACAGATGTTCTTAATATAGCCGCTGGAGAAATCGCTGTGGACGAACAATGTGACTCCGATACCGGTCAGCAGGAGCAGAAACCCGTTGGCTATGCACTTGTGGGTAAAATCCAGCCGGGTCATGCCCCAGAGCTCTTCCTGAAACTCCTCGCTGGAGCCATTGGTCACCACCATGCCGGTGTTTTTTAGGGCGTCCAGCTTCTCCGAATCGGTGACGGCGGATATCATGCCGGCCATCAGGACAATCAGCGCCGCCGTCGCGCCCAAAATGATATAAAAGCTCTTGGTCCGAACCAGCCGCCGGATATCCAATTTCAGCAGGTTAAACATGGTTTTCCCCTCCCATCCGCTCCAGGAAATAGCTCTCCAAGTCCTGCCTGTGCAAGCCCATATCCTCTACCGCGATGCCCGCTTGCACAAAGGTCCGCCCCACCGCTTTGGCGTCCACCGTCTCATAGATTCGGAGCTCACCTTCCGGACGCATCTCCCAGCGGGTAAGGCCCAGCTTCTGTTCCAGCAGGGCCGCGGCCTTCTGGGGCTGATCGACGCGCACATGAAGGTAGTCGGTGCACTTCTGCTCCAGCTCCCCAGCGGTGATCTGCTCCACCAGCTTCCCCTCCTGGATGATGCCGTACCGGGTGGCAATCTTGCTCAGCTCACCCAAAATGTGTGAGCTCACCAGAATGGTCAGCCCCCGCTCCCGGTTGAGCCGTAGGAGCAGCTCCCGCATCTCCCGGATGCCCTCTGGATCCAGTCCGTTGATGGGCTCGTCCAGCAGCAGCAGATCCGGCCCGCCCAGCAGGGCCAGCCCCACCCCCAGGCGCTGTCTCATCCCCATGGAATAGTGGCGCACCGGCTTCTTCTCCTTCGGGGACAGGCCCACCGTCTCCAGGATTTCGTCCGCCTGCCCTTCCGGGCTGTCCTGCCCCAGCAAGGCGGCGTAGAGCCGCAGGTTTTCCCGCCCGCTCAAATCGGGATACAGCCCCGCCTGCTCCACGAGGGCGCCCACCCGCCGCCGAGCTACCGTGTCCCGGATTGGCTTGCCGAAGATCAAAGCCTCCCCCTGGGTGGGGCGGGCCAACCCGCACAGGAGCTTCAACGTGGTGGACTTGCCCGCGCCGTTCCGACCAATGAATCCGTAGATGTCCCCCTGCTCCACCGTCAGGTCCAGGTGGTCCACCGCCCACTTGTCCTTGTAGCGCTTGGACAGCCCCATGGTCTGTATTACTGCCATACTAAAGCCTCCCTTGTCCCAGCGCTTTCAGGGTCTGCCACCCCTTCGGGCGGGGCCTTCAAAAACCGGGACTTTTCGTTTGCAGGCCCAGTGTAGCAGGCAAGTGCCCAAACATCGCAAAGGAAAGGTAAAGAAAGTGCAAAGTTCAGCGCGGCTAAGCTCACGCTTCCCTGTCACGCTCGCTTTGGCCGCGCTTACCGCCCCGGCTTCCTTTCGTCTCGGACGAAACCCAGTCCCACTGCCGTGTGCCTTGGGCTTTCGCCCTCGCTCCAGTCCATCCGGCGCGGCGCGGCTAAGCTCACGCTTCTGCTTCCGCCAGTTTAAACCCAATTCCCCACACGGTCTGAATGTAATGCTCGGTGCCGCTGGGCCGCAGCTTTGCTCGTATGTTGCTGACGTGGACGGCGATGGTCTTGTCCTCCACGGCGTACCGCTCCTGCCACACCGCCTCGTAGATCTGCTGCTTGGTAAACACCCGCCTGGGCTGGCGTACCAGCAGCTCCACGATTTTGAACTCGTGGGCAGTGAGCCCCACCGGCCGCCCCGCTGCGGTGAGGGCCATCCCGTCCAGATCCAGCAGCCAGTCCCGGTAGCGGAGAATTCCCCCCGTACAGGCCGCGCCGGCATGGCGTAGCTGCACCAAAATCCTGGCCCACAGCTCCTCCATCTGGTAGGGCTTGGTGAGGTAGTCGTCCGCCCCCAGGCCCAGCAGTTCCACCTTGTCCGCCAGCTCCGCCCTGGCGGACAGCACAATGATGGGGATCTGGCTGGCTCTGCGGATTTCCGCGATGAGCTCCCCGCCGGACAGCCCCGGCAGCATCAGGTCCGCCAGCAGCAGGTCAAACCCACCCGCCTGCCAGAGCATCCGCCCCTCGGTGCCGGAAAAAGCCTGGACACAGTCGCAGCCCTGCCGCCGCAGATATTGGGCGGTGGAGTTGTTGATGTCGGTATCGTCCTCGACGACCAAAACACGGGGCATGGGACGGCCTCCTTTTCTATTTGCAGTTATGGCGGTACGCTCCGGCTCCAAAACCATGCGCCTGCCGGTTTGTCCCCACCCACTATGTTTTCCTCCGCACCCCTTGCAGTTCCGCGCGGCATCGGTTAAAATTAATCTTGGAAATATAAATGTGGCAGGGCCACAGGGTGCTGGAATACCCCATGGCCCTGCGCGAGTGGCAGCGCCACTCAACACAGCGATCTTGGATTGTACCACGAGCCTATTATATCCGCTTTCTGCCGGAATAGCAAGGTGGGGAGTGGTGATAGGTTTTGTGCTTGCGTTGATTTTTTCAAGGCGGTGTTGGGTATTTCAAAACTCGACACCGCATTTTATGTCTCCGGCGGGCCGCTGGGGCGGGCGCGCAACCCGCCCCGGGTACAATCCAGGACGTAGCTTCCGGCTCCTGATATGAGGCCAGCATAAAAACGGTTTACAGCAAAGGCATCATGGACGACAAACTGGTGGCGTTAGGCTTAACAACGAAGAAAACCAGCTCTGTTCCCACCAAGGCAAGCGATTTTGCCTATCCGGAAGGGACTGCTTGGTCGTCGGAGCGGTCAGCCGGCCAGAAAGAAAAAATATTCCGCCGGTTCTCCCTGGCGATGCCGGAGCTGACGGAACCCGTGTGCAAATATTCCGGGGAATTCGCGGGGCTTTACCCAAACCTCTACGCCAACGGCCCCCAGCTTCACTATCAGGCCAGCGGCGCGAAAAAGCTGGGCATTAAATACTTTGGCATGTCGCCTTCCTCCGGCATTGATATCATTCTCCCCAACGGCGGCAAAACCATCCTCCCCGCGTTTTTAATCCAACCCTACGCTTTGGAGGGGCGGAAGAGCCTGACGGCCACGGAGAACCAGGCTGAGTTTGAGCCAACGGCAAGGAGGGACTGGCTTTATATGGAGCAGCTGAAAGCCTATGTTACGCCGGAGGGCTCCGTGGTGCCGGAAGCGGAGATTGGCAACTCCATGGGCAAGGATCTGGATCTAATGGATGTCGGAATAAAGCTGCGCGGCAGGCGAAGTGTGCTTTGGCCTCGGCAGCAAATCCATCCCTTTTCGAGATATTAAGCAGGCTCTTAAGCGATGCCCAGCTTCTACAACAAGCCGTTTGCCATGGGGGAGCTTTTCTGGTAGAATGTAAAAAGAGCATCCATGCCGCTGTTTTTATCAGAGCAGCCGGTTTGGCTAAACTACCGCTGGAGATAAGGAGATGTTGCTATGCTGTTCATTGAATACCCAAACTGCACAACCTGCCAAAAAGCCCGGAAATGGCTGGCGGCCAACGGGACCGCTTTCCAGTCCCGGCATATCAAGGACGAACCTCCCACGGTTGAGGAGCTCAAAGACTGGCACGGGCGCAGCGGCCTGCCGCTGAAAAAATTCTTCAACACCAGCGGTCTGAAGTACAAAGAGCTGGCATTGAAAGACAAACTGCCCGGGATGGATGAGGAGGGGCAGCTCGCCTTGCTGGCCTCCGATGGGCTGTTGGTGAAGCGGCCCATCCTGGTGGGGGATGATTTTGTGCTGGTGGGCTTCCGGGAGGCGGAGTGGGCCGCCGCCCTGGGCGTGAAAACCGGCGGCCGAGGAGGAATGGGACCGATGAAATACCGCAGATTGGGAAAAACAGGCCTGATGGTCAGCGAAATTGGATTTGGCGCGGAGTGGATGGAGCGCCATACTGCTGGGGAATGCAAAGCGGTGCTGGACCGGGCGGAAGCGCTGGGCATCAACATTCTGGACTGCTGGATGTCCAACCCGGAGGTGCGCGACAGTCTGGGCCAAGCCCTGTCCGGCCGGCGGGACCGCTGGTATATCCAAGGCCACATCGGCTCCACCTGGCAGGACGGGCAGTATGTCCGAACCCGGGACGTGGAAAAATGCCGGACAGCCTTTGAGGACCTGCTGGCCCGGCTGCAAACGGACTACATCGACCTTGGGATGATCCACTTTGTGGACACGGAGCGTGACTGGGATGCCGCCATGAACGGCCCTTATATCGAGTATGTGCGGGAGCTGAAGGCACGCGGCAAAATCCGTCACATCGGTATGAGCACCCACAACCCCATCATGGCCAAAAAGGCGGCGGAGCACGGCGCCGTGGAGATGCTGCTGTTCAGCGTCAACCCGGCCTTTGACATGCATCCCACCACCGATGATCTAGATACTTATTTCGACTTGGAGAACTACCGGGCGGACTTAGGCGGCATCGACCCCCAGCGGGCGGAACTGTACAAGCTGTGCGAACAAAACGACGTGGGCATTACGGTGATGAAGCCTTATGCCGGGGGGCGGCTGTTCGACGAAAAGCGCTCCCCCTTCGGCGTGGCCCTCACCCCGGCGCAGTGCATCCATTATTGCCTGACCCGGCCCGCCGTAGCGTCCGTATTGGCAGGGTACGACACCCCGGAGCACGTGGAGCAGGCAGTGGCCTATGAAACCGCCTGTGACGCGGAAAAGGACTATGCCAGCGTGCTGGCCCATACCCCCAAGCATACCTTCGGGCAGGGGGAGTGCACCTACTGCGGCCACTGCAAGCCCTGCCCCGTGAACATCGACATCGCCATGGTGAACAAATACTATGATCTGGCGTCCATGCAGCCTGAGGTTCCGGCTGCGGTTCGCGCCCATTATGACGCTTTGGAGCACCATGCGGATGAGTGCGTAGGCTGCAAGGGCTGCGAGAGCCGCTGTCCCTTTGGGGTGAGGATCGCGGAGCGGATGGCAAAAACCGTGCGGCTGTTCCAAGGGGAGGGCTGACGGGGCGGTTCGGATGCCCCGCTCCAGGCCTCGGCCCCGGGTGCCCGGACGTCAGGCGCACCCGGGGGGACCGTCGGCCAGCAGTTCCCGAACGCAGTCCAGGACGTGCTGGGTGGCCTGGGGCTTTGTTCCAGTGGTAAGCAAACAGTATTTGGCATAATACAGCGGCTCCTCCACCGGCAGAAAGGCCGCCTTTCCGCCATCGCGCATGGCTTTGGTCTGGAAGGTGGGATACATACGGCCCTGAACCTCCACCAGCGTGTCCCGGATGTCCGCCATAGTCTCCCCACTGAGGGTTTCAATCACCGGAATAAATCCCGCCTGTTCACAGCTTTGAAGAAAGCCGCGGCAGGAGGGGTCGCCGCCGCGTCCGGTCTTTTCCATGCTGCCATAGGGCAGGAGGAAGGTCTCCCCCTCCAATTCCCGGAAGGAAATGCGCTCCCGTGCGGCCAGCGGGTGATGCAGCGGCATGGCAATGTGGGGCCCTTGGCTGAACAGCTCGTGGCAGAGGATCCCGGGCGGCGTGGCGGCGGAGGAACGCTCCGGCTCATCTTTGATATAGGTGTAATACAGCAGCATCGCGTCCAGCTGCCCGCGCAGGAGCATATCCACATGGGCCGCCCGGGAGACTTCCCGGACGGTGAAGAAGATGTCTGGATGCCGCAGAAACATTTCCGACACGATCGTCCCCCGGATTTTAGAATTGAACGGCCCCCGGAGAATGCCAAGCCGGTAGCTAATCCGCTTGGCGGATACCGCCTTGTAGGCAGAGTCGCGCAGCGCGGCATATTTGTCCACAATTTCCCGGATCAGGGGAATGGCCTGGGTACCGTATCCTGTCAACGCCACAGAGCCGGTTTTGGATGAGCGGGTAAAAATTTTGGCCCCCAGCTCGTTTTCCACAATCCCAACGTGCCGGGACACGGAGGACTGGGCGCAGGGGATCTCCTCCGCAGCTCTGCTGAAGCTCAGGTATTGCGCAACGGCAAGGACAGTCTCCAGATACTGGATTTCCATAATATCCCTCCATTCCCTCCATAGGCGCGGCGTCCGGCACGCTTTCCCTTTTATTATATACGGGTTTCCGCCCGGAACAAGGTTTTTACGGAAAAAAACAGCAGCAAGCCGCCGTATCCCGGCAGCCTGCTGCTGTATATTTTGTAGGCTGCGCCAGACAACTCTCAGGCGCATGCCGGGGCTGCCGGCGCCCCTTCCTAATGCCCGCTGCCGGCTGTCCGAACCTCGCCGGGGTCGTTGTGCACACAGAACCGGTTGATGGCCGGGGGAACGGCGGGCCGCTTTGGCTGCGCAGGGACATTCCCCTCCATCTCTTTCGTGCGGTGCAGCCTGACCCCTTTTGCCTCCAGTGCGCGCTGGAGCTTTTTCACGTCCATCTCCTGGAGAGTACAGCCATCCCGGATGGCCTGGGCCGCCGCGGTGCCCGCGGCCTCGCCGGTGAGGACGCAGGCTGGGATAAACCGCATGATGGCCCAGCCCCGGCCGGAGGCGGACACCATCCGCCCTGCGGCCAGGACGTTGGCCAGCCGGTCAGTAATCAACCCCTCGTAAGGGTATTCGTACACGGTGGCGGGCTGATCCAGCGAGGCAATCACGCAGCCGATCGAGCTGTCAACGGTGTATTCGCCGTCACAGTGCAGCTCATCTTTCCCCACAAGCCGGCGGGTCATGCGCATCTGAGGCAGGAAGGGCAAGGAAATCATGCAGTAGTCCGGGGACTGGTGCTTTTTCAGAAAATCCCGAGCAAGCCCGCGGGACAGGCGGATGTATTCGTTAACCCCTTCGGAGGTGGTGCCGTCACAGGTGAGAGCTTCCTGGTCATCCCCGGCTCCACCGGAGGGGGTCAGACCAAGCCAGCGCAGAGGGGCGGCGCGGAGCATACTGCCCTCATCCATCCCCTGCTTCATCAGGCCGAAGTCCAGCTCGTGAAACCAGTGGGAGACGATAGTCCTCAGTGTCTCGGTTTCCGCCCCAGCTCGATAGATCAGATCCGCATCGCCCGAAGCGTCGATGAACATTTTCCCCAGATAGGCCGTGCGCCCTGATTTGTTTTCCACGATGATGCCTTTCACGGTACTCCCCTCCAGGATGGGTTCGGAGAACACCGTGTCAAAGACTACGTTCACTCCCTCCTGCTCCATCAGCTCATCCAGCGCGAGGACGGCGGCGGGGATATTGAAGTTGGTCATATAGCGGCCCGCTTCAGAGGGAGCGGCGTCCGAGGCGCCTCTCCAGGCGTCCGGAAGGTTGTCGGGGCCGTACCGGATGCACACATGCAGCAGTTCCTCCGCCAACCCGCCGTAGACCTTGTGGCCGTTTCCGTCGTCGATGGGCAGATAGATGCACACATGGCCCGCGGTGGCCAGGCCGCCCAGCACAATGGTCTTTTCGATCAGCGTAACCGTCATTCCCTCGCGCGCCGCGGCTACCGCCGCCGCTACGCCGGCCAGGCCGCCGCCCACCACCACTACATCCGATTCCTTTGCAACGGGGATCTCGGTCTGCCCCACAAATTTGATTGTATCCATGGTTTGCTCCTTTTGTCAGATAAATGCGGTCAGGGGAGGATGTGGCACAGCGCGTAGCACACCACAAAGCACACGGCCATAAAGGCGGGCAGGATCTTGATCGCATCGCCCCACACCCACTTCTGGTCAATCTCCTCCCGGCCCAGGATCAGTGAGGAGTAGATGGTTCCGGCGTAAGTGAGGAACGCCATATTGGCGCACAGGTTTATCATGGTGGCCACCGCGCTGGAGCTTATGCCGGTGGACAGCTCCAGTTCACAGATAAAGGGCAGGACGGCGGAGTTGCAGGCCAGCACCAGGGGCAGCCCGTTACAGAAATTGGTGGCAAAGGTGATGATAACGGCAATGAGAATCAATAGCGGAAGCAGCCCCATGCCGCCGAACACCGGGGAGAGCGAGCTGATGATCCACGCGCGAATGCCCAGCTCAGCGTCGGCCATGGCGTTGCCCAAAAGGGAGAAGCAGCCGATGATGACCACGATCCCCCACATGGCGCCGTTTTTCAGCTCCTCCCCCGCGTTGACCACCGGCTTGCCGTCCACATGGATAAAGTTCAGCACGGCAAGCATCAGCAGGAAGCCAAAGCTGCCGCCCAGGAACGCGTAGGTGTCATACCAGGGGAGGGTCGTGGGCAGCAGGTTGATGGAAAGAAGGTAGGCAATGGCGAGGATAAACCCCGCGAGGGTGATGACCTGCCTGCGGTCCATGCGGTCCGGAATCCTTTGGAGCGCCTCTACGTTTTTGACATCCAAGTTTTTAAGAGGCACCAGGTCGCACTTCAGCAGGGGCAACAGATGGACATATGCCAGCAGCCAGACCAGGTTGACAATGACCTGGAGCAGCCACCAGGTCAGGTTGCTGAAGCTGAGGCCGTAGGTTTGCATCTGGGTATTGGCGATGCCGATAACCACCAGCTGGACGCCGCGGAACGGCAGGGCATAGCTGCCCATGCAGCCAAAATAAGCGCCCAACAGGATGAATTTGGAGGTGCGGGCGTGCTTGTCGTAGCCCACCACCTCACGGATAGAGTCGAACATACTAAATGCCAAGATGCACATGGGCACAAAGGTGATAAACATGGAGACTACATAGGCAATGGCAAAGAACGAGAACAGGAACAGCTTGGGTTTGCCCTGGAGAAAGCGGATAGAAATGAACTTTTTCACGATGATATCCATCGCGCCGCTACCCTTTAGGGCCAGGCAGAGGGCCGAGATGAAAATGAACTGGGGCACCGTACCTCCGCCCAGCCAGGTGGCGATGGCGTTGGCCGCCGTGACATAACCGCCGAAAATCAGCGCAGCCATGCCCAGGACACAGGCCAGAAACGTCTGGCTCGTAAAAATAGTCATCAGGATTACGCCAAGGAATACGCCCAGAACATTTACGCCCGTCTGCGTCACTTCGGCAAAAGACCCTACGACGGGTCCGAAGCCGAACATAAGAAGAAACGAGATCAAAACCAGTATGATTTCCCGCGTCCGTTTTGCGTTCGAGGTTCCCATAAAATCCTCCCTTTCAATATCTTTGTGCGGAGCCTTCAGTATGCGCATACTGCTGCTGACATTATTATACAGGATTCTCCGGCTTCCGCGCAATTCGAAGGGCGGATGGCGTTATCGGGATCATAGATGCGGGCAGAACCGGCGCAATCCCACCCGTGGACATGAAAATCCCCGGCAAATTCTGCGCCCATACCATAAAAGCGCCGCCACCGGTAAATCAGTAGGAATACCGATCCCGATAGCGGGCAAGACAAGCCGCAGACATGGCGAACATGATCCCCTCTGCAGCCGGTACGGCCAGCCACACGCCCGTAATCCCCCAAATAGGGGGCAGCAGCAGGATACCGACCGCCAGCAGGCCGAATGTCCGTAAAAAGGAAAGCACCGCAGATACTTTTCCGTTCGACAATGCTGTGAACATCGCGGAAGTAAAATTGTTCAAACCGCAGAATAAAAAGCTGTATGAAAAAATCGTAAAGCCATTTGCCGCAATTTGATAAACCTCCGATGTATCATCCGCAAACAGCCGCACAATGTAAGAGCCGCCAAACATGGAAACCGCAAATATCAGCACCGATGCCAACCCGATAAACCGCATACTGATGGAGAAAACCCGTTTCTGTTGGACATCATTTCTGTTTCCGTAGTTAAACCCAATAATGGGCGCTATTCCCATAGAGTAGCCGATATACAGTGTGTTCAGCAGGAATTGAGAGTAGATAAT